>JABFXX010000653.1 GCA_013368795.1 Kofleriaceae bacterium
GCGGTTGAGCAGCACGTATCTCAGCGTGTTCCGGACCTGCGTCGGCGTGGTCAGGATCCGCGCGTGATAGCGATCCTCGAAGAGCTTCCCGGTGCGCTTTAGTGCGGAATTCAAACGCTTCACGAGCCGGATCTCGAAGCCCTGCATGCCGAGCGCGAGCGAGCGCTTACCTGCAGCCTCGACGACGAGGTGCAGGTGATTGTTCAGCACGTTGTAATCGACGATGCGGAAGTCGGGCTTGTGCGACTCGCGGATGACGGCGCGAATACGGGGCTGCAGCCAGTCGGCCGCGATGTTCGGCGCGCCCTCGATCGTGCGAAGCGTGACGTGTTGCGGGAAACGACCCGCGAACTCGGGACGTGTGTCGTGCGAGACCGAGCCACGCTTCTTCTTGCGACCAGCACCGGGGCGCCAGCCACCTTGCTTGCGCTCCGGCTTGCGTGCGCTGTCGAGGGTGAGCTGGACGTGCTTCTTCCTTTGAACCTTCCCCGCCATGATATCGGCACTAATTACCAGAAGGGTCTGACAACGTTTCTCGTCGAGAATCGACACGCGCGAGAGGCAAGGAGCGCACGAATGTCCGACATACGGACATCGACGCGTTCGACATCTGCGGCGAAAACTCGCCCTCCGGTTGGCCAGCTCGAGGCGCATGGCGGCGGCCGGCAAGCAGCAGCAGCAGGACGGCAACCCGCGCACGTATCGCTCATTTGGACCGGAGGCGCGCAGTCACGACCAACCTCCGCGAACACGACGCCCGTCGCGCATCGGGATACGCGAGAAGCCGCGCGCGAGGGCCGAGTGGCCCGAGTGGCCCGAGTGGCCCCGCGCGCCGCCTCCGAATCGCGACTCACAAAGAAGTCCTCCACCTCGGACCGGCGTCGCCGCTACGACTGGCGTCCCGACGTCGTGCGCGCGACGCGAAGGGCCGCACACGAGTGCGAGCCTCCGCACGCGAAGGTCCGTTTCCGAAGTACCGTTGCCGCGACGCGATTCAACGTCTGTAGGACCGACTGCACGCCATCACGGACGGTTCCTGAACAGCGGCCTTCCCCCAGTGCATGCGTCGAGATGACGACACACGTCTCATCGCAGGCGCGGCGCGCGCGAGGGCCGAGTGGCCCGCGCGCCGCCTCCGAGTCTCGGCTCGTGAAGAGGCTCTCGGCATCGGATGTGCGGGACACTGCCGCGCATCGACGTCGTCATCCACTACGGCAACTCGGTGACCGTCGAGGACAGTCACCGCTCCTCACCTTCTCGATGCGGCGCGCCGAGGCCAGGACCACGCGCCGCTCCCAGTTCGCCTCGTAACAAGGTCTCCACACTCGATGTGCGTCGCCGCGGTCGTTTTCTTCTCGATGCTGCGCGCCGAGACCAAGACCCACGCGCCCGCGTACAAGTCTCGGCACGCAAAGTTACTGTGCTCCGAAGCGGCGTTCGCGTTTGCCTCCCCGCACACGTCGAGACGACAACAAGGTCTCGTCGCAGGCCGCGCGCCGCGAGGACCGAGGCCATGCCCGCCGTCTCCGAATCGGCTCGCGCGCAGGAGGTCCTCCACCTTGGACGTTCTCGCGCGGACGGCGATCTATAATCGGTCCATGAGCATCGAGCTCTTCCCCATCGGCATTGTCGAGTCTCCGCTGAAGGATCGCGCATCCGCGCCGCGGCAAGGCGACGAGGGCGCGCCCGAGGCATGGATCGTCTTCGACGAGGGTGTGGTCGCCGGGCTCGACGGCATTGCTGCCGGTGACGAGGTTCTCGTGCTGACCTGGTTCGATCGCGCACGCCGCGATGTGCTCGAAGTACGGCCACGCGGCGATCCGACGCGGCCGATCCAGGGCGTGTTCAACACGCGATCGCCCGACCGGCCGAATCCTATCGGGCTGCATCGCGTGCAAGTGGTGTCGATCGAGGGCCCGCGTGTACGCGTGCGAAACCTCGAAGCGCTCGACGGTACGCCGGTGCTCGATATCAAGCCCGTCCTGTCGGCGAACACCGACGAGCGTTAGCGCGGGATCAGAACAGGCCGCCGAGGACGAGCCCGCCGCCATCGCCGACGACATACGGCGTGATCCCGAGCTGGATGCGATGCTCCTCGCGCCGCGTCGAGCCCGGCAAACGGTACTTCTCGCGCAGCCGCGCGTTGTACTCGGCGGCGAGCTCGTAGCGCTCCTGCTCGCTCGCCGGATGAGGGAACGAGAGCCTCAGCACGCCGATACACATGACGCCGAGCCCGCCGATCATCATGACGAGGCCAGCCGTCTTGTACCCCTGCTGGTCTCCCGTGTTGCACGGCGCGTAGGGGTCGGAGGGCGTGGGGCACGTGGCAACCTCGTCCAGGGCAGCCTTCGAGAACACGACGGCTCCGGTGAGACCGATCGCCGAACCACCAATCGCACCGATCCAGCCCCACTGTTTGTTGCGCGTGTACCGCTGTGCGAGATCGGGGCGGTCGACGATCTCGTAGAACTCCGCTCCGTCGACCTTGCGATGAAGCTCGCCCTGGTACGGCACGACCCGAGTGCCGGCTGCGGCGAACGTCTTGAAGTCGGTGTAGAAGACGGGTTCGTTGCCGAAGTAGATCGCCTCCTGGCGGAAGTTATGCTCCGCCAGAAGCTGGGCGCGCCGTTCCTCGCGGTCCTCGGCGAGTGCCGACTTCACCGCCGCAGCCGTCGCATCCGGTTCGGGCTTCGCCGGCAGGCGGGGCGGTGCAGCGACGAGCTGGGACGAGAGTGTCGCCGCAACCTGGGTGACGGCCGCGACCGCTGCGTCGCGATCGGGCGGGATGGCGTCGAGCTTCGTCGAGGCGGCAGCGCGGTCGGTCGTGTTCTCGACGAGCGAGATCAGGAGCTTGTCGCCGACGACCTCGACATCGAGATGGACGCCGAGCCGCGAGAGGAGGACGCCGTCGGCGGCGAGCTCCTCGGCGACACGCTGTTCGAGGAATGCGTCGAGCGGCGGCTCGTCCGCCTGCGCGCGCACGGTCAGCCCCGACAGCACCAAGACAGCGAGCACGACTTGCTTCATGTACCCTTCGTGCACGGTCCCCTGCCCGATTCGTCAAACGATCTTGACAGCAATCGTTCCGCGGCACTACCACGCATGTGCGGTGAAGCGGTCAACCGGACCGGACCTCGGCGCAGTCGCTGCGCGCGCCCGGGCCGGAGACTCGGCGGCGCGCACGGAGCTCTTGCGCGAGCTCTATGCGGTGGTTCGTAGGCACGTGTACCTCACGATCGGCGGCGGGCCAGTGGCAGACGACGCGGTCCAGGAGACGATGATCGCGCTGTATCGGGGACTCGACGGGTTTCGCGGCGAGGCCTCGCCCAAGACATGGGCGATCACGATCGCGTCTCGCACGGCACGGCGCATGCGCCGGCGCGAGGGCCGGCAGGTTCCGACCGAGGAGATCGATACGGCGGTGTTCGACGTCGATCAACAGTCGGCCGGCGAGCTCGTGATGCTGCGACGTGCGCTCGGCAGCCTGACCGAGAAGAAGCGCGACGCGTTCGTGCTGATGTCGATCTTCGAGCTCACCGCCGAGGAGGCCGGCAAGGCCCTCGGGACGTTCGCTAACACCGCGGCATCACGTGACCGCCACGCCCGCGCGGAGCTGCAAAAGTATTTTGACGAAGCCGGCTCCGACGTCGCCACGAATACAGAGAGGGAGACTGCGTGACCCGGCTCGACGACGCGATCGCACGTGCGCGGACCCTCGAGGTTCGCGACGAAGGCGCGCGACAGTTCGTCGCCGAGCTCTCGCAATGGGCCGGCAAGAGCGAGCCCGCTCGGGCGCGCTGGCCGTGGTTCGCCGGTGGAGTGGCGCTCGCGGCGGCCGCCGCGGTCTTGCTGCTCGTCGTGCGCGAGTCGCCCCGCCCCGTCGAGCCGTCGGCGATCCGGCTCGGTGATCGGGTCGCGATCGTCGTGGCACCGAGCACGCAGTATCGCGTCGTCGCGACCGACGAGGAGCGGACTGTCGTCGAGGTCACGCGCGGCACGGTGACGGCACGGCTGTGGCCCGGCGCACGCGCGTATCGGCTCGGGCTTCGAGGTGGCGGCGTCGAGGCGGTCGCGACCGGCACGGTGTTCGCGCTGCGCGTCGACGACGACGGCGCGTCCGTCGAGGTCCACGAAGGCCACGTCGCCGTGTCACGCGGAGACGACCACGTCGAGGTCGCTGCGACTACCGCGTGGCCCCACGGCGGCGTGCTGCGCTCCTCCGACGACGCGCGACGTTTGCTCGCAATGCCGGCCGTGTCTGCTGCGGCGCCTGAACCCGAACTGGCGAGGCTCGATGCTGGCGTCGCCGACGCGAGCGCCGAGCCCACGGATGCTGCCGTCATCCTCGCGGCCCCGCATCGCGACGCGGCCGCTGCGACCCCGCCGATCGAGCGCTGGCGTCGCGCACGGCTCCTGCGCAGCCAGGGCAAGTTCGAGGCGGCACTCGCGGAGTGCATCGAGATCGCCGACGCGAAGGACGCGACCTGGTCACCGATCGCACTGCTGGAAGCAGCTCGCATCGAGCTTGGCCCGAACGCGTCGCCCGAACGTGCGATCGCGCTGGCCGAGCGGTTCGCGTCGGAGTGGCCGGATCACGCGCTCGCGCCGGAAGCCCGCGACCTGCGCTGCCGCGCACTGAAGCAGCTCGGGCGCGACGCCGAGTGCGGCGCACCCTGACGGCACAGCACGGCAGTGGGCCGGCAGATCTTCGCATTGACAATCCATAAGCATCGGCTTATGGATCAGACATGCGCGAGGCGCAGGTCTCAACGGCCTTCAAAGCACTCTCCGATCCGACACGACGACGTTTGTTCGAACGCCTCGTGAAGGAAGGCGAGCTCAGCGTCTCCGCACTCACGGATGGATCGGGGATTTCGCAGCCTGCGGTGTCGCAACACGTGGCCGCCCTGAAGGCGGCGGGACTCGTGCGGCTGCGCCGCGAGGGCCGGCTCGCGCACTACGCGCCTCGGGCGGCGGGGCTGGCACCGCTCGTCGACTGGTTCCGCGTGTACGGCGAGTTCTGGCGCGAGCGCTTCGATCGTCTCGAACAACTTCTCGAGGAGATGGACTGATGACTGAAACGAAATCGATCGTCGTCGAGCGTCTGGTACCGCATCGCGCGGAGAAGGTCTGGAGGGCACTGACGCACTCGGACCTGATCGCGCGCTGGCTGATGCAGAATGACTTCCAGCCCGAGCGAGGTCACAAGTTCAAGTTCCGCGCGCAGCCGGTCGCGGGCTGGAGCGGCGTGACCAACTGCGAGGTGCTCGAGATCGAGCCGCAGCGCCGGCTGGTGTACAGCTGGGGCGACGGCACCGAATCCGACAGCGGGCTCAAGACCATCGTCACGTGGACGCTCGCAGAGGAAGCCGGCGGCACGCGCGTGCGCATGGAGCACTCGGGCTTCCGTCCCGAGGACGAGGCGGGCTTTGTCGGCATGGGCCGCGGCTGGCCGAAGATCCTCGAGCGCCTCGAGCAGATCGCAGGCGACTGACTACGAGGTCTCTTCGAGCTGCTGCGTGAGACAGGCGAACAGCGCAGCGGCCGTCGCCGGCTTGACGAGATGCGCGTGGAAGCCAGCCTTCTGCGTGCGCTCGCGATCGGACGCCTCGCCGTAGCCGGTGAGCGCGACGAGACGGGTCTTGAGATCGGGACAGAGCGTGCGCAGTTCCTCGACGACACCGATGCCATCGAGACCGGGCAAGCCGAGATCGACGAGCGCGAGGTCAGGACGATGCTGACGGATGAGGTCGACACCGGTCGTGCCATCGGCGGCAGAGATGACCTCGTAGCCCTTCGTCTTGAGGAGGTCGGCGAGGAGCTCGCGCGCGTCGTCGTTGTCGTCGATGACGACCGTGCGGATCGTCCGCCGCGCGACAGGCTCTGGGAGCCTGAGAGGCTGCATGTCCTCGGTGCGCTTGCGGATGGCGAGCGCGTTGGGCGAGCTCGCGAGAGGAATCGTGATCTCGAACGTGCTGCCCTTGTCGCGACCTTCGCTCTCGACCGTGATCTCGCCCTTGTGCATCTCGACCAGGCGGCGCGCGAGCGCGAGGCCGAGGCCGAGGCCACCGGAGCCGTCGGAGCGGACGCGCTCCTGGACGAACATCTTGAAGATGCTGCGCTGGAGGTCCTCGGGGATGCCGATGCCGTTGTCGCGCACGCGGATGTAGGCGCCCTCGGCGTTGGTGCCACACGAGACCTCGATGCGGCCGCCCGGCGCGGTGTAGCGCGCGGCGTTGCTGAGGAGGTTCGAGATGATCTGGCCGAAGCGGATCGTGTCGACGATGACCTTGATCTTGTCGGTGGGCGCGTCGAACACGATGGTGTGGCGCCGGTCCTCGAGCATCGGCCGGCAGCTGCTGATCGCGGTCTCGGCGACGGTGACGAGATCGATCAGCTCGGGACGGAGCTCGATCTTGTCGGCCTTGATCCGCGAGAGGTCGAGGAGATCGTCGACGAGCCGCGAGAGGACGGTGGTCTGGCGCTCGAGGATGTCGAGCATCTTGGGCTCGGGCTGCCGCTCGGGGGTCTGGCGGATGAGATCGAGCGCGGTGCGGATCGGCGCGAGCGGGTTGCGGAGCTCGTGCGCGAGGATCGCGATGAACGAGTCCTTGCGGCGATCGTTGGTCGCGAGGGCCTCGTTGAGGCGCGCGAGCTCCTTGTTGGCGGCTTGCTCGCGATCGCGCTCGCGGCGCAGCGACAGGTTCTCGTAGTCGCGGCGACGATTTTCGAAGTCGCGCTCGAGCCGCTCGGCCGCGAGCTGGGCGGTGCGCTCCTGGAGCGTGCAGAAGACGGAGACCTTGGCGCGCAGGACCTCGGGGACGATCGGCTTGAACAGGAAGTCGACGGCACCGAGCGAGTAGGCACGCAGGACCGAGGCCTCGGTGTGCGAGTGCGCGGTCGTGAAGATGATCGGCAGGTGCTGCGTGCGTTCGCGCGAACGGATCCAGCGCGCGGTCTCGAAGCCATCCATGCCCGGCATGTGGACGTCGAGCAGGACGAGCGCGAAGTCCTGCTCGAGCAGGCGCGCGAGTGCGTCCTGGCCGGAGTTGGCCATGACGATCGTCCGGTTGAGGGGCGCGAGCGCAGCTTCGGCTGCGACGAGGTTTGCTGGCGTGTCGTCGACGACGAGGATCTGGCGGAGCGCGAACACGGGGCTCGTGTCCACGTCGTCCATCTCCTGTTGCACGACTCCCTCGTTCTCGAGGCGCAAGCTCATGACCCGTCCCAACGTAGCGGGTCGATCGATCAGTCGGCAAGAGACCGTACGCAGGGCTCACCGACGACAAACGGAGCCGCATGACAGCCTCGCCCGCCGTGCGCGGGCGCCACGCCGTCATTCTTGTCGGTGTCCGGACGATGGAGACTGGCGACCGCCTTCGCCGCGCACACGAGGGACGCGACGACGCAGAGAATGGGCGGTAGCAGGGACAGCATCGGCCTACATGGAGACGACGAACCACGAACCCCGAAATCGACATGGCCCCCGAAAAAAGATCCGGAGCGTGTCGATCCGGCGGCGGCTCGTCTGTCGGGCGTGTGTACCGACCGAAAACCGAGATTTAGAACCCCACACAGGAGTCCGACATGCGCTTCCTCATGACCTACAACGGCAATGACAAGAACCCGGATCCCCAGAAGTTGCAGGAGATCGAGGCGTTTGGCCGCGAGATGATCAAGTCCGGCGTCCTTCTGGACAGCGGCGGGATCTTGCCGCTGGCGTCCAAGCTCGAGATCCGCGGAGGCAAGTTCAGCCACACCGATGGGCCATTCCCCGAGACCAAGGAGCTGGTTGTCGGCTACGCGATCGTTCAGGTGAAGTCGCAGGCCGAGGCGGTCGAAGTCGCCCGCCGGTTCATGGCCGTCGCGGGCGATGGGACCGGCGAGATCCGCCAGCTCGTCGGTCCGGCCGATGGTCCGCCCCGCTAGGCCGTGGTCTAGTCGGCGACGGTGACCGCCGTCACGGCCGAGACACACGCAGCGATCCGTGAGGTGTGGCGCTTCGAGGCGCCCAAGCTCATCGCGACGCTGACCCGCCTCGTCCGCGACGTCGGCATTGCCGAGGAGCTCGCACAGGACGCGCTCGTCGCAGCGCTCGAGTCGTGGCCCGAGACCGGCATCCCCGTGAAGCCGGCCGCGTGGCTCGTGACGACCGCGAAGCGGCGTGCGCTGAACGTGCTCGGTCACAACAAGATTGCCGATCGGAAGCACGAGCAGCTCGCGCAGGAGCACGAGGTGCCCGACCTCGCGACCGAGCTCGAAGCGAGGCTCGACGATGACGTCGGCGACGACCTCCTGCGCCTCATGTTCATCTCGTGCCATCCGGTGCTGTCATCGGAGGCACGGGCAGCGCTGACGCTGCGGCTGCTCGGCGGGCTCACGACCGAGGAGATCGCGCGCGCGTTCCTCGCGCCGGAGCCGACGATCGCGCAGCGGATCGTGCGAGCAAAGCGAACGCTCGCCGACGCGAAGATCCCGTTCGAGGTGCCACGCGGCGCAGACCGTGCGGAGCGTCTCGCGTCGGTGCTCGAGGTCATCTACCTCATCTTCAACGAGGGTTATGCGGCGAGCGCCGGTGACGACGCGGTCCGCCCTGCGCTGTGTGACGACGCGCTTCGCCTCGGCCGCGTGCTCGCGGGCCTCGCCCCTGACGAGCCCGAGGTCCATGGCCTCGTCGCGCTGATGGAGCTCCACGCGTCGCGCGCAGGTGCGCGGCGTGGGCCAAGCGGCGAGCACGTGCTGCTGCTCGAACAGGATCGGCGCCGGTGGGATATCGGCATGATCCGCCGCGGCCTCGACGCGCTCGCGAAGGCAGACGGTCTCGGGGGCGCCGGGACGTACGTGCTGCAGGCAAAGATCTCGGCGTGCCACGCGCGCGCGACGACCGCCGCCGAGACCGACTGGGCCGAGATCGCCGCGATCTACGCGCAGCTCGTCGCGCTCACGCGGTCCCCGGTCGTCGAGCTGAACCGCGCGATGGCGGTCGCGATGGCCGACGGGCCGGCCGCCGGGCTCGCGATCCTCGACGCGATCGCAGGCGAGCCGTCGCTCGCGACGTATCCGTGGCTGCCGAGCGCGCGCGCCGATCTGCTCGCGAAGCTCGGCCGCAACGCCGAGGCGAAGGCCGAGTACGAGCGCGCTGCCGAGCTCACGCGCAACACGCGCGACCGCGCCCTGCTGCTCGAGCGCGCCGCGCTACTTGCGTAGCTTCAACCAGGCGAGACCGCTGAACACCAGTGACTGCGCGGCGAGCGTGCCCCACGTGCCGAGCAGGATCGCCGGCGTGTGCGCGTGCTCGGGTTCGAACGGCAGTGGCAGCAGGCTCGGCAGGTCGTTGATCGAGACGATCGCCGACAGCGCGTCGACACCGGGCCGGCTCGCCACGAGCCAGCTGATCGCCTTCGTCACGCCCGAGAGCTGGAACATGAGGCCGGCGAACAGCACCTGCGGCACGAGCACGAGCGGGATGAGGCTCATCGCCTTGTCGGGCGTCGTCGCGATCGCAGAGAGCGCGAGGCCGAGCGCGACGCCGGCGATGCCGCACAGGACGATCGTCACGTAGAGCTCGACAAGTGCGGGGAGTACGATGCCGTGTGCGGGCATCGCGAGGCCGAGCGCGAGCACGCCGGCGAGCAGCGCGCTCTGCACGAGCACGAGTAACGTCAGGACGACGAGCTTGGACGCGAGGTACGCGCCGGGACTGAGTCCCGCGAGCCGCTCGCGCCGCAGGACGGCCGCCTCCTTGCAGATCTCTCGCGCCGAGTTGATCACGCCGAACCACACGCCGGTCAGCGCGAGCATGAACACGAGCTTCTTGGCCTCGATGCGGTCGGCGACGAATGCGGTCTTGTGCGTCACCGCGAGCAGCAGCGCGCCGATGATCGGCGCCTGCAGGAGCAGCAGCGCGAGGTTCTTGCGATCGGCGAGCATCAGCTCGGCGTAGCGGCGGCACAGGATCTGGATCTGTCGCCACGGCGACTGGGTCGCGGACTTCGCGCGCCGTTCCTTCTCCGCGTGCTGCTCGACCGACGGCGCCGCCGGGGCGCGCGCCGGCCGCTCGACGACATACTTCTGGTGCTGGAGCGATTCGCGGTACTTCGCCTGCCAGGTGTCGGCGTTCTCCTCGATCTTCTCCGGCTCGTCGGTCGCCGCGTAGATGTCGGCGAAATCCTCGACGCCGAAGAACTCGAGCGCCTGCGCCGGCGGGCCGAAGTAGATCATCTTGCCGTCGACGAGGTAGACGATGTGATCGCAGACGCGGATGTTCTGCGTCGCGTGCGTGATGAGGACGACCGTGCGGCCCGCGTCGGCGAGCCTGCGCAGCGTGAACATCAGCTTGCGTTCGAGTCCGGGGTCGAGACCCGAGGTCGGCTCGTCGAGGAAGAGCAGCTGCGGATCGCCGAGTAGCTCGCACGCGATCGACACGCGCTTGCGCTGACCGCCCGACAGCTGGTCGATGCGCTTGTCGCGATGCTCGATCATGTCGACCGCGGCGAGCACGTTGTCGATGCGCGCGGCGATCTCCGGCTCCGCGGTGTCTGCCGGTAGGCGCAGGCGCGCGGCGTGGTGCAGCGCGCGGCTGACCGACAGCGTGCGGTGCAGGATGTCGTCCTGCGGCACGTATCCGACGATCGAGCGGTAGGCGTCGTAGCCGGCATAGAGGTCGTCGCCGTTGATCGTGATCTGGCCGCCGGTCGCGCGCTGGAAGCCGCACAGCGCCATCATCAGCGTCGACTTGCCCGCGCCGCTGGCGCCGACGATCGCGACGAACTCGCAGGGCTCGATCGACAGCGTCGTCGAATCGAGGAGGACCTTGCCGGGGACCTCGCGGCGGAGGTCGCGCGCGTCGATGCGGATCGCGCCGCGTTGATCGAACGAGTCGAGGCTGTCGCCGTCGTAGGTGAGGCGGAACGTGCCGATCTGGACGACATCGCCCGGCGCGAGCACGCGCGAGCCGTGGACGCGGACGCCGTTGACCCACGTGCCATTCGTCGAGCCGAGGTCGCGCAGCACGTGGTGGCTGTCGCCCCACGCGAGCTCGGCGTGGCGGCGCGCGACGAGCGGCTGATCGAGCACGATGTCGGCGTCGGCGCGGCCGATCGTGAGGAGCTTGCCGCCCGGCGGTGTCGCGAAGTGATGAACCGGCGCGATCCGCGGCGCGAGCGGGTTGCGATAGACGAGCGTCACGAGGCCCTTGGTCGTGCGGTCTGGCAGCCGGACGATGTCGCCATCGTGAAGGACGGCGTCGGCGACCTTCACACCGCCGACGAGGACGTCGCCGTCGACGGCGATGACGTGATGTGCGCCTGCGATCGACTCGAGCCGTGCGTGAGTCTCCGCTATCCATGACTGCGCGAGCACGACCCCGGAGGTCGGTGCGCGACCGATCGTGAGTCGCTCCCCATTCAGCGCGACGACGCGTGACTGGGTGCCGTCCTGGATCTCGAAACAGATCTCGTCCACGTGCGAGAGACCACACTAGCAGAGCCCTAACCAACTTCTCTCGCTGCAGCGACACGCTTGCGATTGGGCGCGTTAGCGAGAGTCGACCGTAATCGCGCGAACCGGTGTTGCAGGCACAGCGGCTGCGTGAGTCACCTAACTGATTCTCAGCGGTGGGTGACTTGGTGAAGATGGCCGACGATGAGGGTCCGTCTTCTCCTCGGAATTGCCGTGTTCGCGGGCTGCGCACCGGCCTACGACCCGACCCGCGTCCCGGCGGATCCGGGCACGTTCGGCGAGCGCGTCGTCACGCTGATGTGCAAGCGGATCGCGTTCCAGGCCGACCCGACCGACGTCAGCGGATCGAAGTACCGCGACGCGTGCAAGGGAGGGCCGCTACCCGACGGTGCGCCGCCGCAGCTCGTCGCGCTCGCCGCGAACCGCGCGCGCCTCGTCACCGCGATCGATCACATCGTCCCCGATGACGTCACCGGGCCGCTCCAGGCGTACCTGACGAAACCAGAGATACTCGCACTCTACGACGACGACACGATGTCGAGCAGCATCGCGTCGCTCGGCGACATGCTGACCGACATCGGCAACGACGAGCCCGCGATGTTCGCGTTCGGCCGCATGGGCACGCGCAACGGCTATCGCCCCGTCGACCAGGCGATCGGTCCCGCGGCACCGCTGACCGGCTCGCCGCACATTCGCGAGGTGATGGACACGGTGTTGCCCTCGATCGTCGACGGCGGCAGCAGCAAGGCCCCGTGGGACGCGTTCGTCCAGGCGATGTCGATGACGCTCGCCGATGCATCGCCCGCACCGAGCGGTGCCTCGACCGCGGCGCAGATCGCGAACGAGTTCTTGCTCACCGAGCGCGCCGACCTCGGCGAGCCGACGCCGCTCTGGCTGGTCCGCCGCGATCGCCGCGGCATCGCGAAGGTCGCGCTCGTCGGCGGCGTCATCCCTGCCCCGTTCGTCGATCTCGACGGCGACAAGCTCGCCGACGTCAACGAGCACGGCGAGTTCCTCGCGGCCAACGGCACGGTGCTCGCCGCCACGACGCCGTTTCGAACGACCGGCGACAACGCGACGCGAGATGCGCAGGGTCGCGCGCTCGACGCGAACGGTGCGCCGATCTACGAGTACTTCGACGTCACGAAGACGCTGCTCGGCTCGATGGCAAACGATCAGGCGACGCTGCTCGATCCGCAGAAGTCGACGGTGATCGACCTGCTCCGCGGTGCCGACGAGCTGCTCGGCGAGCGCACGTCGCAGACCAAGACGTTCGACAACGGTACGACGCTGACGTTCCAGGGCCACGATACACAGAGCTCGCCGCTGCTCGACCTCGCCTACGCGTTCGCCCAGCTCCTGCGCGACCCGAACATCCTCGATACGCTCGCGTTGACCGACACGTTGTTCGACGACCACAAGGCCGCGGTTGCGCGCCTACTCGAGGCCGCGATCGTCACCGCGCGGATGGCCGACGATCACCCCGAGGCCGAGATCCTTGCCGACGCGCCGCTATGGGACGACCTCCGCCCGCACCTCCAGAAGATCCTCACGAACCCGCAGCTGACGCGCGACCTGTTCGCGGCGCTCGAGAAGCCCGAGGTCCGCCAGCTGCTCCTGCGGTTCCGCGATCAGATGAAGTACAAGGACCGGTTCGACATCGCGTCGAACCAGACGGTGACCGGCTCGTTCTCGACGGTCGTCGATCGCACGCAGCCCGACATCGGCTTCAACCGCTCGCTCTGGCAGCGCCTGCTCGCGCTGATCAGCGACTCCAACGGCGTCGAGGAGTGCAGCAAGGCCGGCGCGCAGGTGAAGGAGCCGCTCACGGGGTTACCGATCGCGACCTACGCGAACGCCTGCGCTCTGTTCCGCATCCCGAACATGGCGGTGTTCTACCTGCAGTCGATCGTCTACGCGAAGGACGCGAACGGCATGCTCCTCTGCGAGACGACCGCAGGTGCGTTCGGCAACACGCAGCCCGGCGCGACCGCCGAGGCGTGTGCCGCGATGGGACGCCGACCTCGCCGCAAGGCGAACTTCAGCTACCAGTGGGGGACCGTCGTGCACACGCTCATCGCCGCGCAGGGTGGCGACGCTTACCTGGAGCAACAATCGACGATCACCGGCTTTGGCACCCACCCGACGCCGGAGGCCCTGAATCGCGTGCTGTTCCTCGAGCCGCGCCCGCAGACGCTGCAGGACACGAGCAATCCGTCGCGCGACAAGTTCGGCGCGCTCATGACCGAGAAGCACGCCGGCACGCTGCCGGTGTGGGAGCGCGACAACTTCTTCGACACGGTGCGGCCCGTGCTCCAGGCGTTCGCCGACGCGAACGAGGAGCAGATCTTCGTCGACATCATCTCGGTCCTGCACAAGCACTGGTCGTCGGCGCAATCGACCGACACGCAGCATGCAGACCCGAATGCGGCGAACTACACGCGCGGCTCGAACGGCGTGTCTTACGAGCCGCTCGTCATCGACGCATTCGCGGGCGATCTGTGGCCGGCGCTCACCGAGAACGCTGCCGAGCTCAACGCGATCACCGTCAACGGCAAGCCATTCCGCACGATCGTCGCGAACGCCGGCAGCTATCTCGTCACGCCGCGGCCCGGCCTCACCGATCGCAAGGGCGGAACGACGACGACAACCGCCGACGATAACCTGGTCCCGACGCTATCGCCTTGGCACCTGCTCGCGGACGCCTACCGGGCGAAGCGCGCGCGGATCGCGATGTCGCCGCGCGCCGCGCTGTGGGCCGAGAGCACGCACGAGCTGATCGACGTCATGTTCCGCTCGCACAAGGTCGGCGGTACGTGGACGTTCGACAGCCCGCACTTCCGGGCCGCGACGCACGCGACGACGAAGCTGCTCCGCGATCGCATCGCCGAGCACGACGCGAAGGGCGACCGCGTGCAGTGGCTCGAGACAGAGCTGCCGCAGAAGATCGAGGACTTCCTGACGCACCCGCTGCTCACCACGGCGATCGACTTCGTCGAGTCGCAGACCACGGCCGGTGCACCGCGCGCCGCGTTCGACAAGCTGCTCCACGGCGTGATGGACGGAGCGAGCTCGCCCGAGGCGTACGCGACGATGCGCATCGCAGCCGCCGATCTCGTCCAGCTCGCGATCGACGATCCCGACCTGGTCGCGATCGCGCGCATGGCCGGCCACCTGCTCGCACAGGACAAGACCTACCTGCCGACCCAGCTCGCGCTGCTCGCGAAGCTGCATGCCGCCGATACGGACGCGACCCTGACGAACCTCGTCGCGCGGCTGTTCACGCAGCACGATCCTGCGGCCGATCCGGGCATCTCCGCGATCTCGGCGGTCGCCGACGGCATCGGCGATGTCGATCGCGTCCACCCCGGGCCTCCTGCGCCATGGCTCGCCGAGGACTACGGCAGCACGTTCAGGAGCGTCGGCGTGTTCCTGCACGAGGAGAAGCGCGGCATGCCCCGCTTCATCACCATCATCAAGGGACGTGACCTGTGAAGCGACTCATCTGTGTTTCGATGCTGTTCGGCTTCGCCGCACCCGCCTACGCGGGCGGCATGGTCCTGCCGTTTCGCGGTGTGCGCGATACCGAGCGAGGCGGCGCGCTCGTCGCCGGTGCCGATGACGCCGACGCGATCTGGCTCAACCCCGCCGGTATCGCCCACGTGTCCGATACGACGCTGACGCTGACGACGATGTACGTCGATCAGCAGGTCGACTACACGCGCATCGACAGCGGCGGCAACACGCTGCCGACGATCTCGAACGACCATCCGGGTCAGCCGATCCCATCGCTCGGCGTCGTCGTGCCGATCGGCAAGCGGCTCGTCGTCGGCGCCGGCACGTGGACCCCGTACGCCGGCCTCCACCGCTACGCCGTCGACGGCAGCACGCGCTACGGCTCGATCAGCATCGCCGAGACGAAGATCCTCTACGCGACGTTCGCCGCGGCGTTCCGGATCTCCGATCGCGTTCGCATCGGCGCGACCGTGCAGGACGTCGTCACCGCGTTCGACTCGCGCGTCGTACTGTCAGGCTGCCCGGGCCAGACCGTGTGCGCGCCAGAGGATCCCGAGTTCGACTCCGACGTGCGCCTCAAGCAGACCGACACGTTCGCGCCGTCGGCGTCGTTCGGCATCCAGGTCGACGCGACCGAGCACGTCTCGCTCGGCGCGATGGTCCAGCTGCCCGCGAAGGTGTCCGGCGCGACCGGCACGCTGCAGACGAAGCTGCCGAGCTCGGGGTTCTACGACGGCGCGCAGATCATGGGAGACACCGCCTCGATCGAGATGACGCTGCCCGGCTCGATCCACGCCGGCATCGAGGCGCATCCGTCGGAGACGTGGAAGTTCGAGGCGGCGCTGCACGTCGAGCTGTGGTCCGAGCACGACGCGATCACGTTCACACCGAAGAACATGTCGATCGTCAACGTCGCCGGCGTCGGCACGTACGAGCTCGGACCGTCGACGATTCCGCGCAACTACCGCAACTCGTACTCGCCGTCGGTCGGCGGCGAGTACACCCGAGGCCGCGGCTCGATCGGTGCCGGCTACGCGTACGAGACCGCAGCGGCGCCGCTCGGCTACGTGTCGCCGCTGACCGTCGACGCGAACAAGCACCTGTTCGGGTTCGGCGGCGCCTACCGCGGCAACAGCTGGAACCTCGGCGCGTCGGTCGGCATCGCGCTGCTGTCCGACCGAGACGTCTCGCTCGCCGACGCGAAGGTCCCGCAGCTGACGCCGGTGCGCGGTCAGCCGAGCGACGTGATGATCAATGCCGGCCGCTACGAGTCGACGTACGTGCTCGCCGGATTCCGGTTCGCGAAGAGCTTCTAGACGACGATGAGAGACAGGTTCGGATCGAGTCGCTCGAGATCGTCGGGGTCCGAGGTCATCACCGTGTGGCCGTGCTCGCGCGCGCAGAGCACGACGGATGCGTCGATCACGTCCGACGTCTTCCTCGCGCCACACAACTGACCGGCAGCGCGGGCCCGCATGTCGTGCAGGCTCTCGACCTCGAGCTCGTCGGTAGCGAGCAACCGAGCGAGGCGTGACTGCTTGCTGCCGTCGCGCCAGACTTGACCGACGACGCCGGCGGGAACGACGAGCTCGTAGTCGCGCGCAATCGCGCGGGCAAGCAACGCGACGACGCGACGGTCGTTCCGCTCGAATGCGATCAGCGCGCCGGCATCGAGCGTGAGGCCCGGCACTAGCGCCGCCTTCCGCGTCTACGGCGTGCGGCGTTCGCGAGCGTACGGTCAGCTGCGCGCGCCTCGGTCGCCGTGAGAGGTCCGCCTGATTCGGCGAGCATCTCGTCGAGCAAAGCCTCCAGGCTCTCGAGCTTTGCCTTCTCCTCGATGGCCGATGCGATGTACGCGCTCACACTCGCCGCTCGTCCCTGTCGAACCGCCCGACGTGCCGTCTCCGCTGCTCGCGAAGGCAAGCTCACGGCGATCTTCTCGTAGTCGGTCATACCGCTGGTCATACCACATCGGGATGGGGTCGCGAAGCCTGCACAGGTTTGCCGTTCTCGTGCATCGTAGTGGGAGTGCCCGCGATCGGTGTGATCGGATGTGGAACGGCCGGCGCAGCCGCTGCGATCCTGCTCGCGCGCGCGGGCCACGAGGTCACGGTCCTCGAGCGGGTGCCCAAGCCCGGACCGGTCGGCGCGGGGATCATGATCCAGCCGACGGGCCAGGCGGTGCTCGCACGCCTCGGTCTGCTCGACGTGATCACCGCGCGCGGCTCGCGGATCGATCGGCTGTGGTTCCGCACGCACGCGCTGCGCACGCTCGTCGATCTCCAGTACGCCGCCGTCGACCCGACGTGGTTCGGCATCGGCCTCCATCGCGGCGTGCTGTTCGAGGCGCTCTACGCGGCAGCGTGCGCCGAGCCGCGCGTGCGCGTGCAGACCGGCATCGATGCCCGTGCGATCCGGCGAGACGGCCCGCATACCTTCATCCGTGACACGACCGGCGCCGAGCACGGCCCGTTCGAGCTCGTCATCGTCGCCGACGGCGCGGTCAGCGAGCTGCGTGCGGCGACCGGCACGACGACGCGCGATACCGCCTATCCATGGGGCGCGCTGTGGTTCGTCGCCCACGATCCGGATCGCGTGTTCACGCGCGAGCTCTATCAAGTCGGCGCCGGCTCGCGACGCCTCTACGGCGCGCTGCCGACGGGACTCGCGCCGCGCGGCGAGACGCCGGTCGTGTCGCTGTTCTGGAGCTTGCCCGCGCGCGAGCTCGACGCGTGGCGCGCCGCCGGGCTCGACGCGTGGAAGGCGGAGGTCCGTGCGATCGATCCGCGCATCGAGCACGTGCTCGACCAGATTCGCTCACCCGATCAGGTGACGTTCGCCCGCTATCGCGACGTGCGGATGTCGCGCTGGCACGACGGCAACGTCGTGTTCATCGGTGACGCCGCGCACGCGACGAGCCCGCAGCTCGGTCAGGGAGCGAACCTCGCGCTCGTCGATGCCCTCGTGCTCGCCGACTCGCTTGCCACGGAGTCGATCACCGCCGGCCTCGACCGCTACGCGCGGACCCGCCGCCGCCACCTCGGCTACTACCAGCGGATGACACGGTGGCTGACCCCGCTGTTCCAGTCGGACTCGCGCGTCATGGGCTTGCTGCGTGACTGGACGTTCCCGATCGCGAATGCGATCCCGCCGCTGCGAAACCTCATGATCCGGACGATGGCCGGCGTTTCGACCGGATTCACGAGCAAACAGCTGGCCTTACCCGACAAACCGACACCTACCTGAACGCGGCGCCAGGACGGTCGACCCGTACGGGTGATGACAAAGCTCTGGGCGTTCGCATGGCTCGCACTGGCGAGCTGCGGCAGCTCGGAGTCGCCGCGCCTCTCGAGCGTCGAGCCGGCGGCGGTGACCTCGCTCGTCGCGAGCCCGGTCGCACTGCACGGTGAGGCGCTCGACGTCGTGGTCGCGATCGACCTCGACCACGACACTGCCCCTGTCGTCGATCGCGGCTGGAAGGTCGCGGTCGGCGCGACGACCGTCGATGCGACATGGCGCGATCGCACACAGATCGATCTGACGATTCCGGCCGGCCTCGCCGCCGGCACCTACGACGTCACCGCGACCTCGCCAGCGGGCGCGACGCTCGTCCTGCACGACGCGCTCACGATCTCGGCCGAGCCAATCGGTCTCCTGCTCTCGATCGAGGATGCGCCCGACGGTACCGGGCATCCGGTCACCGCCGACCTCGTCGCCGGCGACTCGCTGGAGGCGTACGCGACCGTGCGCGATCGCACCGGCGCCTTCGTCGGCGATGTCGCGGCCGAGTGGTCGACGACGGCTGCGATCGGCACACTCGCGCCGGCCGCCAGCGCCGTCCAGCTGCACGCCGAGAAGGTAGGTACGGCACACCTCGTCGCCCATCACGCCGGCGCGATGCTCGATGCCGAAAGTGGCGACGTCGTCGTCCGCGCGGCCACGCCGATCGCGATCGAGATCGTTGACGATCCGACGACCGGCTCGATCATCGGCAACCGCAGCGGCCTCACGACCGATGGCGACGGCGGCCTCATCGCGCATGCGGCGTCGGTCGACGCCTTCGGCAATTTCGTCGCGACCGTGCCCGTCGCGTGGTCTCTCACGGGCGTCACCGCCTCGCTGCCACCGACCGATACGACGATGGTGGCGATCGACTTCGCGACGCCGGGTACCGGCGTCTTGACCGCGACCCATCCAACGCTCGGAGCGGCGGCGACCGGGACGCTCGATGTCGTCGCCGGCCGCGCTGCCCAGCTCGCAGTCACGCCGCCGAGCCTCTCCATCAGCGCCGATGCGATGCCGGTCGCGTTCGCGGCAACCGCGAAGGACGCGGACGGAAATGCGACGACGAACCTCGGCACGCTCACCTGGTCGATCGCGAGCGGCCCGATCACGGCACTCGATCCTCTCACCGGCATGCTGACGCCGGCGCACGCCGGCAGCGGCGCCATCCACGTGGTGAGCTCGCACGGAGCCGCCGCGACGAGCGGCTCGATCGACATCGTCGCCGGCGCCCCCGTCGCGCTCGCGATCGCGCCCACCTCCCTCGCGGTCACCGCCGACGATCCGCCGACGGTGTTCACCGCGACGGCAACCGACGCGGATGGCAACCCGACGGCACCCGGCACCGTGACATGGACGATCGATGCCGGTGCGATCACATCGCTCGAGGCGAGCGGCGTTCTAAATCCACAGCACGCCGGCACCGGCGCGATCCGCGCCAGCGTTCCCGGCGCAACCGCGACCGCCGCTGTCACGATCGCGCCCGGCCACGCCGCGGCGTTCGATGTGACGCCTGCCAGTGTCGACCTCGTCGAGGGCGGACTGCCGGTCATGTTCACGGCGACCGCCACAGATGCCGACGGCAACGCGACGACCGATACCGGGACGCTCGTGTGGTCGGCGACCGGGCCGATCGCAGCGATCACCCAGGCCGGCATGTTCACCCCGATGACGCCCGGCGATGGCACCGTCCGCGTCGCGAGCAGCTATGGCTCGACCGGCAGCACCGGCGCAGTGCGCGTGCTCCGGCGTGCGGCACTCGCCGCGTCTCTCGCAGTCGACGCGCAGGTCGGCCGCGGCGCGCAGCCGACGGCCACGCTGACAGTGACGAACACCGGCGAGGTCGCGGCGGCAACGGTCACGCCGTGCGCGCTGACGGTCGGCGCTGGTGCGTCGATCGCGGCGGCCCCGCCCGCGACCCCATCGACGCTCGCGCCCGGTGAAACGACCACATACGCCTGGACGCTCGCGACGAGCCAGAACGGCAGCGTCCAGCTTTCCGGCTGCGTGACCGGTAGCGACACCGCGACGAGCGCTGCGGTGATCTCGAACACGGCGACCGCATCGTTCGCGATCGTCGATCCCGCCGACTTCGCCGCGACGCTCGCGTTGCCCGATCCGCTGTCGCGTGGTGCGGACTTCACCGTCACCATGCGCGTCACGAACATCGGCGCGATCGGCGCGACCGGTGTCAGCCCGAGCGCGCTCGTTGCGACCGGCACCGGCACCGCGATGGTCATCTCCTCGCCGTCGGCGAGCGAGTCGATCGCACCGGGCGCGTCGGTGACGTTCTCGTGGACCTACCGTGCGACGGCGCGCGGCACCCTCCAGCTGACCGGCAGCGTCAGCGATGGAGCCATCTCCAAGAACGCGATCTCGAACACCGCGAGCATCGTCGAGGTCGCGGTCGTCGACGCGAGTGTGTTCGCCGACGGCACGACGACGGGCTATCTCGCGAGCCACGGCGGCATGCTGTACGTCGGCCCGAACAAGACCGGCTCGACGGTGATGACGTTCTCGGCGGACGGCACGACGCAACAGTCGGCCACGTTCGCGTTCGCCAAGGATACGATCGGCAACAAGACGTCGAACCCCGCATCGCCGCTGACGTCACTCGGTGCGATCGGATGCAGCCACGACACTGTGTCGTGCGGACCCGACAACGAGGAGCTCAATGGTGCGATCGACGCGGTGACGTTCGGCGGCACCGACTGGCTCACGGCCTGGAACGGGACGACGAAAGGAACTGCCTACCTGTACATGACGCCGGACACCGACGCCGTGCTCGACTTCCGCTATGTCGACCTGACAAGCACGCTGGCCTCGGGCACCACCACCGGGATCAGCGCGCTCGCCGGCGTCGGCAGCTCGCTCTACATCGGGCTCTCCGGCAAGACGACGAGCAGCGCAACCCTGATCGCGCTGACCACGACGCCGGTGGCGCCCGGACTCGACGCGACAAGCACGAACGCTATCAACATGCGGCTCGATCGGCTGCCCGGCTGGACGAGCATCGACGATCCGGAAGGCGTCGACGCGATCGGCAATTCGGGAGGCATCGTCTACCTCGCGAACAAGAACGCGTGGGTTCGGGCGACGACGATCTCACCGCAGCCCATCCCCGCTATATGCGGCACGTGCTTTCCCGACTGGACGACGATCACGCCAACCGCGACGGCCTACACCGCCCGCGCCTCGCGCGCGGTGCTCGGCGCCGTCCGCATGGACGCGCGCGATCGCGCGGTTCCACAGATCGTCACGTTCGGCGGCAACCTGTTCGTCGCACGCAACACGACGGTCGGCCCGCAGCTGTGGACTTGCAACCCGACGTTCAACCGGTGCTCGTCGTCTGACTGGCGCCTCGTCGCACCCAACAGCACGGGCGATGCACTGCTGACGCAGTTCAACGACGCGTCGCTGACGTCGATCACGATGCTCGTCGCAACGCCGTCGCTGCTGTACGTCGGGTTCGATTCCGCTGCCGGCGTCCGCGTGTTTCGCTCGACGAACGCCGCTGCCGCCGTGCGCGCGGACTTCGAAGGACTCGATGGCTGCTCCGCGGCCCAGCACCCGGCGACGTGCGGCGGGTTCGGGGGCAACGGCTTCGGCGATCCGAACAACACGCGCATCTTCGACGCGAAGGTCGTCGGCTCGCGCGTGTGGATGACCGTCGGCGACGGCACGGTGCCGGCCGGATTGGTGATGGTGCCATGACTACGCGACTACCCACGAACAGCGACCCGAAGCGCCGCGTGCTCGTCATCGACGACGAGCCGGTGATCCACGAGCTCGTAGCCGACATCATGGACGACTACGAGATCATCAGTGCGGAGACCGGCGCCGCTGCGAAGCTGATCGTCACGAGCGGTCGCGCGTACGACGTCGCGCTCGTCGACAAGAACCTCTCCGACGTCTCGGGCCTCGAGCTCGTCCCGTGGCTGCGCCAGGCGTGTCCGGACTGCGAGGTCGTGATCATCACCGCGTATCCCTCGATGGACTCGGCACTCGAGGCGATGTCGCTCGGCGCGACCGACTACCTCATCAAGCCGATGCGCGACATCAACGAGCTTCGGCTGCGCGTCGGCAATGCCTGCGAGCGCGTCCGCCAGCGGCGCGCGGAGCGCAAGCTCGTCGAGGCGCTCGAGCAGAGCGAGCTCAGCTATCGCGAGCTGTACGAGGCGTCGCCGGACGCGGTGCTCGTGATCGACGCGGTGACGCGCGTCCTCCACGACGCGAACAGCGCCGCCGAACGCCTGTACGGCAGACCGCGCGCGCAGCTCGTCGGCATGAATGCGGCGGACCTGACGTCCCCAACAGCGCCCCCGATCGTCGCGAATGGCCTCGTGCGCCGCCGCGAGAAACGCGCCGACGGTACGCTCGTGTCCGTCGAGGTCACGACGAGCACGCTCCACCGCGACGACCGCGTGTACGTCGTCGAGGTCATCCGCGACGTGTCCGAGCGCGAGCGCGCCGATGCAGAGCGCGCGGAGCTCGAGAAGCGCCTCGCACGCTCGACCCGATTCGAAGAGCTCGGCCGCCTCGCCGCCGGCGTCGCGCACGACGTCAACAACCTGCTGACCGTCGTCCGGACGAACGCCGAGCTCGCGGCCGAAGCGATCGGGGCCGATCACATCGCGATCGAGGACCTCGACCAGATCCAAGCGGCCGTCACGAGCGCCGCCGACCTCACGCGCCGGCTCCTCGCGTTCAGCGGCCGCCAGCTCGTCCGGCCGACCGTGCTCGACGTGAACACCCTCGTCGCCAATGTCGGCAAGATGCTCACCCGAACGTTCGAGGCGCGTGCGCGGCTCGTCGTCGACACCTGCCCGATGCCCGCGATGACGAAGATCGACGCGAGCCAGCTCGAGCAGGTGATCACGAACCTCGCGGTCAACGCGCGAGACGCGATGCCGGAAGGCGGCACGATCACGATCCGGACGCGTGTCCGCGCCGACGAGCCGCGTGTCGTGCTCGAGGTGTCCGACACTGGCGTCGGGATCCCCGCCGACATCCTCGTCGACATCTTCGAGCCGTTCTTCACGACGAAGGGCAGCGGCGGCACCGGACTCGGACTCGCGACGGTGCGCGAGATCGTCACGCGCAGTGGCGGAACGATCGACGTGTCCTCGATACCCGGGCGCGGCACGACGTTCGAGATCCGCCTGCCGTGGACCGACGATGCGCTCGCCGAGGCGTCGGGTCGTGCGCGCACGCCGGTACACGCCGGCCGCGGCGAGGCGGTGCTCGTCGTCGAGGACGATGGTGCGGTCTGCGAGGCGACGCGCCGGCTGCTCGGCGGGGCCGGGTATGCGGTCCACGGCGTTCGCACCGCAGAGGACGCGCTAGCGACGCTCGCGACCGGCAGCGCGCAACTTGTCATCACCGACATCGATCTGCCCGGGATGTCTGGCATCGACCTCGCGAGCCAGATCTCGTCGCTGCCCGTCGTGCTGACATCGGGCCGCGCCGCCGATGCCAAGCGCCTCGAGGATCGGCCGTTCCTGCCCAAGCCCTACTCGGCCGACGACCTGCTGCGCTGCGTCCGTGACGCGCTCGACGGAGCTCGCCGATGACGGTCGCGCGCAAGCTCGTCGCGATCGTCGTTGTCGTCGGGCTCGTGCCGCTCGCGGTCTCTGCGGTCACCGCGCTCGGCACGTACGAGCACGAGCTCGGTCGCGAGGTCGCCGAAGGTCACCGCCGCACCGCCGACCACGGCGCGCGCACCGTCGTCGCGACCGTCACATCGGTGCAACACACCGTGCGTGGCCTCGCGAGCACGATCCCCTGGATGACGCTGACCGAGGCCGAGCGTCAGGGAGCACTGATGCTCGTCTACGAGCAAGACTCCGATCTTGCACTTGTCGTGCTGCGCGACGGCGCGGGTGCGAATCTCGGCTCGATCCATGCGACCGCGGCGAGCACGCATCCGGTCATCCCGACGGCACTCGCGGGAGAGCTCGCGAACCAGAAGGTCGCCCACGCGCCGGGCTGGACGATCGGAGGGCCGATCGTCGACGCGACCATCGGCCCGCTCGTGCCGATGACGCTCGAGCTGACCGCACCCGGCGCTACGAGCTGGACGCTGACGGTCGGCCTGTCGTTGCGCCGGATCTGCACCGAGCTCGCGGACGCATCGCCCGCATCGGTCGCGACGCGCCTCGAGGGTCCCGATGGGACGCCGATGTGCGGACCTCCCGCGGCGAGCGGGGCGATGGACGCACGCAAGCCGGCGCTCGCCGGCTGGCACGTCGTCGCGGAGCAGTCGCGCGACGACGCCTTCGCGTCGCTGTATCGGCTGCGCCGGCAGTGGCTGTTCATCATCACCGTCGCGGGTGCAGGCGCGCTCGCAGCCGGGCTCGTGCTGACGCAAGCGATCCGCCGCCCGATCCGCGGGCTCGTCGCTGCCGCCGAGGCGCTCGCGCGGGGCGAGCTCGGTTATCGCGTGGGCACGACGTCGAACGACGAGCTCGGCGCACTCGGCCGGTCGTTCGACCGTATGGCCGGCGAGCTCCAGAAGAACGAGGCAGAGATCCGGATCTGGAACACCGAGCTGCAAGCGCGCGTCGATGCGCGCACCGCCGAGCTCAAAGCGGCGCAGGAGCAGCTGCTGCAGTCGCGCAAGCTGGGCGCGATGGCGACGCTCGGCGCCGGCATTGCCCACGAGATCAACAACCCGCTGATGGGCGTGCTCGGTACGGCGCAGGTCCTACTCGCGCGCCGCGACTCGCTCGACGCCAAGACGGCGACGCGCCTGCAGACGATCGAGCGCGAGGCGCTGCGCATCCGCGCCATCATCGAGAACATGCAGGGCCTCGCGCAGGACACGATGCGCGACGCGATCCGCATCGATCTGTCGACGATCGTCGACAGCGTCGCGAAGGCGCGCGCATCGCAGCTCGCCGGCGCCGGCGTCCAGGTCGTCCGCGCGATCGACGGCAACATCCCGGACGTGATGGGCAACGCGGCGCAGCTCGAGCACGCGATCTCGCACCTCGTCGACAATTCGATCCGCGCGATGGCGCCGGCGGGCGGCACGCTGCGGCTGACCGTCCGCGCGATCGAGAGCGAGCTCGTCGCCGTCGACGTCGAGGACTCGGGGCGCGGCATCGCGCCGGAGCTGCTCGACAAGATCTTCGAACCGTTCTTCACGACGAAGGAGAACTGGCGCGGCCTCGGTCTCGGTCTCGCCCTCGCCCACCGCATCGTCGACGTCCACAACGGTCGGATCTCCGCCTCGAGCATGGTCGGCCGCGGCACGACGATGACGATCACCCTTCCTGCCGCGCGACGCGGCGCTCACCTCGCGTAGGTCACCGTGGCGGACGAACGAGATCCCAAGCTTCCCGACGCCTCGACGAGCCGCCTGCAACAGCTCGCAGTTGTCGGCGAGCTCGCCGTTGGCGCCGCGCACGAGGCGCGCAATCTCCTGACCGCGATCGTCGGCTTCGCACAGGTCGCGCGCCGGCGCGCGCACGACCCCGCGTATGTCGCGAAGCAGCTCGAGCGGATCGAGCGCGAGTCGCGCGCCTGTGTCGAGCTGCTCCAGCGGTTTCTCGCGCCTTCGCGCACGGGCGCCGCGCCGCTCGAGACCGTGGATGTCGCGAACGTCGTCGACCTCGTCGCGGACTCGGCGCGCTCGCAGTTCGAGCTGCAGCGGCTCACGCTCGAGCTCGACCTCGACCGCGCGCTTCCACACGTGCACTGCTCGCGCGACGAGCTCACGCAGGTCCTCTTGAATCTCGTCAGCAACGCGCTGCACGCGACGCCGGTTGGCGGCTCGATCACGATCGCGACGAAACGCAGCGGCGGCGCGCTCGCGTTGTCGGTCACCGACACCGGGCCCGGCGTGCCCGCGGGGCTCGAGGAGCAGATCTTCGAACCGTTCTTCACGACGAAGCCGATCGGCCAGGGCACCGGCCTCGGTCTCGCACTGTGCCGGACGATGCTCGCCAGCGTCGGCGGTACGATCCACGTCGAGGCCGCGCCGGGCCATGGCGCGACGTTCGTCATTCGCCTGCCTGCTGAGCGCGAGGACGCATGACTCGCTACGTCGTTGCCGCCGCCCTCGCGTTCGCGCTCGTCGCCGGTGCTGGCTATGCGATCTACGTGACGTGGATGCGCGAGCCCGCGTCGGCGCATGCGGCGACGACGCCCCCCGTTGCGCCATCGATCGCGGCGCCGGTCGCCGCACCGGCGCCAGAACCGACCGTGCGCGTCGTCCGCATCGAGGGCACGGTCGAGAAGCGCGTCGGCGCGAGCTGGATCCCGGTGAACGCCGGCGAGTCGCTAACCGAGCAGGACACGATCCGCACGGGCGCGAAGGCGCGCGCGGAGATCGATGTTGGCGCCACCGTCCTCGTCGAGGCGCGCACGGAGATCACCGTCGGTGAGATCTCGGCGCACGTCTCGCAGGTCGTGCTGAGCGCCGGCCACGTGTCGGCGAACGCGCAGGCAGGCACGACGATCCGGATCGCGACGCCAGAGACCGAGACATTCGCGGAGGCGACAGCCGGTGCGTTCGACGTCCTCAGCTCGGGCACCGGCCAGGTCACGGTCGCGACCAAGCGCGGCAACGCGAAGGTCACGGCGCGCGGCGAGACCGTCGCCGTCGGCGAGGGCACACAGACGATCGTCCGGCACGGCGAAGCGCCGACGGAACCGACGGCGATCCCGAGCTCGCTGTTCCTCAAGATCAGCGCCGCGGGCACCGATCGCGAGATCAGTGCGATCCGCGGCGAGACGACGCCCGGCGCGGTCCTCACGATCAACGGCGAGCGCACGACGCCTGATGCCGCCGGTACGTTCGCGCAGAGGGTCGCGTTCCCGAAGGGCTCGAACGTCATCGTCATCATGGTCGAGGACGCGATGGGACGGCAGGAGACGAGGGTCGTCCGGCGCACCGCAGTGCATCCTCCGGTCGAGACGCCGAAGCTCGAGACGACAGTGGACTGGAAATGACGCGCGTCGCATTCCTTGCCGCGCTCGCCGTCGCGCGCATCGCTCACGCCGACACGCGGTCGTCCGGTCCGCTCGCGATCACGGCGCCCGATGCGGTACTCGGCCGCGATACATCGATCGAGCTGACCGCACGCGCGCGCGGGCTCGTCCACTGGGTGACGAGCACGGGCGAGGTGTCGTCGCCGACGATCGAGGGCGACATCCAGCGCGTGACGCTGACCCTGCCGGCGGCGAAGTACCCGCAGCTCGCCATCGTCGCCGCGCTCGACGACACCGGCGTGCTTGTCGATTGGGTCGCGGTACCGCTCGCCGGTCGCGCGACGATCAAGGTCGACACGTCACCGAATGCCGACGTCGTCGTCGATGTCGCCGGCGCTCGCACCGAGCCGGTGCGCGCGTCCGCCGCGGGCATCGCAGAGGTCTCGATCGTCGTTCCGCCGGGCATCACCACCGTACGGACGATCGCGACGACGCGCAGAGGCACGACGCTCGAGAAACAGCAGCCCCTCGGCGTGCCGCCGGTGAAGTCTGTCCTCGCGGCATGTCTCGCCGATCGCGTCGTCGCCATCGCCACGACGAGCACCGGCGTTCCACTCGATGTCGCGCCCGCGATCACGGCGTCGACGGGCGCGCTCGCGCCGACCACTGCGAACGGCATCGCGAGCGCGATCATCACGTCGACACATCGCGAGGCGGCTTCCGACGAGCATGTCGCGATCACTGCGACGGTGGCCGACCAGCAGGCAAGCTGCGAGCTGACGCTTCACCACGAGCCGCCACCCCTTCGGTCGCCTCCACGGGTCGACGTCGCTCCTCCTCCGCCGGCACGACCCGACGCACGCTTCGAGCTCGTGTCTCGCGTCGGCGTGCTGACGAACCTCGGGCGGATCACGACGCCGTATGCGTCGGTGTCGCTCGGCGTGCGCGTGTCGCGGCACCTCGTCGTCGATGCGTCGGTCGGCGGCTACACGTCGAGGGTCGACGCGATGACCGAGACCGGCGAACCCGTCGATGGCCGGCTCACCGCGCTCCCGACGCTCGTCCGGCTCGCGTATCGCCGGCCGTTCGGCGCCGCCCAGCTCTGGCTCGGCGCGGGCGGTGGCATCGCGACGGCGACGAGCCGCGTGCAGTCCCCGCTCGGCAGCTCCCGCGCGACGTCGGTCGTTCCCGCCGCGACCGCCGCGGCCGGCATTGCCTTGCACCTCGGTCCGGGCGCGGTCGCCGCCGAGGTCGGCTACGTCCACGCGACGGTGCACGAGGCGCTGTCCGGTCGCGTCGGCGGCGTCGTGACCTCCGTCGGATTCGCCGTCGATCTCTAGGTCCGCCAGTCACCAGCGGACCGCCCGGCCCGACCACTCGAGTTGCCGGCGCCTCGGGCCCCTCTTGGATCCTACGGTGTTACCGCCCGGTCCGACCGGCACGCGGCGTGCTCATCGGCCCGCCACCATGCGTCGCCTCTCCATCCTGCTCTTGTTCCTGGTCGCCTGTGCCGACACCACCGGTGGTGCCGACGAGGAATGGGGCATGGACGGCCCCGTCGAGCCGGTGCCCGCGCCGGGCAAGGAGGACTCGCAGTACCGCAAGGGCCTGTTCGTCAACACGAACACGACGCGCACGCAGGTATGGACCGCGCGAAACAAATGGGAAGACACCGATACGCCGGCTGCGCGGGCGGCGGGCCTCGCGTGGGCCGCGAACAGCGGGCTCACGTGGGACGAGAAGTACGCGAAGTGGCTCGAGTCGCTCGAGTGGATCCCGTCGCTCGACAACTACTCGACGACGGTGCGCCTGACGACGCCATGGGGCAAGACGCTGCCCTCGCCGTACCTCGAGTGCGCCGAGATGGGCATGTTCCTCCGCATCACGTTCGCCGCCTGGTACGAGCTGCCGCTGCAGTTCGAGGCGATCGCGAACGGCCAGCGCGTCTACTTCGGTCACTATGGCGTGCGGACCGTGAACGGCCGCTTCGCCGAGTCGCCCGAGTTCGGCGTCGCGTACAAGGACTACACGTCGAGCACGACGTGGCGGACGAGCTGGCCGAAGGACCAGGCGCTGCGCAAGCGCAAGCTGTGGGGCGGCGTCGACGAGCAGCCCGAGCTCGGCGCGAACCAGGTGTTCGGCGCGTACGTCGACGAGATTCACCTCAACAAGCGCGCCGCCTACTTCACGGTGATGACGCTCAACTACCTCAGCTCGCAGAACCTCGCCGACACCGCGAACACGTACAACATCGTCCCCGAGGCGGTGCGCGCCGGCGACATCCTGATCGAGCGCTGGCAGAAGAACGGCATCGGTCACACGCTCGTCGTCAAGGAAGTGAAACCGATCGGCGCGGCGAGCCTCGACGTCACGACGATCAGCGGCTCGATGCCGCGGCGCCAGGGCGTCAAGCAGTCGGGCCAGTCGTCGAAGGGCTACTTCACGAGCGAGTACACCGGCGGCGAGGGCGTATCCGACGACGGCGTCGAGTACTCGAAGCTCGGCGGTGGCATCAAGCGCTGGCGCGTGACGAAGAACGTCGGCGGCTACTGGACGAACACCTGGATGAACGCCGACGAGGCACACTGGATCAACTCGCTCGACTACCCGCGCATCGCCGCGCGCCCGGCGCGGTTCCAGTCGCTGCTCGGCCAGGTCACGCCGCAGCAGATGAAGACGGAGCTGCTCGCGCAGATCGCCGACGCGCGCCACCACCTCGAGCAGTACCCGGCGTCGTGCTCGGCGCGCGAGCGGCGCGAGCAGGCGTTCCGCATGCTCTACGGCATCGCGTGGGAGCTCGGCACGACGCAGGCCGCGCTCGACGACCAGTACCGCACGCAGGCCGACTACGTGCTCGGCGAGCTCGAGTACACCAAGAGCAAGACGTGCTGCTGGAACAGCTCGACGTCGGCGATGTACGACCTGGTCATGAAGAAGGCGGCGGCCGACCAGGCGTCTGCCGATTCGCGCAATGTTTGCGAGGCGCCCGTCGTGTTCAAGTCGCGCGCCGACGGTTACAAGTACTGGGCGGACTACGCCGCCTCGATCGGGCGCGGCGCCGAATGGCGGGCGTGGAGCGAGGACGAGTCGTGCCCGCAGAAGAATGTCGCAGCGGACACCGAGACCGAGCTCGAGGCGACGCCGTACTGCTCGCTCTGAGGTAGCCTCCTGAGCGGATGATCTCCGCGACCGGCCTGCTCGAGCTCATCGGCAAGACGCCTCTCGTCCGCGTGTCGTGCTTCGACACTGCCGGCAGCGAGCTGTGGCTCAAGCTCGAGAGCAACAACCCGGGCGGCTCGATCAAGGATCGCATCGGCCTGTCGATGATCGCCGCCGCCGAGCAGGCGGGCCTGTTGAAGCCGGGCGGTCACATCATCGAGGCGACCGCCGGCAACACCGGCCTCGGCCTCGCGCTCGTGTCGGCGCTGCGCGGCTATCGCCTGACGCTCGTCGTGCCCGACAAGATGAGCCAGGAGAAGGTCACGCACCTGAAGGCGCTCGGTGCCGAGGTGATCTGGACGCGCTCCGACGTCGGCAAGGGCCACCCCGCGTACTACCAGGACATGGCGCAGCGGATCGCGGGCGAGACAGGCGCGTTCTACGTGAACCAGTTCGAGAACCCGGCGAACCCCGCGGCGCACGAGCAGACGACCGCGCCCGAGATCTGGGAACAGACCGGTCACCAGCTCGACGCGATCGTCGCGGGCGTCGGCAGCGGCGGCACGATCACCGGCATGTCGCGCTACTTCGGCAAGGTCGCGCCCGACGTCGAGATCGTGCTCGCCGATCCGAAGGGCTCGGTGCTCGCCGGCTACGTCGAGACCGGCAAGGTCGGCGAGGCCGGCAGCTGGCTCGTCGAGGGCATCGGCGAGGACTTCATCCCGCCAATCTGCGACCTGTCGCGCGTGAAGCGTGCATACACGATCGACGACGCCGAGGCATTCGCGACCGTGCGCACGCTGCTCGCGAAGGAGGGCATCCTCGCCGGCACCTCGAGCGGTGTGCTCGTCGCGGCGGCCGCGCGCTACTGCCGCGATCGCAAGACGCCCGGCAAGGTCGTCACGTTCGTGTGCGACAGCGGCGCGAAGTATCTGTCGAAGGCATATCGCGACGAGTGGCTCGCCGATCAGGGCCTGTTGCCGCACGCGACGTACGGCGATCTCCGCGACGTCGTGGCGAGGCGCGCGGGCCAGCTCGTCGACGTCTCGCCCGACGACGCACTTCGCGTCGCATACGCGCGGATGCGCCTGCACGACGTCTCGCAGCTGCCGGTGCTCGATCGCGGCGCGCTCGTCGGTATCCTCGACGAGAGCGACCTGCTCGTCGCCGCGCTGGCGGGCGACCACGCGTTCGGCAAGTCGGTGCGCGACGTGATGTCGACGAAGGTCGAGACGCTGGCGCCGAACGCATCGATCGCCGATCTCGTCGCCGTGCTCGACCGAGGGCTCGTCGGCGTCGTCGTCGATCGCGGCGCGCTGTTTGGAATCGTGACGAGGATCGATCTGGTGAACTACCTGAGGAGGAGGATCGCGTGAGCTCGACGATGATGGATGTTCCCCTGACGCTCGACTGGATCGCAGACCGAGCGGAACGCTGGTTTCCCGATGTCGAAATCGTGTCGCGCAGGCCCGACAAGAGCCTGACGCGCACGACATACGCACGCGTGATCGCGCGGGCGAAACGGCTCGCGCGAGCGCTCGGCGCCGCCGGAATCAAGCGCGGTGATCGCGTCGCGACGTTGATGTGGAACCATGCCGAGCATCTCGAGGCGTACTTCGGCATCCCGCTCGCCGGCGCGGTCATCCACACGCTGAACCTCCGCCTGCATCCCGACGAGATCGCCTACATCGCGATGGACGCGGGCGACCGCATCCTGATCGTCGACGACGTGCTGCTGCCGCTCTACGACAAGGTCGTCGCGTCGGGCGCGAAGTTCGAGCGCGTGCTCGTGGTCGGAAGTCATGGCGAGCACGAGAGCTACGAGGCGTTCCTCGAGGCGGCCCCGGCGACGCGCGCGCTGCCGCGGCTCGCCGAGACCGACGAGCTCGGCACCTGCTACACGAGCGGCACGACGGGCAGGCCCAAAGGCGTCGTGTACTCGCATCGCTCGACGCTGCTGCACACGCTCGTCGCGGCGATGCCCGACTCGCTGTCGCTCAGTCATGCCGATTCGCTGCTGCCGGTCGTGCCGATGTTCCACGTCAACGCGTGGGGCCTGCCGTACATCGCCGCGATGGTCGGCGCGAAGGTCGTGTTCCCAGGTTGTCACCTCGATCCGCCGAGCCTGCTCGAGCTGATGGCGACCGAGCGCGTGACGATCGCGGCCGGCGTGCCGACGATCTGGATCGGCATTCGCGACGTGCTCGACGCCAAGCCGGGTCACTACAAGCTCGTGCCGAACGTGCGGATGATCGTCGGCGGCTCGGCGGCGCCCGAGCAGCTGATCCGCGACTTCGATCGCCACGGCCTGACGTTGATCCATGCATGGGGCATGACGGAGACGTCGCCTATCGGGACGGTGTCGCGGCTACCCGCCGCACTCGAGGGCGCCGACGACGCGACGAAGTACGCGCTGCGCGCGAGACAGGGGCGCCCGGTGCCGTTCGTCGAGCTCCGCGTGCGCAACGAGAACGGTGACGTGCCCGCCGACGACACGACGAGCGGCGAAGTGCACATTCGCGGCCCGTGGATCTCGGCGAGCTACGTCGGTGGGCACACGCCCGAACGCTGGACCGACGACGGGTTCTTTCGAACCGGCGACGTCGCGCGCATCGACAAGCACGGCTTCATCAAGCTGACGGACCGCATTGCCGACCTCATCAAGTCGGGCGGCGAATGGATCGCGTCCCAGGAGCTCGAGAACGCGCTCATGGGACATCCCGCAGTGCGCGAGGCGGCGGTCATTGGCGTACCGCACCCCAAGTGGAGCGAACGGCCGCTGGCGGCGGTGGTGCTGAAAGACGGTCAGCTATGCGTCGCCGACGAGCTGAGAACCTTCCTGGCCTCGCGGTTCCCCAAGTTCTGGGTCCCCGATGCATTCGTGTTCGTCGAGACGATTCCGCGCACCTCGGCGGGCAAGTTCAAGAAGACCGAGCTACGCGATACGTATCGCGACTGGAAGTGGTGAGAGGTGAGTTAGAGCACGAAGACCTCGACGGTTGGACGACCGGTCGTTCTTGTGAGTCTCCGTAGGATCCGCTACCCATCAGAGGTGGCAGTGAATGTTCGCGCCCTGGTAAAGAACGCGGTCTTCGACCGGATCCCCGGTGTCCTGCGGAAGGGACCGGCGATCGGCAAGAGGGTCGCGCTCACATTCGACGATGGCCCCGATCCGATGACGCCGCAGCTGCTCGAGCTGCTCGACGATCTCGGCGTCCCGGCCACGTTCTTCGTATGCGGCAACCGCGCGGTCGAGCATCCCCAGCTGATCCGCGAGTACGTGCGACGCGGCCACCAGGTTGCGAACCACGGCTTCGATCACCAGCGGTTCTCGAAGCTGTCGCGGCGCGCGCTCCTCGAGCAGATGGACCAGACCGAGCGCGCGATCGGTGGTCAGGTCAGCGGTCAGGCGTGGGTGAGGCCGCCGCACGGTTCGATCGATCCATTGTCGATGCTGACGCTGCGCTCGGCGGGCTACATCATCGCGATGTGGTCGGTCGACTCGATGGATCACAGCGAGCACGATCCGGCGAAGCTCGCCGAGACGTGCGGTCCCGCCAACGTCGGCGCGGGCGACGTCGTGCTGTTCCACGAGGGCCAGACCTGGACGATGGAGGCCCTGCCCCGCATCGTCGCCGCGCTGCACGCGAGCGGCCTCGAGTGCGTGACGATGCACGACCTGTTCGCTAAGTAGTCGGCCACGCCATCAGCACGGCGCCGGCCGCGACGAGCACGGCGCCGCTGATCTCCGCGCGCCGCGGACGCTCGCCGATCAGCGCGGCGAGACCGATCGCGAACAGCACCGACGTGTTGCGCAGCGTGAGTACGTAGCCCGCGCCGCCGGCGGCGAGCGCCTCCATCAGGATGAGGAACGAGCCGCCGCAGATCGCGCCCATGAGCAGCACGCGTCCCGGGCGCGTGCGGATGATGCCAGCGGCGACGCGGCGGCCCTCGGTGCCGAGACGCACGATGTTGATCGCGCTGGCGACCGCGAGCGCGACCGCGAACACCGCCGACGCGCTGCCGCCGGTGCGCAGCGCCTCCTTGTACGCGAGGTGATAGCCGGCGATCGCGACCGCGCATGCGGCGGCCCAGGCGAGCGCGTCCTTGCGAGCTGCGCGTGCGGTCGGATTCACGCCAACGCTCGTCAGCGCGAGACCGGCGAGCACGACCGCGCTGCCGATCGCCGACGTCGTCGTGATCGTCTCGCCGAGGAGGCCAACCGAGACCGGCCAGACGACGAGGATCGCGCCGCCGCGCGAGACCGTGTAGACGGGGCCGAGCGGCCCCTTGTCGAGCGCCTTCGCGAGCGACGCGAAGTACATCCACTCGAGCACGCCCGCGGCGACCGTCCAGATCGCGGACTCGGTCGTCGCGAACGGCGGCTCCTCGAGCGCCCAGCGGATCGCCGCGACGATCGCCGCGAGGAGCGTCGCGACGCTGACCGCCGCGACGAGCGAGCGGTCTTTGTCCTTCTCCATGCGCAACAGCGCGTTCCACGTCGCGTGGAGCAGCGCCGAGAACAGGACGAGCGCGACGATCAACGATCGCAGCTTAGCGCGCCGCCCAGAACTCCGACATCACGGGCCACAGCCGATCGGCGGCCTTGCGCGACACCACCGCGCCGACGTGGCCACCCGATTGGACGACGAGCTGCTTGTCCGTGCTCGCGATTCGATCGACGAGCGGCGCTGCGCTCGGCAGCGGGACGATGTTGTCGTCGGCGAACGCGAGCGCGAGCACCGGGCAGCGGATCGCCGGCAGCTCGGCGGGACGGCCGAGGACCGTGAATCCGCCGTGCACGAGCTTGTTGCGGCGGTACAGTTCCTCGATGTAGCGCGCGTAGCACGCGCCGGGGAACGACACGTTGTCGTGACCCCAGTGTTCGGTCGCGAGGAAGCCCTCGAGGAACTCGTCGTCCCACGCGCGGTCGAGCAGCGCGACGGTCTTTGCCGCACGCAGCGTCGGGCGCAGCATGTTGAAGCTCGCCTGCATCAGCGGCCACGGCACGTTGCCGAAGGCCTCGAGCAGCGCCGCGACGTCGAACGTCGGCGTGCGCGTCCACGTCGACATGATGCCGGCGTGCTCGAAGTCGATCGGCGCAGCGAGCGCGAGCAGCGATGCGACGTACTCGGGGAACGCGGCGACGTAGCTGACCGCGAGCGTGCCGCCGAGGCAATAGCCGAGGACATGCGTCTTGCCCGTGCGGCCGTAGCGCGACGCGATCCGCACGGCGCGGCCGACGTAGCGGCCCGCGATGTCGTCCCACGTGAGGTAGCGATCCTCGTCGCCCGGCGTGCCCCAGTCGATGCAGAACACCTCGTGCCCCTGCGCGACGAGCCACTCGATCAGCGAGCGGCCCGGGCCGAGGTCGAGCACGTACCAGCGGTTGATCAGAGACGGCACCATCAGGATGGGCGTCGCGTACTTCGGGCGCGCCGGAGCGAAGCGCAGCAGGCGCCACTTGTTCTCGGTCCACACGACCTGGTGCGGCGTCGTGCCGACCGCGGGCGCGCCCTTCGGTGCCCGCTTCAGCAGCGCCGCGATCGAGTCGAGTGGCGTCTTCCTGGGCATCTTCATTGGTAGAGCGCCTCGAAGCGCGTGCGCAGCTTGTCGTAGACCGCCTTGCGGCGGAGCTTCAGCGACGACGTCAGCGTGCCGTCCTCGACGGTGAGCGGCAGCTCGGCGACGAAGTGGCGCTTGATCGTCTCGTAGCGCGCGAGCCCGCGGTTGATGTCCTCGACGCGCTGCTCGACGAGCTTCGCGCACTCGCCCGCCGGCACGTCCGGGCGCACCCAGACCGCAGCGACGAGGTACGGGCGAGCATCGCCGTAGACCACGATGCGCTCGATCACAGGATCGTCGACGAACTTCGCCTCGATGTTCGCGGGCGGGATGTTCTTGCCGCCCGCGGTGACGAGGATGTCCTTCTTGCGATCGATGATCTGGAGGAAGCCATCCTCGGTCCATCGGCCGATATCGCCGGTCCGGAACCAGCCGTCCTCGGTGAACGCAGCGGCCGTCGCGGCCGGATCCTTGAAGTAGCCGGAGAACACGTTCTCGCCACGCGCGAGAATCTCGCCGTCGATGTCGAGCTTGAGCTCGACGGACGGCAGCGCCTTGCCGACGGAGTCGAACCGGAACGCGTGCGGCCGGTTGAGCGTCAGCGTCGGCGACGTCTCGGTGAGGCCGTAGCCCTCGATCACGAGCACGCCGCAGCTGTGCAGCAGCTCCTTGATCTCGAGCTTGAGGCCGGCGCCGCCCGACAGGCAGAAGCGGAGGTGACCGCCGGTGACGCGGCGAAGCGATGCCATGCGGTCATCGGCCGAGCCAATCGCGCGCGCGATCTTCTCCCAGTACGCGGGCACCGACATGAACACGTGCGGCGCGACGCTGGGCAGGAGCTCGAGCACGTCGGCCGGCGTCGCGAGATAGGTCTCCCACGCGAGGAGGTTTCCGGCGCACAGCTCGCCGAAGCCGAAGATGTGGCTCATCGGCAGCCAGAGCAGATCGCGATCGCCCTCCTCGAGGACGGGCGCGTTGCACTCGAGCCAGTCGGCGCCATTGCGACCGACGTTGCGGTGCGTGAGCGGGACGCCCTTCGGGTTGCCCGATGTGCCGCTCGTGTAGAGCATCTGTGCCGGCTGATCGAGATCGATCGCGGCGAGGCGCGCGTCGACGAGCGACGGCTCGGCGATATCGCGCAGCGCGGCGGCGCGGATCGAGTGTTCGTCGGAGACCGGCGCACCAGCGGGCCACGATGCGCTGTCGAGAGCGACGACCTGCGGAGGCGCGGTGACGAGCGTGCGCGCCTTCTCGAGGCGAGCGATGCATTCCTTGCCCGCGACGAAGACGTACTTGATCTCGGCGTGATCGAGGATGTACGCGACCTGCTCGGGCGTCGACGCGGGATAGATCGGCACGAACACGGCCCCTGCGGTCTGCGCGCCGAGCGCAGCGCTGGCCCACGCGACGCTGTTCGGCGCGTAGATCGCGATACGCTCGCCGGCGGCGAGCTCGCGCTCGACGAGCCAGCGCGCGACCCCGCGGATCTGCTCCGCGAACTGTCCCCACGTCACCGGCGACCAGGGTGCAGCGCGTCCTGTGACGTTCGTGCGGACCTGGAAGCGCGGGCGATCGCGATGCGTCGCGAGCCGGTCGAACACGGCGCGCGGCGCGGTCTGGACATTCAGCAGAGGGGCGATGTCCGAGCGGTTCATGACTAGCTCTTCTTCTGCGTCGGCTGAGCGTACAGCTGCTCCTCGAGGTCATAGAGACGCGTCTCGAGCTGGTTGAGCTTGTGCAGCGCGCGCTCCTGATCGCGCCGCGTCGGCAGGCCGAACGTCGCCCACCACGAGGCGAGCGCCTTGTCGGTCGCCGCCTTGGTCTTCATCGCTGCCGTGAGCATGGCGCCTGCCGGCCCGAGCACGCCCGGGTTCGTCAGCACCTTCTCCATGTACTGCGCGGTCGCCTGCTCCCACGCTGCGAAGCCTTGTTTCCACATGTCCCAGATCATGGTGTTACTCCTAGTGCGAAACGCCTGAGATAGGCGGCCGTCGTGAAGTCGGGGTTGGTCTCGTCCTGCTTGCTCTCGGCGCGCGTCACCTCGCCGAAGCATTCGAACAGGAAGATCGTCGTGCGGCGGCCGACTGCGGGCACGCCACCGGAGCTCGCCCTACGAGTTGCGTGAGTACGCACGCGCAGGACCGGCGAGAACTCGACGTAAGGAACGCGCAGCGTGCCGGACTCGGCGACATCGACGGTCAGCTCGTCGGTGCCGTTGAACGGCAGACCGTTGATCGTCGCGTCGACGAGCGTCGTCGTCGTCGAGAACGACTGGCCCTTCGTCACCGGGAAGCGCAGCACGGCGACCGGCGGCGCGTAGACGACGAGCGTCTTGCCTCCCGCGGGCGACTCGTCGTGCGATGCGGTGCCGTCGAGCCACAGCGCCTGCGCGTCCTGGTGATAGATACCGTCGAGGCCGCTGCCCGCGTCGACGACGAACTGGCCGCTCGGGAACGACGCCGCGTACCACTGGGCGCCGAGCGCGACCGGGCCGAGCTCGATCACGTCGTCGTCGGGCAGCTCGTCATCGAGCTTCCACGCCGTGCCGGTCTGCGCGATCGTGCGGTTCGTGCCGGTGTAGTACGTCACCGTCGCGCCGAGCGCGATCGGCAGCTCGTCGGCAGTGATCATTCCGTCGCGGTTCGGGACGCACGACGGCAACACGGGCGCGGGCTCCGGTTGCGGCGTCGCGTTTGTGGTGCACGCGGCGAGCGCGATGAAGGGTGCCAGCGCGATGTGGATGGTCCTGCGCATCAGAATGCGAACCCCACGCGAAGGCGCAGCGACTGCGCGGGCTGGGCGGCGAGCATCGTGCCGTCGAATGCGGCGCCCGGCAGCAGGAGGCCGTACGCGAGATTGATCGCGAACCCGTCGCGCGCGGCGTAGCGCAGCTCGGGATCGAGCTCCGTGCCGAGTGCGCTCGCACCGCTCGGCGTCGATGTCGCCTCGACCGCGCGCGAGACGATCAGCGTCGCGATCGCCTCGAGCCGGCCGGTGCCGACGCGGGCGAGCGTCGCGCGCATGCTCGGCCGGAGGTACACGGCGTCGGTGATCGTGCCGATGATCTCGCGAAACAGGATCTGGTCGATGCGGAAGTCGGGATGGAACCGGAAGTTGTCGACGGTGCGATCGCGCGGCGGGTTCGCCTGTGCGCCGTCGAACGAGCCGGCCGGCGGCGCGACCTGCCCCGGCGTCGGAAACGCGCCGAAGCCGGGCGCGTCGTCACCGCTCGCGTAGCCGGCGTCGACGCCGAGCTGCATCGGGCCGAATGTGAATGCGGTCTGCACGGCGGCGCCGAGCTGGCTCGACGTCACCGGCACGGTGATCGCGGTGCCCGGAATCAGCGATGGCTGATCGAGCGTCGCGTTCAGGTAGGCGACCTCGGCCTCGATGCGGAACCTGGCACCGGAGATGCGCAGCCAGCCGCCGGTCGCGGTCGCCGCGAAGCCACGGCCGACGAGGTCGGCACTCGTGAACATCTGTGTCGCCGTCGGCAGGTACGTCGCCGGCACGTCGTTGTCCTGCGTGCGACGCGACACGTACGCCGCGTACTCGACGCTCGTGAGACCGGCGGCGGCGCGGCGCACGAGCGTCGCGGGCGAGTGCGTCTTCAGGATCGACACCGTCGGTCCGCCGACCGCGGTCGTCGACTCGAGCGAGATCGGGTGTCCGCCGTCGCGGCTCGGTGTGAACGGACCGCGCGCCGCGATGTCATACGACAGCGCGAGGAAGTGGCCGGCGATCGGTGACACGAACGCGAACCGATCCGCGGCGTCGCCGCCATCGCAGTCCTCGCAGTCGCCGCCGTTGGCCGCGATGCCGAGGCCAAAGTGGGCGCCCATGCGGCCGACCGCGAGCGTGCCGGCGGGCGTCAGGACCTCGCCCCACGCGCGCTTGATGACGACGGTCGTCGGGCGCTGGCCGCGGCTCGTCGCGGGCGATCCGCCTGCGAGGTCGGGCTCGCCGCCGAGCGCGATGTTGTCGAGCCAGTCGATGCGCGCCTTCACCGCGACGCCGACGCCCGGCGCGTAGAACGCCGCGTCGGTGCGCGCGCGCAGATCGCCGGCGCGCATCATCTGGCCGCCCCCGAGCGGCACCGGATAGATCGGCTGGCCCTGCGCGTCGAGACCGCGATCGAGATCGAGGTTGTAGAGGCCGGCCTCGCGGATGCGCAGCGAGCCATGCACGACGACCTCGGTCTTCTCGCGCGGCGCCGCGTACTGGCGCGGCGTGAGCTCGGCACCGAGTGCCGCGAGGTCCGCACCGAGTGGCAGCGCGAAGTCTTCCTCCGCCGGGGTCAGCCGGCGTGTTTCAACGGGTAGGACCGTTGCAGTTCCGCCACCGCGTGCTCCACCGCCAGCGCCACCGCCACCTTGATCGCCTGTGACACCGCGATCGTCACCGCTGCCGCTACCAGCTCCGCCAGCGCTTCCGCTTCCCTCTGCGTTGTCTGCGTTTCCGTTGTCGTCATGTTGCGCCCCCTTGTCGGCGAGAAATGCGACGAGATCACGAGTCGATGAAGTGCGCGCTTCGACCATCGGGATATGCCCGCAGCGCGGATAGACTTTCAGCTCGGCGTTCGCGAGCTCCTCGCGCAGCCGGTACGCGAACCGGATCGGCGTGACGAGATCGTTCTCTCCCCACAGGAGCAGCACTGGCTTGTCGAACCCGACGAGCGCCTGATGCAGCGCAGCGAAGTGATGACCGCGCGCCGTCGCGAGCGCGCCGGCGACCGTACCCGGGCGAGCCAGATCTTCCTCGACGCGCTCGACGCGCGGCTGGGTGACGAACCTCTCGTCGACGTACGCGAGCGGCGCGCGGTCCTCGATGCGCTCCGTGTAGAACAGCGAGAACAGCAGCTCGCCGATGCCGCCGACCTGCGCCCAGCGCAGAAAGCTCGGCACCTGCTCGTCGTAGACGTATGCCGAGTACAGCGCGACGCGGCGCGTGCGCTCGGGATGAGCGACCGCCATCGACAGCGCGACCGACGTGCCCCACGAGTGGCCGACGATCGCGACGTCCTTCACGCCGAGCTTGTCGAGCACGTGCCACACGAGCTCGGCCTGCGCGGCCGGGCTGTAATCTCCCTCGGGGCGCGTCGTCCAGCCGAAGCCCTTGAGGTCGAGCGCGATCACGCGGTGGTCCTGCGCGAGCACCGGCGCGACGCCGGCCCAGCTCTCGAGCGACGCCGAGAATCCGTGCAGCAGCACGACGGCCGGCCCCTGCCCCAGCTCGCGATAGCGCACGTGCACGCCGTCGACATCGACGAACGTCGCGTCGGTGGGCGCGCCCGGCAGCGGGCCGGGATGGAACCTCGGGCATCCCGCGCAGAGCGCCGCGCAGGCGAGTGCGAAGACGAACGCCTTCACGGCGCCAGCCTCCGCACCTCCGCGGCCTCGCTGAATTCGCTGCTCGACTCGAAGTCCTTCGACTGGACTGTCGCGACCGAGCCGAAGCACTCGGCGACCCACGCGAACGAACGTTTGCTCAGCAACAACGCCAGACCCGACGTCCGCGTCAGATCCGTCGCGACGCGCATCGCGGGAAAGTCTCCGTACGGCGTCGTCATCGTGCCGACCTGGTCGACGCGCGACTCGTACTTCTCGGTGTACGCGACGATCACGCCCTGCGCGTAGCCCGACACCGTGCTCGTCGTCGACCACGTCGAGCCCGCCATGAACGGCACCGCGAGGATGCGCGCCGGCGGGTCGTACTCGAGCTCGGTCTTATAGGTGCCGCCCTGCGGCGACACGACACCGAGCATCGTCACGCCCGTCGAATCGACGAGGAACACGCCCTGCAGATCCGACCCGGCGGCGAGCGGCGCCGCATACGTCGCGGTCGGGAAGTCGGCCTTCCACCACGTCCCCATCGGGTTCGCGAGCGCGATCGTCTCGTCCGAATCGTTCGCGAGCTGACCGGCGAGGTTCCACACGCGCGAGCCGCTGCCCTGCGACGTTCCCGCCGTGTCCCACATCGCGTTGGTCGCGATCCGGAACTTCGCCGACCGCCCCGCCACCAGCGGCAGCTCGGCAAGCGCGATCATCCCGTCGTGGTTCGGCGTGCACAGCCCGCTCATCCCATCGCCCGGTGCATCCGCGCTCCCGTCGCCCGCGTCGATCTCCGCCTCGCCGCACGTCCCATCCGCTTTGCAGAAGTGCGACGGACACTCCTCGTCCGTCGTGCACGTCGCGCCGGTCTGCCCGCCACAGCTCACCGCCATGCTGCAAAGCAGCAAACTCGGCAGCATTCGCAGGCTCGACATGGCCGGCACGCTACGAGAGCGACGCAGAAGTGTCAAGCACGTTTTTGCGGCGCAGCAAAACAGAACCATTGCAGTGCAGCGAAGGACTTCGTAAGGTCCGGCCAGTGGCAACGGTCCTGATCAAGAAGTACGGCAACCGACGGCTCTACGACACGGGCGATAGCCGCTACGTGACCCTCGACGAGCTCGCGGCCAAGATCCGGACCGGCGCGGACCTCCGGGTCGTCGATGCCCAGACCGGCGAAGACCTGACCCAGGCGACGCTGACCCAGATCGTCCTCGAGACCGGCAACGCAGCAAAGTTCCTGCCGGTCCAGCTGCTGACCCAGATGATCCGGCTCTCGGATGACTCGCTCGCCGAGTTCTTCAGCCGCTACGTGACGGGCGCGCTCGACGTCTATCTGCAGGCCAAGCGCGGCGTGCAGTCACTCGCCGCATACAACCCGCTCGCGCAGATCCCGATGGCCGCGACCGATGCGCTCACCCGGATGTGGATGGGCTCGCCGTTCGGCGGCCCGCCGGCGTATCCGCCGCCGCAGTACGGAGGCTATGGCGGAGCGCCGCCGGTGCCGTATCCCGTGCCGTCGCCGCCGGCTGCGCCCGATGACGAGACCGAGGAGAGTGCGCCGCCGCCGCGCAAGTCCGAGCCCGCGATGAAGAGGGCGCGGACCGAGCCGTCGGCGGAAGCCGAGTCGCGTGCCGACGATGTCGCCGCGATGCGGCGCGAGCTCGACGAGCTCAAGCAGGCCGTGCGCGACTCGATGAAGCCACGCGCGCGTGGCAAGAAGAAGAGCTGACCGTTCAACCGAGGATCGCGCGGCGCTCGGTGGCGCGAGCGACCTCGTGATCGACGATCGCAACCGCGACCGGGTTTTCCAGTGTGCGCTTCATGCCGGCGCTGACGACCTCGGCCTTCGGCAGCGCGTCGAGCTGCTCGACGGTCTGCGCCGGCTTCGTGATCATCGAGCGCAGCGCGAGCACGGCAGCGGACATGATCACCAGGCTCGAGCTGACAACGATGAGCACGGTCGTCGCGAGCGACATGTCCGTCGTCTTGACCAGCCACGGGATCAGGGTCGGCACGAAGGCCGCGAGGAGCGCGCCCGCGTGATAGACGATGCCGATCGCGCGGGCACGCACGTGCGCCGGGAACAGGCTGGTCGTCAGCACCGCGGTGACGCCCGAGTAGCCGACGCCGAGCGCGCCACCGAGAAACGCGCCGACCATCATCGAGCCCGACGTGCCCGTGAACATCGGCATCGCCGGCACCATGAGGAGCGCCGGCGCAACGAGCGCAGCGATCACGCCGTATCGACTCGCGACCCAGCCGGCGCCGATCACGCCGACGAGCATGCCGACGTTGAACCAGATCTGGCCGTTCCAGCCGTGCGTGACCGCAGCCGCGAGGCACTTCGCATCGCCCGGCGCGCAGTGCGCCTTCTCGATGAACAAGCCGAGGTGCGACGTGACCATGCCGTAATAGACGACGAAGCCGAGCGCCATCACGAGCGATCCGAGGATGATCATCTTGAGGACGCCAGGTGCGAGCAGGTCCTTGACCGCACCCTTCGACGAGTCTGCGGACTCGACGTGCGAGGCGCCGTCGGGCACGAGCATGCGGATCGGGATGACGAGGATCGCGGGGAGCGCGGCGATCAGGAACATCGCGCGCCAGCCGAACGCGGGCACGACGAAGTACGCGGTGGCGGCGGCGAGCAGGAAGCCGACCGGCCAGCCGGCCTGGAGGATGCCGGACGCGAGCTTGCGCTTGCTCGGCGGGAAGCTCTCCATCGCCAGTGAGGTGCCCGCGGTCCACTCGGCGCCCATGCCGAAGCCGAACAGCGTGCGGAACACGAGGACCCACGTGAAGGTCGGTGCGAAGTAGATGGCCGCGTCGAAGACCGCGAACCAGACGAGCGACATCATCAGCGGCAGCTTGCGGCCCCAGCGATCGGCCATCCAGCCGGCGAAGAAGCCGCCGGCGAGGCGAACGAGGAGCGTCAGCGTGAGCGAGCCACCGATCGCGGTCGGCGACACGCCGAACTCCTTGATCATGTGCTGCGCGACCACGATGTAGATCGTGAAGTCGAACGCATCGAGGACCCATCCGACCCATGCCGCCGTGAAGGCGGCCCACTGCGGCTTCTGCTCGGGCTTGTGCTCGCTCATGGCGGTTCAGTAGCCGATCGCGAATGTGCGGCGCAACAGAGAAATCGAGGTCCCGAGGAGAAATTTTGCTGCGTCGCAACAAATCAGGATTGACAGGTCGGAAAGCCGACCTTAGGGTGGCGGCACAAAGGAGCTACTAGCCATGACGGAAACGAAGAACGCCAAGGACTCGAAGGACACCACCCCGAAGGCCGACCCGGCCGCTGCTGCTGCAGCGCACAACTTTAACTCGGGCTCGTTTGCGAACCCGTTCGCCAACGGCTTCGCGAGCTTCGACCCGATGACGGCGTGGACGAACGCGCAGCAGAACTTCC
>JABFXX010000542.1 GCA_013368795.1 Kofleriaceae bacterium
CATCGAGCCCGAGCGATCGAGGAGGACGTACATGTCGACGGCCTTCAGCTGCGTCGAGAAGTCGAGGTCGTCGTCGTTCGGCGACTGCGGCTGCATGTACGGCTCGACGAACACGAAGTCACCATTGGCCTGCGGGTTGTCGGCCGGATCGTTCGGGTTCGTGCCCGCGGCGACCTCGATCAGGTCGCTGACGCCGTCGGCGTCGGTGTCGCCGTTGGTGGCGCTGGTCTCGCCCGCGTCGGTGACGCCGTTGCAGTTCGCGTCCTCGGTCGCGTCGGGCACGCCGTCGTCATCGCTGTCGCGATCGAGGAAGTCGTAGCGATTGTCCATGTCGGAGTCGGCCGGCGGGGTGACGCCGCGCGCTTCGACCGAGTCGGGGATGCAGTCGCCGTCGCTGTCGGTGTCGACGTAGTTGCCGATACCGTCCATGTCGTAGTCGTCGCCGCCTTCGAAGGCGTCGGCGATCGTGTCGTCGTCGGAGTCGGTGTCGCGGTAGTCGGGCGTGCCGTCGCCGTCGCTGTCGACCGGCTGCGCGGCGTTCGGGCCGAGCTCGTCGACGTCGCTGATCGAGTCGCCGTCGTCGTCCTGATCGGCGAAGTTGGGGCGGCCGTCGTTGTCGGTGTCGTCGACGCCGTCGACGTCGTCGGTGCGGCCGTTGTTGTCGCTGTCGGTATCGCGGAAGTCGGGCGTGCCGTCGCCGTCGGAGTCGAACGGCGCGGTGGAGGCGTCGCCGTCGCCCGCCTCGCGGTAGTCGGGGATGCCGTCGCCGTCGGAGTCGTCGTCCTGGTAGTCGGGCGTGCCGTCGCCGTCGGTGTCGGTCGCCGCCGAGATGCCCTCGTCGGTATCGGAGATCATGTCGCCGTCGGCATCGCCGGGAGTCCCGGTGGTGTCATCGCCACCGCCTCCCGAGGTTCCGCCACACGCGACAGCGAAGAGGAGCGCAGCACAGACGGCACCCAGTTTCATGCTGCAAACGATACCAAGCTGCATGCCAAGCCGAACAGCTTTAACGGGTACGAGTGGGCCTCGTCCGTGACTTGTATATCCGCGGAACGGGCCGTATTCGAGGCGCATGCGGCGATGTGGGTAACAGTCGCTGCGGACAACTGACCTCCTACTATTGTCCTCAGTTACGATGCGCGCGGCATGGGAACGCTCCTCCTGATTCGCCATGGCCAGGCGTCGTATGGCGAGGCGGACTACGATCGGTTGTCGACGAGAGGCCAGGAGCAGGCGCGAGCGCTCGGACGTTTTCTCGCCAGCGAGCGCGTGGACCACGTCTTCGTCGGCCCACTCCGCCGGCATCAGCAGACACTGGCCGGGGCGATCGAGACGGCGCCGAACCTTACGGCGGCAACGACGCTCGACGAGCTCTCGGAGTACCCGGCGTTCGAGCTGCTCCAGCACTTCATGCCCAGGCTCGTCGCCGAGGATCCGCGGTTCGCGGAGCTGACGAAGACTCCGACCCGGGAGCTCGCAAACGCTGCGTTCCACACGATACTCGGCAAGTGGGCGCGCGACGAGTGGCGGGTCGAGGGCGTCGAGCACGTCGAGGCGTTCGCCGATCGCGTGCGGCGCGGGCTCGACAAGATCGTCCGCGAGGTAAGGAGCGGCGCGACCGCCGCCGTGTTCACATCGGCCGGACCGATCGGCGTCGCGATCGGGCTCGTGTTCGGCGCGTCGCCGCACCACATGGTCCGGACGAGCATCGTGGTTCGCAACGCATCGATCAGCGAGCTCAAGTTCCGCTCGCACGAGTTCGACTGGCATCCCGAGCGCGTCTCTCTCATCACGTTCAACGCGACCCACCACCTGCCGCGCGAGCTGCACACGGAGTACTAGATGGACTTCTCCATTCCCGAGTCCGTTCGACCCTTGCTCGAGAAGATCGAACGCTTCATCGCCGACGTCGTGATGCCCGCGGAGCACGAGGTGCTCGAGAAGGGCTTCAGAGCCGCCGATCCGCTGCTCGAGGAGCTGCGCGGCAAGTGCAAGGCCGCCGGGCTGTGGGGACCGCAGATGCCGAAGGACATCGGCGGACTGGGCCTTTCCCTCGTCGAGCACGGCCTCGTGTCCGAGCGACTGGGCCGCTCGCCGCTCGGTCACTACGTGTTCGGCGCGCAGGCTCCCGACGCCGGCAACATGGAGATCCTCCACAAGTTCGGCACGCCGGCACAGAAGGAGCGCTGGCTCGGGCCGCTGTCGCGCGGCGAGATCCGGTCGTGCTTCTCGATGACCGAGCCGGAGAACCCGGGCTCGAACCCGACGCTGCTGTCGTGCACGGCGGTCCGCGACGGCGACCACTACGTCATCGACGGCCACAAGTGGTTCACGAGCTCCGCCGACGGTGCCGCGTTCGCGATCGTGATGGCGGTGACGAACCCCGATGCGTCGCCGCACGCGCGCGCGTCGATGATCATCGTGCCGACCGACACGCCGGGCTTCGAGCTCGCGCGCAACATCAAGATCATGGGCGACCCCGGCGAGGCGTGGGCGAGCCACTCCGAGATCTGGTACCGGAACGTCCGCGTTCCCGTCGAGAATCGACTCGGTCCGGAGAACGCCGGCTTCATGATCGCGCAGGAGCGCCTCGGCCCCGGCCGCATCCATCACTGCATGCGCTGGATCGGCATCTGCGAGCGCGTGTTCGACACGATGTGCCGGCGGATCGCGACCCGCAAGATCGACGACGAGAAGACGCTCGCGACGCGCCAGATCGCGCAGGCGTGGGTCGCCGAGGCCCGCGCCGAGATCGATGCCGCGCGGCTGATGGTGCTGAACGCGGCGTGGACGATCGAGCACAAGGGCTTCCAGAACGCGCGCGATCAGGTGTCGCTCATCAAGTTCTTCGTCGCGAACGTGATGCTCCAGCTCGTCGACAAGGCGATCCAGATGCACGGTGCGCTTGGCATCACGAGCGACACCGTGCTCGCGCACTACTACGTCCACGAGCGCGGCGCGCGCATCTATGACGGTCCGGACGAGGTCCACAAGATGGTCGTCGCGAAGCGCATCCTCGCGAGGTACGCGTGAGCGGCGTCGACGATTCCGCGAAGCCGGTCCGCAAGGGCGAGGAGCTCGACATCCCCACGCTGACCGCGTACCTCGAGCGCGAGCTCGGCGCGCACGGCGCGGTCTCCGTCGAGCAGTTCCCCGGCGGCCACTCGAACCTCACCTATCTCGTCCATCACGGCGAGCGCGAGTACGTGCTGCGCCGGCCGCCGTTCGGCAGCAAGGTGAAGAGCGCGCACGACATGGGCCGCGAGGTGGCCGTCCTGTCGAAGCTCGCGCCCGTGTACTCGCGTGCGCCGAAGGTGATCGCGTACACCGACGATCCGGCGATCCTCGGCGCGCCGTTCTACCTGATGGAGCGCCGCCGCGGCGTGATCCTGCGCCGCGACCTGCCGCCCGGCCTCGACGCCGCGAAGATCCGCCACCTCTGCAACGAGCTCGTCGACGCGCTCGTCGATCTGCACGCGGTCGACTTCGCGGCGGCCGGGCTCGGCGACTTCGGCAAGCCCGCGGGCTACATCGAGCGCCAGGAGAAGGGCTGGAGCGAGCGCTACATCGGCTCGCAGACCGACGACATCGCCGCGATGACGTCGGTCGCGGCGTGGCTCGCCGAGCACGAGCCGGCCGAGGGCGCGCCGTCGCTCATCCACAACGACTTCAAGTTCGACAACGTGATCTTCGATCCGCAGCTCGAGACGATCACCGGCGTGCTCGACTGGGAGATGGCGACCATCGGCGACCCGCTCATGGATCTCGGCGGTGCGCTGTCGTACTGGGTCGAGTCGACCGATCCGCAGGTGTTCCAGATGCCGATCTTCGGCGTCACGATGAAGCCGGGGATGTTCAAGCGCACCGACTTCGCGCAGCGCTACTTCGAGCGCTCGGGCCGGCGCACGGAGCACATCGTGTTCTTCTATGCGTTCGGCCTGTTCAAGACGGCGGTGATCCTCCAGCAGATCTATTACCGCTACGCGAAGGGCCTCACGCAGGATCCGCGGTTCGCGCCGTTCATCCACGTGGTGCGAGCGCTCGGGGAGCAAGCGCAACGCGCGATCGACAAGTCGGCGATCTAGCCAGATCGCGTAAGTCCGCGGCGTGTCGTGTTTCGCGTGACGAATCGCTCCGCGATGGCCATCTAGATCTCAAAGCCGAGGAGGTACAGATGACGTATCGCAGCGATCACGACGCCGCTCTGGCGCGCGTCGATGCGCTCGAGCGCGAGAACGCGAAGCTCACCGCGGACAACGCGAAGCTGCGCGAGGTGGCGGATGGGATCGATCGGAACGGAGCGGCGAACCGCGTACGCCATCCCGGATCGCGCAGTGTCGTCGCGATCGCGGCGACCGGCACGCTGCTCGCGACCGCACTGATCGCGGGCGTGCTCAGCGCGCACGAGCAGGCGCGACAGACCTCGCAGAGGTTCGAGGTTCGGTCGACCGGCGTCGCCCGCGAGCGGCTCGAGAAATGCGCGCGCGCGATCGCGCCGAAGCCGAGACTCGACGAGGTATCGACCGATCCGCGCGCACTCGACGCGGCGAGCGTCGAGCCGGTGAAGGCGACCGGCGCGCCATGCCGTGACGACCTGCGCGTGTTCCTCGACTCGGGCCTCATCGACGGCAGGGAGCGTCGACTGGTCGACGCGTGGCGCAAGACCGAGGACGAGCTGGCCGGCGCGATCTCGCGACTCGTCGTGTATTACGGGTCCGACCCGTACTCGCTCGACGGCTACACGACCGCGCGCCAGGTCTGGGTCGAGTACGATCGCGCGGTTACCGCCCGCGATGCCGCCCTCGCGGCGTGGCGCGGTTCACACTAATTCAAGAATTCTCGGACGGCGTGGTGCGTCGGTAGCCACATGACGCGCTTCGTTGCCCTATCGCTCCTCCTGGTCTCGTCGGTCGCCGGTGCGCGGCCCCGTGACGGTCACCGTCCGAGACCTCAGCCGGTCAGCATGGACCGCCTGCGCACGCTGACCGCGGCGTGCGAGTCGGCGATGGAAGGCCCCGACAACGAGCGCCGCTGCCTCGATACCGTCGCCGCGTCGCGCAACCCGACGATCGAGGCATCGATCTCCACGTGCGAGTCGGCGATGGAAGGCGACGACAACGAGCTCGCGTGCATCCAGCTCGCCGCGTCGTCGCGGTTCGACATCAACGCCGCGATCGGCGCGTGCGAGTCCGCGATGGAAGGCGACGGCAACGAGCTCGCGTGCGTGCGCACCGTGTCGAGCTTCGGCCTCTCGCTCGCCGCGGTGAACGCGTGCGAGGCCGCGATGGAAGGCGACGACAACGAGCTGCGCTGCATGGCCGCGGTCGCCGGCTCGCGCTACGAGGCCGGCGAGCTCGTGCGCTACTGCGAGGAGAACGAGGCCGGCGACGACGCCGAGCTCGCGTGCATCGCGCGCTGGCGCTAGCGCAACCGACTACCTGATCGAGATCTGCCAGGCGCCGCGATCGGTATCGTCGCGGACCTCGACGCGCGGATCGTCCTTGCGGAACACGAGCGTCGGCATGTTGTCCTCGACCACCTCTTCGGGCAGGCCCCACTTCGCCTTGAACAGATCGAGCAGCGTGTTGCGCGCCTGCGGATACGGCTTGTACGGGATCACGAGCTCGATCTCGCGCACGCGGTTGCCGCTCGTGTTGAGGTTGACGCGCGTCGGGGCTCGATCCCACTCGGTCGGCGGGAACGTCAGGACGAGGTTCTTGCCCTGCACCGTCACGATGTCCTTGTAGAGGCGCTTGACCTCGTCGACGGAGTCGCCGAGCACGGGATCCTGCAACACGTCGAGCGTGTCGGGCTGATCGCCGAGCAGCGCCGCCGCCGGGATGTAGTTCTCGAACACGAGGTCGCGGCTGTGACCGAGCGCCTGCTGGAGCGTCGCGCGCCACAGCGTCTCCGGATCGGGCCAGACCTTGACGCCCTTGCCGACGAACGTCGCGTTCGCGCCCGCGCCCCACGCCTCCTCGATCAGGTCCTCTGCCTGCTGCGGCAGGTTGAGGTAGATCGAGCGGACCGTCGCGGTCTTGTCGTCGATCGACACGAACTCGCGGACGCCGTCGTACTTCGTCGCGAGGCCGGCGCGCACCTGGACCGGACCCGGCGCGAGCTGGCGCGCCTCGGCGATCGACATGCCGATGCGGAGCTTCGCGAGATCGCTCGGCGGCACGACGTGCGGGCCGAAGTACTCGGCGGTCAGCACGTGGTATGGCACGTACTCGACGAGGCAATTGCGCTCGAGGCAGTCGAGCTTGACCTTCCAGCCACTCGTCTCGCTCGCCCACGTCACCTCGGGCTGACCGAGCGAGTCGCGCGTGATCTCGGGCTGCCCCCACGCGCGCGTGAGCAGGTCGCGCACGCCGTGACCCGAGACGATCGCGACGATGCCGGACACGGTGCCGGCCTCGACGCGCACGGTGAGCTTCACGTCGGAGACGCCGGACTCGACGATCAGCTCCTCGCGGACGCCGGCCTGCTTCGGCTCGTGCAGCGCGGGGACGAGCGCGCGCGCCTGCGCGACGCTCATGCCCGGCGCGATCCGCGCCAGGCCGCGCGGCGGCTCGATCGTCTGGCCCCAGAAATCGCTCGTCGCCGCGGGCGCGCTACTGCACGCCGCGAGGACAAGCGGAAGGAGCCGACGAAGCACCCACTATTTCTGCCACAGATGCGACCGTAATGCGTCGCCGACGATCGTGAGCGCCCGTCGCATCTCGTCCTCCGAGAGATACGCGTACGCGACGCGGAACCCGTGGAGGTGCGCCGGGCCGACGTATGCCGCCGACGTGTTCGACACGAGGACGCCGCGGCGCGCGAGGTGGGCCTCGAGCGCGACGAGGTCGATCGAGCGCGGCAGGTCGAGCCACAGCGTCGGGCCACCGCCCGGGTGCGTCCAGCGCACGCCGTCGGGCATCAGCTCGTCGAGCGAGGCCAGACAGGACGCGTAGCGCGCGTCGAGGGCGCGCTGGAGCTGCTGGAGGTGCGTGTCGTAGTAACCGCGGTCGAGGAACTCGGCGACGATCGCCTCGGTCAGCCACGCATTGCCGAGCGTCGACAGCCGCTTCATCGCGACGAGCGTCGGGACGAGCGACGGCGGCGCGGCGACGAACCCGACGCGCAGCGACGGCAGCAGCTTCTTCGTGAACGAGTTGACGTAGAGCACGTCCTTGCCGCCGAGCATGCGCAGCATCGGCCGGTACTCGCCGTCGGACAGCATGTCGGAGCCCCAGTCGTCCTCGAGGATCGCGACGCCATGCTTGACGCACAGGTCGAGCACACCGCGCATCTCGGTGCTCGTGTACGAGTAGCCGGTCGGGTTGTGAAAGCTCGGGATGAGGTACGCGAGCGCCGGCTTCGCGGCGAGCGCGCGGTCCCAGGCGTCGAGGTCGATGCCGCTGAACGGATCGAGGTGGAGGCCGACGAGCTCGTTGCCGAGCGTCTCGAACAGGAGCTTCGCGTAGGCATAGAGCGGCGTCTCGACCGCGATGCGGCGCACCGCGAGCGAGCGCGCGACGATGTCGAGCGACTGCTGCGAGCCCGTCGTGATCACGACCTCGTCGGCCTCGACGTCGAGGCCGCGCGACCGCAGGCGCTTCGCGATCGCCTCGCGCAGCGGCCGGTAGCCCTGCGCGTCGTAGTGGCTCGGCATGCGCTCGCGCAGCACCGAGCGCGCGCACTCGGCGATCCGCTCCGTCGGCAGGAGCTCGGGATCGATGAACACGGTCGACAGCGCGGTCGTGCCACGCGGTGGGAGATCGGGACGCGACAGCGGCGGCGCGACGAACTGCGGCGTCGGCGCGACGACGATCGGCGCGGCCTGGGTGAACCGCGTCGCCGCGAGCACGAACACACCCTCACGCTCGCGCGCCTCGACGAGGCCCCGCGCGACCAGCTCGTCGTAGGCGGCCTGCGCCGTGTTCTTCGAGAGCCCGAGCTGCTTCTCGAGGACGCGGACCGGCGGCAGCCGGCTCCCCGCGGGAAGCGCACCCGTCTCGATCTCGCGCTGGACGCTGGCGACGATGTCCGCGGCACTGGCGCGGCGATTGGCGACGGCGACGTGCAGGCCGATGTAGGGGGACCGCGTCATGTTCTGTCGTCATACCGCCGGCATCGTGGCGTGCGAAGGGACAGGTCTTGGCGAACCCGAGGGACAGGACCGTTTGGGTGAGGTTCACGCGTGATGCGCGTATTGCGCACCTCGTCATTTTCGGCGACCGGGCGGAGGTGCCCGCAAGCACGCGGCCGGTGGTACGGTGCGACCCGATGGCGGAACGAAGTTTCGCGCTCAGCCCTGGCAAGCGCGTCCTCTATCTCACGAAGGATCCCGATCGCATTCGTCAGCAGCTCGCGGGAACGCTGACGCTGAAGATGAGCGATCTCAGACCCGACGAGCTCCTCGACGACATCAACACCGATGCGATGACGCCGGCGTGGGTGTGCTTCGACTTCGACCCCGCCGCGATCGCTCAGAATGCGTACGCCGGCCTCATCGTCAACGGCGAACGGCTGATCCCGCCGGGCGCGCTCGCGAACGGCAACTTCGAGGTGATCGTCTCGGGCGCGCAGAAGGGCGTCGGCTCGAGCCGCGAGCAAGCGGCGCAGTGCGAGGTCTACTCGGGGAGCAAGCTCGCGATCGCGAGCTCGTTCGCGCCGATCCACGCGCGCAACAACATCAACATCGGCCAGCTCATGGGCGACCACGCGATGATCGCGCGCCTCGAGGCCGGCGAACGCATCCCGCTCGACGAGTTCACCCGGGGCCACGACGCGATCACCGCGCTGATCATCGAGAGCGGCGGTCTGTTGCCGTTCTGTGCGCGGCTGTCACGAAACGAGATCTCGGTGCCGGCGCCGGGCACCGCCGAGCGGCCGATGAACATCACCGAGAAGATCCTCGCAGCGAAGCTGCTGCCGGGTCAGGGCTCGTACCTCAAGCCCAACGACGCAGTGCTGGTGCGCGTCGATGCCGGTTACTCGCACGAGTTCACGTCGGCGCAGGTCGACAAGTTCCTCACCGACGAGTACGGCGACTACAAGCTCGCCAACCCGACGAAGTTTGCGGTGTTCGAGGACCACCTGATCTACGCGACGGGCGTTCCGTCGATGGCGAAGTTTGCGTCGAAGATCGAGCTGCTGCGCGAGCTGCAGAAGGCGTTCGCCGCGAAGACCGGCGTGCGCAATTACAGCGCGGTCGACGGCGTCTCGCCCGGCATCTGTCATCAGGTCGCGCGCGAGCAGTTCATCGATCCAGGCGATCTCGTGCAGGCGACCGATTCGCACACCTGCATGGGCGGCGCGTCTGGGGCGCTCGCGTGGGGTGTCGGTGCCACGGAGTACGCGGCCCTACTCTATTGGGGCTTCACGCCACTCGCGGTCCCCGAGTCGATCCGCTTCGAGCTGACGGGCAAGCTACCGGCCGGTACGTCGGCCAAGGACGTGATGCTCCACATCCTCGCGACGTATGCGAAGCGCGAGGAGACCCTGAACCGCGTGATGGAGTTCGGCGGCGAGGGCCTGTTCGCGCTCACGCCCGACGAGCGCGCGACGCTCGCGAACATGGCGACCGAGTGCTCGGCGCGCGGCGCGGTGATGGAGGTCGACGACACGATGCTACGCTGGATCGCCGAGCGGCGGCCTGGCGTGACGCCGGAGATGCTGAAGGACAAGGTCGTGATGCCCGATCCGGGCGCGCAGTACGACGGTGGCGTGCATCGCATCGACCTGTCGAAGATCAAGCCGATGGTCGCGACCCCGGGAGATCCGGATCGCGGCGTCGCGAGCGATCCGAAGAACGGTGCGCTCGTCGACGAGATCGGCCAGGTAAAGATCGACATCGCGTACGGCGGCTCGTGCACCGCGGGCAAGCGCGACGACGTCGACATGTACGCGCGCGTGATGGCCGAGGCCGAGCGCGCCGGCAAGAAGGTCGCCGACGGCGTGAACTTCTTCATCCAATTTGGGTCTCAGGAAGTAGAAGCGTACGCGCGCGCACAGGGCTACATCGACCTGTTTCAGCGCACCGGCGTGAAGGTCATCAAGCCGGGCTGCGGTGCGTGCATCGGCTGCGGCCCCGGCGTGTCGGACCGCGGAGACCAGGTAACCGTGTCGGCGATCAATCGCAACTACAAGGGTCGCTCGGGACCGGGTAAGCTATTTCTCGCGTCCCCGCTGACGGTGGCGGCGTCGGCTGTATCCGGTGAAATCGTCGAGTACAGCGACGGCATGTTCGCCAGCAAGAAGTAGGCGGCGCATCGATCATGCGTTAGCGTTTTGATATGGCGCCGAAGAAGCAGACGAAGTCGCGCGCCAAACCGAAGAAGGCAAAAGCCGCGACTAAGAAGCCGGCGACCAAGAAGGTCGCGAAGGCCAGGTCTGCCGCGAAGAAGGCGGCCCCGAAGAAGGCTGCCGCGAAGAAGGCCGCGCCGAAGAAGCGCGCCGCGAAGAAGGCGCCGCGCAAGCCTCGCATCGCGGTCGCCGCCGAGTCCTCTGCGCCGATCGAGGTCATCGAGCCGATCTCCGACGCCGTCCCGAACGTCGTGTTCCCCGAGTCATCGAACGACTCGACGGGCCGGCGCCTGCTGACCGCGCGCGACCGGATGACGAGGTCGTCGCCGGTCGTCGAGATCCTCGACGATCCCCACCCGATCGGCGCGCTCCGCAGGTTCCTCGACAGCCTCAAGGGAGTCGCGACGCCGCAGCAGGCGCAGATCGCGCTCGGCTCCGCGCAGCTGATGCTGCTGCCGATCGCGCACGATCACCGAGGCGGCTCGGAGGTGAAGGAGCTCGTCGACCTGATGCTCCAGCACTGGTCCGACTTCGGAGAGCGCCGCCGCGGGTTCCACGCGCAGGAGTTTCTGCGCAACGCATTCGCCGCGATCGGCATCGACCGCGACCGCATCGCCCGCCTCGAGCAGCTCGTCCCGCCGGGTGCGAGCGCCGAGCTGCTGTTCAACCTCGCCTGCGCGCACGCGGTCGCGCGCGACAAGGTCGCGATGATGCGCGCCGTCGAGCGTGCGATCGAGGCCGGCGTGAGCCCGTCGCAGTTCCGCCGCGATCCAGACTTCGCCGTCTACGCGCGCGATCCGGATCTCGCGCACGTGCTGTCGCGCGCCGAGATGCCGCTGATTCCGGTCGATGTCGAGCCGCAGGTCGGCGCCGTGCGTGCCGCGCTCGACATGCTGTTCTCGACGCTCAAGGAGTTCGGCGAGCCGATCGAGGTCCACCCGCCGGTCCGCCTCGACGCGATCCTCGATGCCGAGCGCGCGGCGCGCATCTCACTGCCGAATGACTATCGGGCGCTGCTCACGATCACGAACGGCTTGCACGTCTGGGAACACACGTTCTTCGGGGCGGGCGACTACCGCGAGCCAACACCGCTCGCCGTGCGCGCGCGTCAGTACCAGCAGATGTCCGCGAGCTCCGGCGCACCTGGGATCGAAGACTGCATTCCGATCGCGAACTGCGGCCAGCCGACGGACTGGATCCTCTACGACCCGCGCGGCCACCTCCGCGGTGGCGAGCCTGGTTACGTGCTGATGCTCGACGCCGACGAGGTGCCGCTGCCCGATCTGGCGACCGCCCTCACCCGCATCGAGTACCTCGCCCGCGAGACGCTGGGCACGAATTAACCCGAGAGCGATTCTCTCGCGAACGTGCGCCGGGGCGCGGCCGGACCACCTCACGTCGTGGGTATGGCGGTTGCTCTCGATCCGATCATGGCGATCGATCTGCTGCCAGTGATGGAGCTGCCCATCGTGCCACTTCGCACCATGGTCTTGTTTCCTCATGCGGCGCTGCCGATGACGCTCGACCGGGTTGGTTCGAGCCAGGCGGTCGCCGCCGCGGGGGAAGACGGGCTGCTCGCCGTCGTGACGCAAGCGCACCCGGAGGCAGACATGCCGCACGGGGGAGACCTCTACGCGGTCGGAACCGGTGCCGTCGTACGGCAGCTCACGCATGGCGACGAGACCATGGCGGTTCTCGAGGGTCTCGAGCGCATCGCGATCGTCGAGGTCGTGCAGACCCGGCCTTACCTGCGCGCGCGCGTTCGTCGGCTCGCGAGTGAACGGCAGATCATCGACCCCATCTACATGGCCGCACGAGCGAACATGCTCGAAGCGTTCGCGGAGATGGTGCAGCTCTCGCCCGTGCTGCCCGAGGAGCTCTCGCTCGTCGCCCGCAGCATCGCCGACGATTCGGCGCTGACCGACATGATCAGCTCCGCGCTCGTCGAGGTCGCCGCCTCGACACGCCAGGACATCCTCGCGACGCTGAACGTCCGCCGCCGCATGGACAAGCTGCTCGAGGTCATCGCCCGCGAGCTGCAGACGCTGAAGTTGCGCGAGAAGCTGCGCAACGAGGTGCAGACGAAGATTGCCGATGGCCAGCGCGAGCTCGTTCTCCGCGAACAGCTGAAGGCGATCAAGAAGGAGCTCGGCGAGGACAGCTCCGAGGATCGCCAGGTGATCGAGCTGCGCGGCAAGATCGAGCGCGGCGAGCTGCCCGACGAGGCCCGGCGCGAGGCGACGCGCGAGCTCGACCGGCTCGGCGAGATGCCGCCCGGCGCCCCCGAGCACTCGATGATCCGCGGCTATGTCGAGTGGCTCGCGGAGCTGCCGTGGAACAAGACGACGGCCGGCGAGATCGATCTGTTCCGCGCGAAGCAGGTGCTCGACGAGGACCACTTCGACCTCGTCAAGGTGAAGGACCGCATCCTCGAGTTCCTCGCAGTGCAGCGCCTGAAGAAGTCGCCGAAGGGACCGCTGATGTGTCTCGTCGGACCGCCGGGGGTCGGCAAGACGTCGATCGGCCGCTCGGTCGCGCGCGCGACCGGTCGCGAGTTCGTGCGCATCTCGCTCGGCGGCGTCAGCGACGAGGCCGAGATCCGCGGCCACCGCCGCACGTACATCGGCTCGATGCCGGGCCAGATCCTGCGCGCGATCCGTCGCGCCGGCACCTCGGACCCGGTGTTCATGCTCGACGAGATCGACAAGCTGACCCACGACATCAAGGGCGACCCGGCGGCCGCGCTGCTCGAGGTTCTCGATCCCGAGCAGAACAACGCGTTCCGCGATCATTATCTCGACCTGCCGTTCGACCTGTCGCGGGTGATGTTCATCGCGACCGCGAACGTGCTCGACACGATTCCCGAGCCGCTGCGCGATCGCATGGAGGTGATCGAGCTCGCCGGCTACATCGAGGAAGACAAGATCGAGATCGCGAAGCGCTATCTCGTGCCGAAGCAGGTGCGCGAGAACGGGCTCGTGCTCGATGCCGACATCACGTTCTGCGACGAGGCACTCCAGGAGCTCGCCCACGGCCACACCCACGAGGCCGGTGTGCGGCGGCTCGAGCAGGTGATCGCATCGATCACGCGCAAGCGCGCCCGCCAGCTCGCCGAGGGTGCGAGCGGCCGGCTCGTCGTCGATCGCCGCGCGGTCAGCGAGCTGCTCGGCCCCGCGAAGTACCGCATCGAATCGCAGGTCGAGGAGCGCACGCAGATGCCAGGCGTCGGCGTCGCGCTCGCGTGGACCGCGCACGGCGGCGAGGTGCTCTACGTCGAGTGCACGAAGCTCGGCAACGGCCGTGGCGACCTTCGCCTCACCGGCCAGCTCGGCGACGTGATGCAGGAGTCGGCGCACACCGCGGTCAGCTGGGTTCGCGCCCACGCTGCGCGCTACGGCATCGAGGAGGACGTGTTCAAGAAGTACGACCTCCACATCCACCTGCCCGCGGGCTCGGTGCCAAAGGACGGCCCGTCGGCGGGCGTCGTGATGGTCACCGCGCTCGTCTCGCTGCTCACCGAACGGCCGATGCGGCCGCACACCGCGATGACCGGCGAGATCACGCTGTCGGGCGTGTTGCTGCCGATCGGCGGCATCAAGGAGAAGGTGCTCGCGGCGCGCCGCAGCGGCATCTCGCGCGTGATCATCCCGCACGACAACGAGCCGATGCTCGTCGACGAGGTGCCCGATCACCTGCGCGGCGATATCGAGATCCTCTACGCGCAGACGCTCACGCAGGCACTCGACCTCGC
>JABFXX010000188.1 GCA_013368795.1 Kofleriaceae bacterium
CGGCGGGCTGACGCTCGAGGAGATCGGCCTGATCACGAATCTGACGCGCGAGCGCGTGCGCCAGGTCGAGGTGCGCGGCCTCCTGGAGCTGAAGGCCCGCTCGCGGTCGCTTCGCTAGATCGTCAGCTTGCGGACGCGCCTCACCGACATGGTGACGAGCACGACGCTGATCGCGCAGAGGGCGAGGATCGACGGCAGGAGATCGAACGGGCCCGCCGAGCGCAGGACCGCGCCGCGCATGACATCGATCATGTGCGTGGCCGGGAGGGCGCGGCCGATCCAGTAGAGGACCGTCGGCAGGCCCGCGACCGGGAAGATGTAGCCGCTGAGGAAGATCGACGGCAGGAGCAGCATCTGCGCCATCTGCTGCGCGGCCATCTGTGTCTGCGCGCGCATCGAGATCGTGAGGCCGAGCGCGAGCAGCGCGAACAGGTAGACGACCGCGGTGCCGAACAGGAGCAGCAGCGAGCCCTGGATCGGCACGTGGAAGCCCCACCGCATGATGAGCAGGATCAGCGCCATCTCGACGAGGCCGATGACGAGATACGGGGCGAGCTTGCCGAGCACGAGGCCGAGCGGATTGATCGGTGTGACGAGGAGCTGCTCCATCGTGCCCTGCTCGCGCTCGCGGACGATCGCGATCGAGGCGAGCACCATCGCCGCGATCTGCAGCAGGATCGCGACGAGGCCGGGGATGATGTAGTTCGCCGTTCGTCCCTCCGGGTTGAACAGGACGATCGGCTGTGCCGAGAGGAGAGGGCGCGCGCCTCGCGCCTCGGCTTCGTCGAGGTTGTGCTGCGCGACGAGGCCGTTGATCGCGGCGAGCGCCTGCGCGCTGACGTTGGAGTCGGAGCCGTCGATCAGGACGAGGAACTGCGCGTTCTGACCCCTCGCGCGCCGGTCGTGGAAGTCGGGCGGGATGACGATGCCGACGCGCGCGGTGCCCTGTGCGATCAGGTCACGCGCCTCGGCGGAGGAGTTCGTCACGCTCGTGATCGCGAACGTCTGCGTCGCGCGCATGCCGTCGACGAGCTCGCGGCTGTAGCGGCTCTGATCCTGATCGACGACGACCGTCGGCAGGTTGCGCACGTTCTGATCGAGGAAGCCGAACAGCGCGAGCTGCATGATCGGCAGCATGAAGAAGAGGGTCAGCGTCCCGCGGTCGCGGAAGATGTGCTTGAACTCCTTGAGGAGGATCGCGACGAACGAGGTCCACATCAGGCTTTCACCGCCTGCAAGGCCCCGCGTTCCCGCGCGGCACGTTCGGTGAGGGCGACGAACACGTCCTCGAGGTTGGGGATGATCGGGCGGACGGATGCGGTGAAGCCGGCGTCGGCGAGGCGGGCGATGACCTCTGCATCGGAGACCATCGCGTCGAGCTCGGCGTGCACCGACTGGCCGAACACGGTCGCGTTGCGCGTGAACGGCTGCGCGCGTAGCCATGCGAGCGCGCGCGTGGAGCTGGTCGTCTCGATCTCGACGCGCCGCGTGCCCGGTGTGTTGACCTCGGGCATGCGCTTGAGCGTGTCGGGCGTGCCGGTGACGAGCAGGCGCGAGAGGTAGAGGTAGCCGACCTCGCTGCAGCGCTCGGCCTCGTCCATGTAGTGCGTGGTGACGAGCAGCGTGATGCCTTGAGCGGCGAGCGTGAACAGGAGGTCCCACAGCTCGCGGCGCGCGACCGGATCGATACCCGCGGTCGGCTCGTCGAGGAACACGACCTTCGGCTCGTGCATGAGCGCGGCACCGAGCGCGAGGCGCTGCTTCCAGCCGCCCGAGAGGAGCCCGGCGCGGCGATTCGCGTACGGCGTGATGTGCGTGAGGTTCATCGCGCCGTCGACCCGCTGGCGCATGCGAGCGCCGGAAAGGCCGTAGACGCGCGCGTAGAAGTGGAGGTTCTCGACGACGGTGAGATCGGGGTAGAGCGAGAACTTCTGGCTCATGTAGCCGATCTGGCGGCGGATCTCCTCGCCGTGCGTGACGACGTCGAGGTCGAGGACCGAGGCCTTGCCCTGCGTCGGCGAGAGCAGGCCGCACAGGATGCGGATCAGCGTCGACTTGCCCGAGCCATTGGGGCCGAGCAGGCCGTAGACCATGCCGCGCGGCACCTCGAGGTTGACGTCGGAGAGCGCGGTGAACTCGCCGAACTTGCGGCTGACGTGCTCGACGCGGATCGCCGGCGGACCATGAAAGTGCGCGTCGGTCACCGAGGCACCTCGATCGTCGCCGCCATGCCGGCGCGCAGGTCGGTCTTGCCCTCGACGAGATCGACGCGCACCGCGAAGACCTGGTTCGCCCGCTCGTCGGCGGTCTGGAGATTTCGCGGCGAGTACTCGCCCTTGTTGTTGATGTGCTCGACGGTCGCCTTGAACGTGCGATCGGGGAACGAGTCGACCGAGACCGGCACGGTCTCGCCGACGTGAACTCGACCGATCTGCGTCTCGGGCACGTAGATGCGGACGTAGAGCTGATCGTCTTCGAGCAGCGTCGCCGCGGGCGCGTTCGGCGCGAGGATGTCGCCGGGCCGGAGGTCGAGCGACTCGATACGCGCGGCGTTCGGTGCGCGGATCGTCAGCTCGCCGAGCGTGACGTCGAGCTGGTCGACGCGCGCCTTCGCGGCGGCGACCTGCGACGCGGCGGAGCGAAGATCCTCGACGCGCGCGCCTGCCTGGACGAGCTTCGCGGCGGCCAGCGCCTCGTTCGCTCTCGCGGCGGCCTGGGCCTTCTCCTCGGAACGCGAGCCGGCGCGGACCTGATCGAGCACCTTCTGCTGCGCATCGAGCTGCGCCTTCGCGGTGCGATAGGAGGTCTCGGCGGCATCGGCTTCGGCCTTCGCGATCGCCTCCGACTCGAGCAGCTTCTTCGCGCGCTCGTAGTCGAGCTTCGCCTTGTCGACGACCGCCTGCTGCTGCGCGACGCGCGCCTCGGCGGCTGCGATCTCCTCGACGCGCGAGCCCTTGCGAGTCTCGGCGAGCGCTGCGTTCGCCTGCGCCGCGCGCGCGTTCGCCTGCTCGATCTCCTCGGGGCGCGCACCCTTCTGTAGCTTGTCGAGGTTCGCCTGCGCCTGGTCGAGCTGCGCCTGCGCGAACGCGCGCTGCGCCTCGAGGTCGCCGGGTTCGAGCACGATCAGTGGCTGGCCCGGCTGGACCCGATCGCCCTCGCGCACGAGCACCTGCTTGATGCGTCCTCCAGCTCGCGAGCCGACCGTGACCGCGCGGGCCTCGACCGTTCCCGACCACTCGAATGGCCGATGCGAGAGGTACCGCCTGTACGCGTAATAGCCCGCCCCGATTGCGGCGAGGAGGATGAGGGGAATGAAGCGCCGCATGCCTCCGCGTACAGCAACGCACGTGCCCGGCCCAACCCCCTGATGAGGCTAGGCTCTAGTGCGTGAGCTTCCGACAAAGTGTCGGATGCTCATGCAAGCACGCTACGCAGGACGGAGGACAAGTACCGGTTTTCGCGTCTCGCGCAGCAGCTTGTCGGCGACCGACCCGACCAGTGCGCGCGTGATGCCCGAGCGCCCATGGGACGCAATGCAAATTGCATCCACGCCTTCGCGCGCGGCGGCCTGCGCGATCGTCTTGGCCGCGTCGCTGCCCCGCAGGATGTGGGCGGACACCTGGCGCTTCATGCCAGTCGGCGCGAGTGCGAGCAGCTGGCGCTTCGTCTCCACCTCGTCGATCTCGTGATCCTCGTCGACGACGTGGGCGATGTGGACCTCGCCGCCTTCGTCGGTGAGCGCGAACGCGAACGGCACGGCGCGGTTCGCGAACGACGACAGGTCCGTCGCGACGAGCGCGCTGACGAGCCGCGGCACCTGCAGCGTCGGAATCGCTGCGTTCGGCGGGACGCAGATGACCGACTGGGTCGCGTCGTGGACGACGACCGCCGACACGCTGCCGAGCCGGCCGAGTCCCGTCTTCTGGTGCGTACCGACGACGATCGCGTCGACTCCCGCATCCTTCGCGAGCTCGAGCATGTGATCGCCGAGCCGGCCGAGCCCGCGGAGCGCGCGCGCCGTGACGCGATCGTTGTCGCCGAACTTGCGCAGCAGATCGCGCGTGATCAGCTGCTCGACGACAGGATCGCGATCGACGACCGCACCGTGCGCGACGCCGTAGTAGTCGGCGGCGTCGTCGGGATAGTAGATGCGGCCGAGCACGACCTCGACCGGGCCGCGCTGGCGGAGCGCGTGCGTCCACTGGATGCCGAGGTCGCACGACACCGACTCGTCGACGCCGACCAGGAGGCGCAGCGGGCGCTCGCCGCTCGCGAATGCGAGCCACGGCTTCGGATCGCGGACGACGAGCACCGGGACTCCCGACGTCGCGATCAGCCGCTCCGCCGTCGAGCCGAGCCGGAACATGCTCGTCGGCGACGCGCTCGGCGCGATCACGATCAGGTCCGCGCCCTCGGTATCGGCGAAGGTCAGCAGCGACTCCTCGGGAACGCCGACGGCGAGCTCGGCGCGGACCGGCGTCGTACCGGGCGCCGACGCGACGAACGCATCGAGCGCGGCGCGCGCGCCGGCGGCTTTGTCCTCGTCCTCGACGGCATGGACGAGCACGACTTCGCGTTCACCGCGCTGGGCGGCGAGCGCACGAGCCACTTCGAGCGCAGCGACGCTCCGTGGCGAAAGATCGGTACCGCAGATGATCGACATCGAGGGCCGTAGCCTAAGTGAGGTACGCGAAGCGTCGCACGAGCTCGAGCAGGCGATCACGCAGCTCGTCCTCCAATGCGACGAAGCGGATCCCCATTCCCGGGTGCAGATTGTCGGGCGTACCCGGGCGGTACGGGTTCACCCAGATGACCTCGCCCTCGATCTCGATCTGCGGGCCGTCGTCGTCCGGGCGAAACCGCAAATTAAGGCGCGTTCCCGGCTCCTCCGGGGTGGTCGTGCGGACGAAGATGCCCGTCTCGCTGATGTCCGTGATGTACGCAAAGAGGTAGTTGTCCTCGCTCGCGTAGTCGACCTCCAGATCGACCAGCACCCGTGGTGCTGCGCGACGGTCATCGGCGACCGGCACTTCCGCGGTGACCCCCTTTGCCTTGACCATCGGGCGCCGTCATAACCCCGGGTCGCGAGCGGCGTCAATCGCGATATCAGTCGAGGACGATCGTCGTGATCTTCACGCGATCGGTGTTTGGCTGGCCTGCCGGATCGCGCATGTCGGGCGGTGCTTCCGAGACCGGCATATTTTTCCAGTTCGGATTCGTCCCGGTGAAGAACCCGGTCCAGATCTCGTACGTGCCCGGCCGGAACGCGCCGCCGCCCGCGGTGACCGTATGCGTGTCGACGATGTAGTCGCCGGGCTGCCACGTCGCGGTCTGACAGCGTCCCTTGATCGGGTCGTGGTCGCCGTTGAACCGCAGCGAGCCGTCGAAGTGCATCAGCACGCGCCAGTTGCCACCAACGGGCTGTAGCACCTTGTAGAATAGTTTGAGCTCGAAGCGTTCGCCGCGCTCGGCGCGCTTGGGAATCGACCAGCCGAGCAGCTCGACACGGCCATCGAACACGACGCGCGCCTTGGGCCGCGACGGAATCTGCTTGGGCTCCTCGTGGAGGATCGTCGTGCGCAGAGGGTTCTTGTCGGTCGTGCCGTCGACCTTGTTCGACAAGAGCAGCGAGCGCACGTTGCGATCGTCGATCACGAAGTACGGCTTGCCGCCGATCTCGCGATGCAGCTGACACAGCTCCGTCTGTGGCGCGATCGCGAACACGCGGTTCGGCCGGCCGATCGCAGCGACGATCTGATCGCGCGTGTTCACGGTCTCGGGCTTCGCCTCGGGCGCGTAGTCGTGCGGCGCGTCGCCCATGTCGCCCATGATCACGAGCTGGTCGCCTTGCTTGCGCAGCTCCTTGTACGTGTCGAACATCGCCTTCGAGGACAGGTGCGTCGCGAGGACCGGCTGCCACGCGAACGACCAGAACGCGGCGACGAGCACGGTGGCTGCGAGCGCGACCGCGCCGCCGATCTGCGAGACGCGACGGAAGATGCGCCTCTTCGGATCGTCGCGCCACGTGATCATCGCGACCGCGAAGCCCGCGGCGACGAGCACGCCGAGGACGAGGACCCAGATCTTCGTCGGCAGGAAGAACAGCCGCGACGCCTTCGGGTACCCGATCTGATCGCTGCCGACGAGCAGCGACGTGATGCGCTCGGTGAACGACTGTAGATCCTTGCCGAGGTCGAGGACGGCGAGCCCGACGAACATGCCGACGAGCATCGCGCCCGCGGGTAGCGCGTTCTTCTCGCCCCTCGCGCGCGCCGCGAGCATGCCGTCGACCCACACGCCGATCGCGAGCGCGAGGGCAGGGAAGCCGGCGTAGAGCGTGAATCCGACCTTGCGCTGGAACACCTCGGTCGCGATCCACGCGCCGGCGGCCCACGCGAGCGTCAGCGCGCCGATGATGCGGCGCTTGCGATCCTCCGATGCGATCAGCGCGACCATCGCGATCGGCCCGACGATGCCCCACGGGAACGTGCCGTACGCGATCTGCTCGAACGTCGAGTCGAACGGGTAGCGGAGGTCGTCGTCGGGGCGCCAGATCGCGCCGAGCGCCTCGGACCAGCAGCCGTTCGCGACGATCGACTTGCCGAGCAGCGCGCGCTGCGGCGGCACGACGCCGGGCTGCGGCTCGACGAGCGAAAAGACCTGGTAGACGAGCAGCGCGACGAGGCCGACAACTGCGAGCGTCGCGATGACCGACTTCACGTGCGTCGCGATGCGGGCTGTGTCGAGCGGCGCCGATCGAGGCTCGCGGCCGATGGCCCAGCGCGGCCGGATCATGCCGGCGAGCCAGAGCGTGCCGCGATAGATGCCGCGGCCACCGGCGGCGAACCCGGCGGCACCGAGGCCGTAGGCAGCTGCGTACGCGCCGAGCGGGACGATCGTGCCGAGCAGCGCACCGCCGGAGACAAACCCGATCGCGATGCCGGCGACGAGCGAGACCAGCGCGACGATCGATTCGACGAGCCCGAGCCAGCCGCGTCCCGCACCGAGCGCGACGAGGCCGTAGAGCGTCAGCGCGGCGCCCGCCGCTGTCCCGATCTCCGTCGTCAGCTGCCGCGACTGCAACACGAGCAGCGGCATCGACAGGAGGACGAGCCCGGTGACGACGCCCGCGCGCGGACCACCGCCGCGCATCGCGATGCCCGCCGTCGCGAGCACGGTGAGGAGGCCGAGGAGCGCGAACGGCAGGCGGCGGCCGCCGTCGCTGTCGCTGATCGAGTCGCGGCCGAACTTCATCGCGCGGGTCGTCAGCGTGCGCGCGTAGGCGTCGGGCGGCTGGATCCGGTAGCAGCCGTCCTTCGGCGGCGTGCTCGGGGTCTTGGGCATCGCCTCGGCCTGCTTCTTCGCGAGCTCGGCCCTCGGCGCGACGCGGTCCGCGAGCTGGCGTTCCTGCGGCTCCCAGATGCCGAACGAGGACAGGCCCGGCAGCAGTACGACGGCCGCGAGGACCACCACGCATGCCAGCGCGACGGGCCAACGACCGAGCTGACGGGACAAGAACTGCACGGCGCGAACCTATCATTGTTAGGATCGATCTTCCGTGACGACTTCTCGCGCAGGCGAGCTCGCCAAGCTGCACCGCTCCATCCCTGTGGCGCGATACCGCAGCCTCGTTGGCCACTGGATCGCGCGCTGGTTCAGGCCTCCGAGGCCGGCGCAGCACACGCCCGTCGTGAAACCGCGCGAGGGCGAGTGCGTCGTCACGTTCGCCGGGCACGCCTCGGTGATTGCCCGGTATCCGAGCCTGTCGATCGCGTTCGACCCGATGCTCGGGCGCTGGGTCGGCGGGGTGCGACGAGCTGTCGAGCCCGGCGTCGCGCCCGGCGACTTCGAGGACGTCGGGCTCGTTCTGATCTCGCATCGCCACGCCGATCACCTCCACATCCCGACGCTGAAGCTCCTCCCGCGCAAGGCGACGACGATCGTCGTGCCCGCGGGCGGCGCCCAGTGGGTCTCCGACCTCGGTTTTGCCCGTGTGATCGAGCTCGCACCGGGAGCCGACCTCGAGCTGCGCGGCATCCAGGTGATCGCGTACGCGACGTCGCACGGGGAGGGCGAGCTCGCGCGCGGCCTGTCCTATGTCGTGCGGCCGGTGCCCGGGACCACCGAGCCGCCGGGGCCGAGCCTCTATCTGTGCGGCGACAGCGGCTACTTCTCGGGCTTTGTCGATATCGGCGAGCGGTTCGCGCCCGACATCGCATTTCTTCCGATCGGCGGGTTCTACCCGAGCTCGTTTCGGGCCCGCCACATGTCGCCGCTCGATGCGCTGTACGCATTCGAGGACCTGCGCGCGCGCCTGATGGTCCCGATCCATCACGGTGCGTTTCCGCTGTCCTACGAGCGACTCGACGAACCCGCGCGCTGGCTACTCGAGCTGGCGACGTCGCGCGGCGTGCGCGACCACGTGATGGTGATGACGGCCGGTCAGACGGAACGCTTCCCCGCGTTGCCGTGATAAGAAGCGATCGGTGGCACCCGACGTCTCGATCGTGATCCCCGTCTACAACGAAGAGGGGATCCTGCGCGAGGCCGTGACCGAGCTCCTCGAGGGCCTCGACACGGTCCGGCTCGCCCTCGACGCGCCCGACCTGAAGTTCGAGATCATCATCGCCGAGAACGGGTCCTCGGACCGCACGGGCGAGCTCGCCGAGCACCTCGCCGCCGAACGCGCCGAGGTCCGCACGTTCTCGCTCGGCGAGCCGAACTACGGCAAGGCGCTCCGTCGCGGCATCATCGAGGCGCGCGGCACCTGGGTGATCTGCGAAGAGATCGATCTCTGCGACATCGATTTCCACCGCCGCGCGCTCATCCACCTCCGCCACGGCGATGCCGACATGGTCGTCGGCAGCAAGGCGATGAAGGGCGCGAGCGATCATCGCCCGCTGTTCCGCCGTGCCGCGACGCGCGTGCTCAACGGCATGCTGCGCGTCGCGCTCGACTTCCACGGCACCGACACGCACGGGCTCAAGGCATTCCACCGCGCGACGCTGCTCCCCGTCGTCGAGAGCTGCGTGATCGATCGCGACCTGTTCGCGAGCGAGCTCGTGATCCGCGCCGGCCGCGAGGGCGTGCGCGTGATCGAGATCCCGATCCGCCTCGACGAGAAGCGCCCGCCCGCGATCAACCTCGTCAAGCGCGTGCCGAATGTCCTGCGCGGCATGGCGAAGCTGACGTACGTCATCCGGTTCGGCGGGAAGCCGTGAGCCCGGCGCGTCACTGCGCAGTATCGATCGATCTCGACGGCATCAGCTGCTACTACCGCATCCACGGCCTTGGCGATCCGCCGGCCGAGCTCGAGCACTTGATTCTCGAGCGCGCGCTGCCCCGCGCCGCCGCACTGTTCGCGAGCCGCAACATCCACGTCACGTGGTTCGTCATCGGCCGCGATGCCGACGGCGACGCCGCACTCCCCGATCGCACCACGCGCGCGGCGAACGCCCAGCGCCTGCGCACGCTCGCCGACCTCGGCGACGAGCTCGGCAATCACTCGTACTCGCATCCGTACGAGCTCGCCCGCATGCCGAGCGACGCGATCACCGCCGAGATCGCGAACTGCGATCGCGTGCTTCGCGACATCACGGGCCATGCGCCGAAGGGCTTTCGTGCGCCCGGCTATGACGTCGCGCCGGCGATGCTCGATACGCTCGCGCGCCTCGGCTACCGCTACGACTCGTCGATCTTTCCAGCGCCGGGCTACTACGCCGCCAAGGCCGCGGTGATGACCGCGCTCGCTGCCGTCGGCCGCCCGAGCGGTGCGGTGATGACAAACCCTCGCGCGCTGGCCGCGCCGGCGGATCCCTATCGTCCGTCGATGACGTCGCCGTGGCGGAAAGGCCAGGCGCCCGTCGTCGAGCTGCCGATCGCGGTGACGCCGTGGACGCGGCTGCCGGCGATCGGCACGACGCTGCTCGTCGCGCCCGAGTGGGTGCGCGGTCGCGTGCTGTCGGCGATGGCGCGTCGCAACTTCTTCAACTTCGAGCTGCACGGGATCGACTTCGCGGACGCGACGAAGGATGGAATCCCCGGCGAGCTCGTCGAGCGTCAGCCCGATCTGCGGATTCCGATCGACGACAAGCTCGCGCGCCTCGATCAGATGCTCGACGAGATCGCGGCGAGCTATTCGTTCGCGACCCTCGGCGACGTCGCCGCCGACGTCCAGCGCGACGAGTAGCTACCTGCGGCGCTGGACGGCTTCGCGCGCGAGCTGATCGGTGCGCTCGTTGAGAGGAATCCCGGCGTGGCCGGCGACCTTCACGAAGCGAAGGTCGGGGAACTCGCGACAAAGATCTCGCAGGTCCGCGATCAGCTCGACGTTCTTCTTCGGCTTCCACGGCTTCGTCAGACAGCCGATCGAGTACTCCGAATCGGTATAGACGACGACGGGGCGATCCTTGCGATCCCTGACCTCCTCGAGGCCACGCTGGATCGCGGTGAGCTCGGCGATGTTGTTCGTACCCTCGCCGAGGTATTCGGACAGCTCTCGCCGATCTTTGCCATCGATGATGACGACACCGAGGCCGGCGGGACCGGGGTTACCGGTGCACGCACCGTCGGTCCACACGTGGATCGCGTTCTCGGGGGCCTTCGTCTCGGCGGCAGGCTTCTTCGCGTTGCGCTCAGGAGCGGGCTCACCGGCGGTGAGCTCGATCGGTGTCTCGCCGACGACAGCGACGAGGTTGCGCCCACCGGCGCGATAGGTTTTCTGCCCGTCGGCGGGCTTGTAAACGATCTCCACACGACCGTCACGATCGGTGACAAGTGCACCTGTCGCGTCGACCTTCGCCCATACGTCAGCGTCGCGCAGGCGGTGCTTGAGCCACGGCATGGGCATGTTATAAGCCACCGGTCCGATCTCGGACGTCTTAGAGGAGAGAACGCACATGGTCCGCACTCGTATTGGTTGGCTCGTCGCCGTCGCCGCACTTAGCCTCGGCGTTGGCGCCTGCAAGAAGAAGGATGAGGCGAAGAAGACCGACCAGACGGGTCAGACTGCGCCGGCGGGAGACAAGGCGAACCCGGTGACGGCGACGCCGTCGGCCGTGAACGTGGCCGCGGGCGACGACCTGTCGCTGCTCCCCGCTGACTCCGAGATGGTGATGGGTCTGAACGTCGCGCAGCTGCAGCAGAGCGCGCTGTGGAAGCAGTTCGGCCCCAAGCTGATGGAGAAGGCAGCCGGCAGCGTCGCCGAGTTCAAGGCGGCGTGCGGCTTCGATCCGTTCGAGGCCATCAAGAGCGTCAGCTTCGGCATGAAGAACCTCGATGCCCAGCCTGAGGGCTCGGTTGTCATTCACGGCCTCGACAAGACCAAGTCGATGGCGTGCATGGACAAGGTGAAGGCCGAGGCCGCGAAGAAGGGCACGGAAGTCACCGTCGATGGCGACGTGGTCACCGTGAAGGAGCAGGCGGGTGGCACCACCGTCATGTCGTTCGTGAACAACGACACGCTGCTCGGCGTCGTCGGCCCGAACGCCTCGAAGGACACCCTGCTCGCGGCCGCGAAGGGCGGCTCGACCCTCAAGACGTCGCCGACGTTCGTCACCTACTACTCGAAGATCAACAGCAAGGACTCGCTGTGGTTCCTCGTCAACGGCAACGCGCCGTTCATGGCGAAGGCCGCGTCGGCGGGCGTCGGCAAGATGAAGGCCGTGTACGGCTCGCTCAACGTGACCGACGGCCTCACGGTCGACCTCCGCATCAACTTCAGCTCGCCTGAAGAGGCGACGCAGCTCGTCACCCTCGCGAAGGGTCAGACGAACAACCCGCAGGTCAAGTCGATGTTCGACAAGCTCGACGTCACCGCCGATGGCGCGGACGCCAAGTTTGCGGTCGCGATGTCCAATGCCAAGCTCCAGCAGCTGATCGGTATGGTCGGCGGCATGATGGGCGGCATGATGGGCGGCGGCATGGGCGGCCCCTAATCGGCTGCTAAGCTCTCGGACATGAATCGCGCGCTCATCGCGTGCAGTCTCACGGTCGCGGTCGCCCTCGGCGGTGGCTGCGGCAAGAAGTCGAACAAGGCACTGCCCGAGGTCGCTGGCCTCGCGGCGGTGCCTGCGTCGGCGGAGGTCGTGATCGTCGCGGATGTCGCGAAGGTCGCGGACTCCGCTCTCGTCGAGCGTGCTGTCGATCAGTTCCTGATGAAGGATGCTGATCTGGCGGCGCGCTGGGACAAGCTGCAGACCGACTGCAAGCTCGACGCGAAGAAGCTCAGGCACGTCATCCTCGCGATCGGGCCCAAGGCCGGCGACGCGCCGGGGACCGGGCCGGTGCTGATGGTCGCGACGGGGCAGCTCGTCGAGACCGAGCTCGCGGCATGCGTGCGCGGCATCGTCGGGCAGGGCGGCGGCACGCTGACGGCGAAGACCGCCGGCGGCCGCACGCTGTACCAGGCCAAGGACGGCAATCGCACGATGTACTTCGCGTTCGGCCGTCCCGACACCGTCGTGCTCGGCTCGAACGAAGCGTTCGTCACCGAGGCCCTCGGTCCCGGGACGAAGGTCAAGGACAACGGCGAGATGACGGGCTACTTCGCACGGGTCGATCAGAACGCTCCCGTGTGGGCTGCCGGCCGCGTCGACGAGCGCGTCCGTGGCGGGCTCGTCAAGGTGACCTCGGGTCAGCTCAAGGAAGGACCGAAGGCGATGATCGTGTCGCTCGATCCGTCCGACGGCGCCAAGCTCGAGGTCGGTGCGATCATGGCGTCGGATGCCGATGCCAAGACACTAGAATCGTTTGCGAAGAGCCAGCTCGCCCTGATGGCGATGGCGGCTCAGGCAAAGAGCCTCGGCAAGGTCGTCGACAAGATCGCGATCTCCGTCGATGGCCCGGTCACGCGGTTTCGCGCAAGCCTCGGGACCGAAGAGGTAAATCAGCTCATTTCGGCGCTTGACGGCGGGGGGAGCACCGCGCAGGATTCCCCGCCCCCAGCGTCGGGTTCCGGCTCTGCGGGACCGTAGAGGTAGATGATCATGGCGACCAAGAGAATCACGACGAAGAAGAAGGCCGTTGCGAAGAAGCCGGCCGCGAAGAAGCCGGCTGCACCGAAGAAGGTTGCGAAGGAGAAGACCGAGGCCAAGCCGGTCGGTCCTCGCCACCCCAAGGCGCGCGTTTCCGATAAGCACGGTGGCAAGGAGGCGCTCGCGAAGACGCTCGCCGCCGCGCTCGCGACGGACACCGAGGACTCGGACACGGTCGCCAACAAGCTGAAGACCGCGTCGAACTCGCAGCTGCTCCGCCTCCAGAAGGTCGTCGAGACCGTCAATCAGAAGTGGGGCAGCCGCGCCAAGCTGATCGACGCGATCGGCAGCGCGCAGAAGAAGAGCAAGGACAAGGACTACCTTGCCAAGCTCGCGAAGTACTCGCTGCCGCAGCTGGTCGATCTCGCGAAGCAGGCCGAGCGCAACGCTCGCGCGTAGCGCTTCGCCCGTACAATCGCGCGCTCGCATCGCCGTCGCGCTACGCTTCGCGCGATGCGTTTGGCGCTAGCAGCAGCAGCTCTCTGCCTGCTCGCAAGCGCACGCCTCGCGTCCGCGCAAGCGGGCAGCGATAGCGTTCCTGCGCCCGCCGTCCCCGTGCCCGCGAATGGCGGCATTCCGCTCGTGAAGGGCGAGAGTGCCGCTTGGCGTTACCAGCTCGTCACCGCTCCCGCGCTGCCCACGCAGATCGGTGCGCTGGCGACGAGTGGGCTCGACGTCGTGCTCGGGCGCGCGCCCAAGCCGATCGAGCTCCTCGGCGCGCCGGCGACCGCTCCCGCGCAGTGGCCTTACGGCCTCGATCACGCGACGCGCGCGACCGGTGCGCTCGCGCCCCCGGCGCCGGCCGATCAGCGCATCGCCGCGATGTTCGCGCTGACGACGTTCGAGCTCACCGCCGATCAATCGGGCCTGCGCGTGATCGAGATCCGCCTGCGCTATCGCGATGGCTGCGCGGTGTGGCTGAACGGCGTCGAGATCGGGCGCCGCGCGCTCACCCCGAACGCCAGCACCGGCGAGCTCGCCGCACGTCCGCACGGCCCCGA
>JABFXX010000034.1 GCA_013368795.1 Kofleriaceae bacterium
CGAGGACAGCGCGCACCGCTTTCCGCAGGCGCATCATGGCCCGGCGTCTTGCCTCGCGACGTCTGATCGTCGCCCCGCTCATCGCAGGGCGCCGTCGAACGTTCCGCTGCCGAACGCGCCGGTCCAGCGTCCGCCGACGATGCCATCCATCGAGCCATTGGCATCGCGATCGACAACGGTCGCGGTGCCGCTCAGCTCGAGCACGAACGGCTGCGCGTCGAGTGCGTCGAGTCGCTCGTAGACCTCGGCGGCCGCCGCGGTCAGCGCGGTCGTGCACGCGCGCTCGTACATCTCGGGCGAGCCGAGGCCGACCCACTCCGAGACGATCGCACCGAGCTTGCCGCAGTCGGCGAGCGTCGACAGCGCGACCGACAGCGTCTGTGCGCGCGGCACGACGAGCGGGATCACGGTGTGCTCGAGCCCGAGCCGGAGCATCGTGCCGTACGGCACCGTCAGCGCGTGCGTCGCGATCGCGAGGTCGTCGAGGTCGGTGCGCGACACGCTCGTCGCGGCCGGCGAGATCGACGAGAAGTCGACCGCGTCGGCGCCCCACCGGAGGCCATCGACCGTGCGCACCGCGCGACCATCGGCGGAGATGTCGAGCATCTCGCTCGTCTCGAATCGCCGCGCGATCCGATCGAGTCCCGTCGCGAGTGCGCGCGTTCCCGTCGCGAAGTTCGGCGCGACGTCGGCGATCTTGTCGCTGACGTACGCGGCGAGGTACGGCGCGAGCGATGTCGCGAGCGTCCGCGTGCGTCCCTCGGGCAGCTTCGCGATGATCCGATCGATCAGATAGCGCGACGGATCGTCGGCACCGTCGGTCATCGCGTCGAGCTCGCCGAGCACGTCGGCCACGGCCGGCGGCGCGGTCACCGAAAACCGACTGTGCAGCGAGTAGTGACCCGCGAGCGCGACGGGCTCGGGCGCGGCATCGGGTGCAGCCGGCTCTGCGCCGCTCGCGCAGCCGGTTGCGAGCGCGGCGATGCCGACCATCGCGAGCGCGCCGGCGGCGGCCGAGGCACAGAACACGAGCACGGTGGTGAGGGTGGAGAGAACGAGGCGAAGCGAAGCGAGGCGATGGTTCGTCATGGCCCGCCGCGCACTGCAGCGGGTATGCCGCGCGCGCTCGCACGAAACTCGCGGCGTTACGACACGCGCGTTGTCCGACGTCCGCGATCCGCGTCCGAGCTACAGACACCCGGACGAGAGCGCCGCTCGTTGGCTGTCAAACGATGTGGATGACCGCGACAAAGTGACGCGCCCGTATCCAAATCATGCGTCGAGCGGTACGTTCCCGCGCATGTCGTCTGACCAGCATCGTGATTCCGAAGTCGCCACCAAGGCCGGTCCCATCACCTTCGTGGCGATCGCCATCATCGCGCTCCTCGAAGCGTTTCTGCTCATCGCCGGTCAAACGGCTGCGTAAGCCACACCCGGCGCCGTCGCCGGGTCAGCTGATTTACTAGGCCGCGAGGCGACTACTGCTTCGCGTGGGCCGCGAGCACGTCCGCGACGCACAGCGTGAGCTTGCGCGCCGTCGGGATGTGCAGGAACTCGTTCGGGCCGTGCGCGTTGGAGCCGGGCCCGAGGACGCCCGTGATGCAGAACTGCGCGCGCGGGAACTTCTCGCCGAGCATGTACATGAACGGGATCGTGCCGCCCTCGCCCATGTACATCGCGGGCTTGCCGAAGTGCTTCTGCGACGCCTCGTCGAGCGTCTTCTCGAGCCACGGCGACATCTCGGGCGCGTCCCAGCCGGCGCTCGCGGTCGAGCCGCTGAACGAGACCTTCGCGCCGTACGGCGGGTCCTTCTCGAGCACTTCCTTCACGGCGGCCTGCGCGGCGGCGGGGTCGACGCGCGGCGGGATGCGGATCGAGAGCTTGAGCTTGGTGAACGGACGGAGCACGTTGCCGGCGTTGCCGATCGCCGGCCAGCCCTCGGCGCCGGTGATCGCGAGGCCCGGACGCCACGTGCGGTTGAGGATCAGCTCGGTGTTGTTCTTCGTGACCGGCTCGACGCCGGGCTGCAGCGGGAACTTGCTGAAGACCTCGTCGCCGATGACCTGCGCGGTGCGCTCGGCCTGGAGGACGCGCTGCTTCGGGATCTGGGTCGCGAGCTGCGGGAGCTTGACGACGCCGGTGTGGCTGTCGTCGATGCGATCGAGCAGCATACGGATCACGCGCTCGCTCGCGGCGACGACGCCGGTGCCGTCACCGGAGTGAACGCCCTCGGTCAGGAGCGAGACCTCGAGGTTGCCGATGACGAGGCCGCGGAGCGACGTCGTCGACCACAGCTGATCGTAGTTCGCGCAGCCCGAGTCGAGGCAGACGACGAGCGAGAGGTCGCCGATGCGCGGCGACAGGTGCTCGATGTACGCGGGCAGATCGTAGCTGCCGGACTCCTCGCAGGCCTCGATGAGGACGACGCAGCGGGAATGCGGAAGCTTGTCGCGACGGACCGCGTTGATCGCGGTGAGCGATGCGAAGATCGCGTAGCCGTCGTCGGCGCCGCCGCGGCCGTAGAGCTTGTCGCCCTCGATGACCGGGGTCCACGGGCCGAGGCCTTCGCGCCAGCCGGTCATCTCGGGCTGCTTGTCGAGGTGGCCGTAGAGCATGACGGTGTCGCCGGCTTTGCCGCCGGTGCCCGGGATGTCGATGAAGATGACCGGCGTGCGCTCGCCGAGGCGAACGACCTCGAGCGTCGCGCCCTCCGGAAGGTTCGACTTGGCCCAGCTCGCGAGCAGCTCGACCGCGCGATCCATGTGGCCGTTCTTCTTCCACTCGGGATCGAACATGGCCGACTTGTTCGGGATCTTGATGTAATCGACGAGCGTCGGAACGATCGATTTGGCGAACTGTTCCTCGACCCACTTCGCGGTGGCTTCGGTGACCGACATGCGCCGGACCATACCTCCAACGCCGCTCGGCGGCGCTAGCCCGCCTGCGCGATCGTCGGCTTGTCGCCGGCCGTTCCGAGTTACGATAGGGCCGCATGGTCGACCGGGATGGTGGGGCCGGGCCGCGTACCGAGCTCGATCTCGAAGCGCAAGCGAAAGCCGCGGTCGAGGCTGCGCGCACAGACAAGCCGACCGAGCTCGATCTCAATGCCGCGGCGGCCGCGGCGGTCGAAGCGGCACGCGAACAGCTCGCGCAAGGCACGCCAGTCGACCAGCACGAGACGCTGATCGGTCGCCCCGCGGAAACCGGGACACCACCGCCGAAGAAGGCGCGCGTCAGCGTGTTCGCGCCGACCGCGGCGGCGTCGGACGAGAGCCATGTCGAGAGCGTCGCGCCCCAGGCGGGTCCAGAGGGTACCGGGCAGATC
>JABFXX010000506.1 GCA_013368795.1 Kofleriaceae bacterium
GACCTGAGCGTCGCCACCGCAGCGTCGGCTCACGACCTGAGCGTCGCCACCGCGCCGTCGGCTCACGAGCCGAGCGTCGCCACCGCTGCGTCGGCTCACGAGTTGAGCGTCGCCACCGCAGCGTCGGCTCACGACCTGAGCGTCGCCACCGCAGCGTCGGCTCACGACCTGAGCGTCGCCACCGCAGCGTCGGCTCACGAGCTGAGCGTCGTCACCGCGGCGTCGGCTCACGAGCCGAGCGTCGCCACCGCCCCGTCGGCTCACCGCGGCGTCGACTCACGATCTGAGCGTCGCCACCGCGGCGTCGGCTGCGCAACTTAGAGAGTCGCCACCGCGCCGTCAGCTCACGAGCTGAGCGTCGCCTGTTCCGCGCGACGCACTCTGCACGCTGATCGTCGCTGCGAGCTACGCCGCGGCGCGGCCGCCCGAGGGCTTGCTGCCGCCGATCTGCGGAACGGAGGCGGCGCGCAGGTCAGCCGGCAGCATCGGCTGGATCTTCGCCGCCCAGCGCGTGCACGCGTCGAGGCCGGCCATGCCGGGGAGCTGCGCCATGCGCCGCTCGATGTAGCTCATCACCTCGAAGATGCGCTCGTTCGGGAACAGGCGCGCGACGAGCTCGGCACTCTGCGCGTCGGTCTTCACGCCGCTGCCGACGGGCGCGTAGAAGTGCTTCGCGATGAAGCGGCAGAAGGTCTGGTTGCCCTTGTTGTCGGCGAGGCGATCGCGCGCCTGGTTGAAGTAGTAGGCGAAGTGACGGCGCTCCTGCTTCGCGATGCGACGGAACAGCTCCGCGAGCACCGGGTTCTTCGTCGAGCGGATCACTTCCTCGTAGGCCTGCATCGTCAGGCACTCCTGGAGCGCGCCCCAGAACATCCACAGCGCGACAAAGCGCTGCGGGACGACCTTGGCCATCATCGTCTGCGCGAAGTCTTCGAGCTTGGCCTTGAGCCGCGCGTTCTTGCGAACCTGGGTCGAGCGCTCGGTCGCCGACTCGAGCTTCACCCCGCACTCCTCCATGAGGCGCGTGATCGCGTGCGAGTGGAAGTACTCCTCGTAGTTCCACATCGTGAGGAACGTGAGGAGGTCAGGATCACGCGCGACCTGGAGCTTTGCGACCTCGAGGAAGTAATAGACGGTCTGGCTCTCGATATCGGCGAAGAACTTCAGGCTCTCGACTTCTTGGTCGGTCAACCCGTGCTTGCGCGCGAGGTCCCAGTCGAGATCCTCGATGTCGACGCGATCGGAAACGGCAACGTGCTGAGCGATGTCTGACATACCCTCTGTGCTCCGTACGCGTGGCACTTCCGATCGGATCGAAAGACTCGCCCCGCCCAAAGAACGCTCAGACTAACCGAAAGGGTGACCTCGAGTCACGAGGGCCAAGGCACGAGAAGTGCTGCGATCCTGTCGGGATTCTGTGCACCGAGCTCGTTCAGCAAATCTCTGGCCGCTTCTGCACGTGCGACGCCGCCAGGTCCGCCTTCGACATGTCCACGACGCATGCGCGCGACGTGTAGCCAACCGATCATTCCTGTCGCAACAAGCTGATTCTCCGCCGCGAGCAGCGAGACGATCGCGGCGTCGAAGTCGTGGCGCGCGAAATGTGTCGCGGCACGAAGTAATTGGCCGAGTGCGATCGCCCACGGCGCACCTTCCTTGATCAGATCGTCTGCAAACGGTCGGACCATTCGAACACGTTCGTCGATCGATCGACGGGAATCCGACAGGATCGTGCGCGCGCGAAGCGAGAGCAGCTCGATGCGGAGGTGCTGGATACGGAGCACGCCGATGCGATCGAGCTGCGGCCATGCCTTCTCGAGCCGCGTCACGGCGGAGGCGACATCGCCGACGTAGAGATCGATGTTGCACGCGGCCTGGATCGCGAGCGCGTGCGGCAGGTGAAAGCCCGGCGCGAGCGACGCGTCGGCGGCGGCGAACTGCACGCGCGCTTCGTCCGGACGATGCGCGATGAGCCAGCCGAGACTCGCGGGGCCCGTGCGCACGCCGAGCTGCGAGACGACGTCACCACGTTCGAGCGCGTCGCGCAGGATCGGCTGGCTCTGCCGCACGAGCTCGCGCCACTCGCCGAGGTAGTAGAGCGATGCGAGCCAGTACGTCTCGCCGACGTCGATCTCCCAGCGCACGCCCGCGCCGTGATCGCGCAGGATCGCGAGCCCGCTCTCGAGGTGTGCGCGTGCCTCGCGCCACTGGCCGCTCATGTACGAGGCGATGCCGATCGCGGTCTCGGCGAGACCGATCATCGGCGGATGCTCCATTCGATCGGCGAGGGCGCGCAGGCGAGCCGCGACGGCGGCGACCGCGGCGGCGTTGCGATTGCCGGCGGCGGCCGCGTAGCAGACCTCCTGCGCGAGCGCGAGGCACACGCGCAACGGCTCGCCGCACTCGAGCGCGAGGCGCATCAACTCCGATTGCAGCACGCGCCCGAGCGCCGGGTCGGCGAACGCGAGGCCGCTGACGATCGAGTAGAGCACGTCGATGCGCTGCAGCTCCGCGGGCCGGATCTGCGTCGCGTCGCGCTCGACGAAATCGAGGCCGCGCAGCTTCTTCTGCTGTAGCCACTGCGTTGCGAGCCGCGTGCGCGACGAGCCGAACGGGCTGCGCACGCCGATCTGTTCGAGCAGGCGCTCGGCGGCGGGCAGCACCTCGTCGATGCGACCGCGCCGGAGGAGCGCTTCGATGCGCAGGCGCTCGCAGTCGATCGCCTCGTCGTCGGTGAGGAGCTGCGCGGCGTGGCCGTAGAACGTCGCCGCCTCGTCGAGCTGGCCCGCGCAGGCGAGCGCGTGCGCCTTCTTGCGAAGCAGATCGCGCTGGCCGGACGCATCCCACGGTCCGTACGTCAGTGCCATCTCGTAGAGCTGCGCCGCGCGGCGAAACGCGAGCGCCTCCTCGGCCGCGTACGCCGCGGACACTGCGTGGTGCGCGGCGTTCGCGGGATGTCCCGCGGCGAGCCAGTGCTCGACGACCGCCTGCGAGTCGAGCTGCGCCTCGCCCTGCACATCCTCGTACGCACGCGCGAGCGCTTCGTGCCAGCCGGCGCGCGACTCGACGTCGAGGTTCGCGAGCACGGCTGCGCGCACGTGGTCGTGTGCGGGCTGCAAGATCATCTGGCCGTTGACGCGCCGGAGCGTCGCGAGCCGCTCGACCGACAGCGCCGACGCCTCGTCGTGACCGCCGACGACGCCGGCCGCGTGTGCGGCGATCTCGACGGGAATCGGCTTGGCCGCGATCGCCGACACCGCGAGCATCGCCTGCGCCTCGGGCGACAGCCGCGCCGCCCTCGCCTTCACGATGTC
>JABFXX010000372.1 GCA_013368795.1 Kofleriaceae bacterium
TCGTACGAGCAGACGCTCGGCCGCACGCAGAACACGTCGCACGGCCCACAGCACCCCGCGTACGACATGCACCTGTCGGGCACCGGCGACGTCGTCATCACCGACCTGCGCGCGACCGAGTCGGCGCTCGTTTTGCCGACCGCGCTCAAGGGCCGCGTCACCGTCGTCGACGCGAGCGGCCGCGTCTCGATCGAGGCGACGAAGGAGGCCGGCGAGCCGCTCTCGCTCGCGCTGCCGAACGAGACCTACACCGTGCGCGTCGTCAACAAGGACGGCGAGTTCGCCGCGACCGTCACGCTCGACGGCGAGACCAAGCTCGATCAGGACAACCTGCGCCGCGTCGATCCGGAGAAGACCGTCGCCCGCGGCCTGTCGATCGAGGAGCGCGACGACGAGGACGATGATGACGATGACGACGACGAGAAGGACCCTCGCCACCGCCGCATCCCGGTCAGCTTCGGCGGCGGGCTTCGCGTCGAGGTCCCCAAGCAGGATGTCGGCTTCGACGCGCTGGTCACGCTCGGCGGCAGCTCGCGCGAGGTGCACGGCAACCCGATCATCGGCATCGCCGAGACCGGCGACCTCGCGGTCGGCATGACGCTCGGCGACAACACGCACTTCGCGTACGACATGGGCATCGGCTTCGGCCCCGGCGTGTTCATCGGCGACAACCTCCAGATCGGCGCGACGATCGGCTTTGGCCTCTCCGGCATCACCGGCGGCGTGCTCGACTTCGCGTGGAAGATGCCGACCGAGGCGTTCGTCGTCCTCGAGCTCTCGAAGGAGGTTCGGCCGATGGCGTACGTCCGCCAGAGCTACATCTTCAGCTCCGAGGCACGCCAGAACGGGTCGAAGACCGCCCGCTGGGGCGACGAGGGCGAGGCCGGCGCCGGCATTCGCTTCAGCGGCACGCTCGACGGCTTCCTCTACGGCAGCGTGCGGGAGATGGCGAACGTCACCTACTGGGGCTTCGGAATCGGCGCGATCTTGTAGACGTGTGAAGTGCGCGCGATCGGGCAGCGCGATCGCGTCCTCCCGGGTAGCCTGATGCATGCGCCTCGGTCGCGCACTCCGCCACCGCAACTACCGCCTGTTCTTCTTCGGCCAGGGAATCTCGCTCGTCGGGACCTGGCTCACGCGGTTCGCGACGGTGTGGATGACGTACAAGCTGACGCACTCGGGCTGGCTGCTCGGGCTCGTCGCGTTCTTCGGCCAGGCGCCGAGCTCGATCATCGCTCCGTTCGCGGGCGTGCTCGTCGACCGGCTGGACCGCCATCGCGTGATCGTCGTGACGCAGATCGCGGCGCTCCTGCAGTCAGCGGCGCTCGCGTTCTTCGCGTTCACCGGCCTCATGACGGTGTGGCACCTGATGGTGCTCGGCGCGGTCCAGGCGGTGATCAACGCGTTCGACATGCCGGCGCGCCAGTCGTTCCTCCGCGAGATGATCGAGGACCGCGCCGACCTGCCGAACGCGATCGCGCTGAACTCGTCGATGGTCAACGCGGCGCGCCTGCTCGGCCCGGTCGTCGCCGCCTGGCTCGTCGCGCTGTTCGGCGAGGGCTGGTGCTTCGCGATCGACGCCGCGAGCTACGTCGCGGTGATCGCATCGCTGCTCGCGATTCGCGTCCCCAAGCGCGCGATCAAGCCGCGCGCCGGTCACGTCGGCCACGAGATGCTCGAGGGCTGGCGCTACGTGATGAACGCGCCGCTCGTGCGCGCGATCCTGATGCTGCTCGCGACGACGAGCGTCCTCGGCGGCGCCTACACGACGATCCTGCCGATGGTCGCCGGGGAGACACTCGCCGGCGGTGCGCACACGCTCGGCATCCTGATGGGCGCGGCCGGCCTCGGCGCGCTGACCGGCGCGCTCTACCTCGCATCGCGCACGACGATCGTCGGCCTCGGCACGATCATCGTGCGCGCGACGACCGCGCTCGGCGTCGGCCTCTCGCTGCTGTCGTTCGCGCCGAACGTGTGGTTCGCGACGCCGCTCGTGTTCGTCGTCGGCCTCGGCTGGATGGTGCAGATGGCGTCGACGAACACGATCATCCAGAGCATCGTCGACTCCGACATGCTCGGCCGCGTGATGAGCCTCTACGCGGTCGCGTTCTTCGGCGGTATGCCGCTCGGCGCACTGCTCCTCGGCTCGCTCGCCGATGCGATCGGTCCGATGAACACGTTCCTCGCATCGGGGCTCGCCGTGCTCGCGAGCGCGATGACGTTCCGCGTCGCGCTGCCGCACCTGCGCCGGGTCACGCGGCCGCTGTACGTGCGGCTCGGGCTCGTGAGCGACTAGCTATTCGGGGTGGTCGGCTCGAGCCGGCGGTAGATCGAGCGGCGATCGATGCCGAGGATCTGCGCCGCGCGCGTCTTGTTGCCGCCGACCGCCGCGAGCACCTGGCGCACGTAGCGCTGGTTGACCTCGTCGAGCGTGAGCAGCTCGGCCGTTGACGACGTCGAGATCTCGAGCCGCGTGCTCTGGTGCTCGACGACCTTCTTCGGCAGATCGCCGACATCGATCTCGGTGCCGCGGCACAGGGCCGTCGCGCGCTCGATACAGCTCTCGAGCTCGCGCACGTTGCCGGGCCAGTCGTAGTCCATCAGCAGCTGCGCAGCCTGGCGCGAGAGGCCGTGGACGAACGTCTGGCGGCGCGCCGCGACGCGCTGGATGAACGTGTTCGCGAGAAGCAGCACGTCGCCTGGCCGCGAGCGGAGCGGCGGCACCGTGATCGTGACGACGTTGATGCGGTGGTACAGATCCTCGCGGAACCTGCCCTCCTCGACCTCGGTCTCGAGATCGCGGTTCGTCGCGAGGATGATGCGCGCCTCGAACGGAATCTCGTCGTCGCCGCCGACGGGCCGCACCGTGCGCTGCTGCAGCACGCGCAGCAGCTTGGCCTGCATGTCGAGCGGCATCTCGCCGATCTCGTCGAGCAGCAGCGTGCCGCGGCCGGCCTGCAGGAACAGACCGTCGCGGGCGCTGCGCGCGTCGGTGAACGCGCCCTTGACGTGGCCGAACAGCTCGCTCTCGAGGAGGTTCGCCGGCACCGCGCCGCAGTTGACCGCGACGAGCGGCTGCTCCTTGCGCGTCGACGACAGGCGATGCAGCGCGGCGGCGGCGATCTCCTTGCCGGTACCCGACTCGCCCTGGATGAGCACGGTCGTGTCGGTCAGCGAGATCCGGCGGATCATCCGGCGCAGCTCGCGCATCGGCGAGCTCTCGCCGATCATGTCCTCGATCGGCTCCTCCGACGAGCGCTCGGTGATGAGCCGCTTGACCTCGCGCTGGAGCGCGAACTCCTCGAGCGCGCGATCGATCGCGATCTCGAGGATGTCGCCCGAGGCGGGCTTCGTCAAAAAGTCCCACGCGCCGGCGCGCAGCGCTGCGATCGCGGTGTCGAGCCGGCCGTAACCGGTGAGCACGATCGGCGCGCAATCGGGATAGCGCTGGTACAGCTGCTCGCACAGCTCGATGCCCGACATGTTCGGCATCTGGATGTCCGAGATCACGACGTCGGCGGGATCGCGGCGCATGTACTCGAGACACTCGGCCGCCGAGAGCAGAGCCTCGACGTGATAACCGCGCTTGCGGAGGACGTCGCGCAAGAGCAGCGCAGTGTCTTCCTCGTCATCGACGATGAGAATGCGGGCATCGGCGCGCTGAGTCGTCATGGCACTGGCCTAGACCCTAGCGCGCTCCCGAGCGCCACTGGAGATTATCCTCGGTAAGCAAATGGTGAGAGCGAGCGGATCTCATCGGAATCTAACGGTGATGGGTTCTGTGTTACGCATCCTCCCGACCATGCGTTTTTACAGTGTTGCCCTCATCACCCTCCTCGCCGCCTGTGGTGGCTCCCAGCCCGAGGCGAAGGCCCCGCCCCCGCCCGCTCCCGCGCCGACGGCCTACAAGGACATGAACCTGGACCAGCGCAAGGAGTTCATGGAGAAGGTCGTGCTGCCGGAGATGAAGACCACGTTCGCGGCGTTCGAGCCGAAGTTCGCGGACATGAACTGCAAGAGCTGCCACGGTAAGGGTGCCGAGGACGGCAGCTTCGAGATGCCGAGCGCCGAGCTTCCCGTGCTGCCCAACACGCCGGAGAAGTTCGCCGAGTACGCGAAGGATCCCGAGCACGCGCGGTGGTCGAAGTTCATGGTCGAAGAGGTCGAGCCGAAGATGGCCAACCTCCTCCAGCTGAAGCCGTTCGATCCGGCGACGAAGACCGGCGAGTTCTCCTGCATGGCCTGCCACACGACCGAGAAGTAGGATCGGTGAACGGCGGCACGGTGCACCGCCTGAAGCTCTAACTCCCGTACGGGTCGGGGATGTCCTGCGGGCTCGTCGTCGGCGCGGTCGGCATCTGCGCGTTGCCGGTGTTCATGTTGACCTTCGAGCCCGACAGCGTGGCGTCTGCGCCCTTGATCGTCGCGCTGCCACCGGCGCCCCACTGCATCGCGTCGCCCGCGTGGATCTCGAGGTTCGTGGTCGCCTTCATCTCGATCGACTTGGCGACGATCGTCATGTCGTCCGCAGGCGACTGGAAGCACACGTCACCGTCGAGCGCCTCGATGATGATCTTGTTCGCCTTCGCATCGAACGTGATCCGGCCCTTCTGGGCGCCGTCCTCGATGATCAGCTTCTCGTTCTCGTCGTCGAACGTGACCTTCGAGTTCTGGCGCGAGCGGATCACGCGGCGCGGGTTGCCGCCGGGGTTCGTGTCGGCCGGCTTGTCCTTGCCGTTCCAGATGCCGCCGACGACGAGCGGGCGGTTGATGTCGCCGTGCTCGAACAGCACGAGCACCTCGTCGTCCTTCTCGGGGATGAAGAACCAGCCGCGGTTCTTGCCCGCGCCGAGCATGATGATCGGTGCCCAGTAGGACGTGTCCTGCTCCGACAGGACCGGGTACTTCACCTTCACGCGGCCCAGCTTCTGCGGGTCCTTGTTGTCGGTGACGACCGCGATCAGCGGCTCGTAGCAGCGCCCTGACTCTTCCTCGGCGACGCGAATCTGCGCCGCAAAAGCACTCGAGAGATCATACATGGGGCGCATCAGCTTGATTCTACTACGGTCGAGGCTCCCCTTGGCTTCCTCTCCGCCGGAGCCGGCCGAGCTGCGTCTTGACCCGGTCGGCGATCACGTAAAAGGCCGGAACGACATAGAGAGACAGCAGGGTCGACAGGATCAGGCCGCCCAGGACGGCGATTGCCATCGGCCCGCGGGTCTCCGAGCCCTCGCCCAGGCCGAGCGCGGCCGGGACGGCGGCCATCATGGTCGCGGTCGCGGTCATGAGGATCGGCCGCAGCCGGACCGGTCCCGCCCGGCGCATCGCCTCCAGGGCGTCGACCCCTTCGTGGGCGCGGACCTCGTTGGCGTAGTCGACCAGCATGATCGAGTTCTTCTTGACGATGCCCATGAGGAGCAAGAGGCCGATCATCGAGAACACGTTGAGCGTCCGCCCGGTCACGAACAGCGCGGCCATCGCACCCGCGAGCGAGAGCGGCAGGATCGTCAGCACGGTGACCGGGTGGAGCAGCGAGTTGAACTGCGATGCGAGCACCATGTAGGCGAACGCGATGCCGATCACGAGCGCGAAGATGAGGCTGCTCATCGCATCGCCGAAGTCCGAGCTCTGGCCCGAGAGCTTGATCGAGTAACCGACGGGCAACTCGCTGCGGAGTCCGGTCACCGCGGCAAGCGCCTCGCTCTGCGAGCGGCCCGGCGCGACGTTGCCGGTGATGCGGATCGCGCGCTGGCGGTTCATGTGATTGATCGTCTGCAGCGCGGGTCGCTCGGTCGCGTTGACGACGCTCGACAGCGGGACCAGGTCGCCGGCGGCCGAGCGCACGCGCAGCCGCTCGAGGTCTTCGGGACGCGTGCGCTGCGACGCGAGGAGCCGGACGCGGATATCCATGCGCCGGCCCGCGGTCGAGTACTGGCCGATGATCGTGCCGCCGATCAACGCGTTGACCGTCTGCGCGATGTCGCTGACGTTGACGTTGACGTCGGAGGCACGCGCGCGGTCGGGCGCGATCGCGAGCTCCGGCGGGCCGAGGTCGTAGTCGGAGTCGACGTCGACGACGAGGCCGGATGCCTCGAGCTCGGTCTGCATCTTCCTCGACAGACCGATCAGCTGATTCCAGTCGTTGCCGGTGATGCGGAAGTCGATCGGCCGGCCTCGGCCACCGGTGAACGCGGCCTGCGAGAGGTCCTGGATCGAGGCCTTGATGCCGGGAATCGCGGCGAGCTCGCGGCGCAACTTCGCGGATAGCTCGAGCTGCGTCAGCTTGCGGTCGTGGGGCGGGACGAGCGTCAGCGACATGCGCGCCTGGCCGAGCATCGTCGTCGTCAGGATGCGCTCGACCTCGGGATGCTTCGCGATCGCGTTCTCCGCCTGCTTGACGAGGCGATCGGTCTCGTTGAGGTCCGAGCCGACCGACGTGATGAGGCGGATCTGGAGCCGGCTCTGGTCCTGCGACGGCACCATCTCCTGATCGAGGCTCTTCGCGAGCCACAGCGAGCCCGCGGTCAGCGCGACGGCGCCGGCGAGCACGAGGAGCGGAACGCGCAGCGCGAGCTTGAGCGTGGCGCCGTAGGCGCGCGTGAGCGCGGCGAAGCCTCTCTCGACGATCGCGCCGAGGCCGGTGCGGCCATGCGACGAGACGTTCAGCATCTGCGCGCAGCGCGCGGGTGCGAGCGTGATCGCCTCGATGTACGAGATGCCGACGGCGACCGAGAGCGTGACGCCGAACTGCAGGAAGTACTTGCCGATGACGCCATCCATGAACGCGACCGGCATGAAGATCGCGATCACCGCGATCGTCGCGGCGAGCGCGGCGAACGTGATCTCCTTCGTGCCCTCGCTCGCGGCCTTCTCGCGCGACTTCCCCATCTCGGCGTGGCGGTAGATGTTCTCCATCACCATGACGGCGTCGTCGACGACGAGGCCGACCGAGAGCGACAGCGCGAGCAGCGTGAACGTGTTGAGCGTCCAGCCGAGGAAGTAGATCACCGCGATCGTGCCGAGCAGCGACATCGGGATCGCGAACAGCACGTTCATCGTGCTCGACAGCGAGCCCAGGAAGACCCAGCACACGAGCGCGGTCAGGACGACGGCGAGCACGAGCTCGATCCCGATCTCGTCGACGGACTCCTCGATGAACTGCGTCGTATCGAACAGGACCTCGACCTTCATGCCCTCGGGCAGCGTCGACTGGATCTCGTTGCACGCCTCGCGCACGGCCTTGGCGACCGAGACCGCGTTCGCGCCGGGCTGCTTGAGCACGCCCATCGCCTGGACCGGTGTGCCGTTCGAGCGCGCGACGTTCGTGACGTCGACGAATCCGTCCTCGACGAGCGCGACGTCCCCGATCCGGATCACCGCCGAGCCGACCTTCTTGATCACGATCTCGCGGAGCGTCTGGAGATTGGACGCTTCGCCGATCACGCGGATATCGATCGCGCGCTGGCCATTCGTCATCTGGCCGCCCGACGACGTCACGTGCTGGCGCTGGAGCGCCTGGATCACGTCGCCAACGGTCGTGCTCGTCGCGAGCAGGCGGTCGGCGTCGACCCAGATGCGCACCGAGCGATCGAGGTAGCCCTGCATCTCGACCTGGCCGACGCCTTCGATCGTCTGGATCGCGTTCGCGAGCTGGTAGCGCGCGACGTCGGCGAGCAGCTGGCGCGAGAACGGGCCGGAGACGCCGATCGTGATGATCGGCGTGTCGTCGGGGTTGCTCTTGGACACCGTCGGCGGCTCGACGCCCGTCGGCATCCGGCGCTGGATCTGCGCCAGCTTGCCCTGGATGTCCTGCACCGCGAGGTCGATGTCGCGATCGATACTGAACTCGGCAGTGATGCGCGCCGAGTTGTGGCGCGCCTGCGACGTCGTCTGGAGCACGCCGGTCACCTGCGAGATGACGTCCTCGACCGGCGTGATGATGCCGTTCTCGATGTCCTCGGGAGACGCGCCCGGCCACGACACGTTGACGCTGACCGTCGGCTTGTTGACGTCGGGGAACTGACTCACGCCGATCCGCTGGATCGCCACGAGGCCGAACAGGATCGTGCCGAACATCAGCATCCACGCGAACACGGGACGCCGCAGGCAGACGTCGGTCAGGTTCACTGTGCGCTCCCTGCCCCCGACCCGACGGTGACCGCGGGCGCCGAACCGAGCGCGGCCGAGCCCTCTGTCGGCGCGCTGTCTGCGACCGCGGCCTTCGTCGCGGCCTCGAGCGTCAGCGTCGACTTGATCTTCACCGGCGCGCCGTCGCTGAGTGGCTCGATCCCGCGCACGACCATCGTCTCGCCGGCCGCGACGCCGCTGCGCAGCTCGACGCCACCCTCGGGGGTGCGCATCCCGAGCATCACCGGGCGCGCGTGCGCGACGTTCTTGTCGTCGACGATGTAGACGAGGTTGCCGTTCTCCGTCGGCGAGACTGCGAGCGACGGCACGACGATGCCCGCGCGCGCATCGCCGATCGGGATCGTGACGACGCAGAACGCGCCCGGCCGCAGGTAGTAGTCGTGGTCGGTCGGCTCGAGCTGCGCGGTCACCGGAACCATGCGCGTCTGCGGATCGGCCGCATCGGCGACGAGCGTCAGCTTCGCAGTGAACTCGCGCTGGCTGCCCTTGAGCTGGATCGTCGCCGTCATGCCCGTCTTGAGCCGCGGCGCATCGAGCTCGGTGACCTGGAACCGGAGCAGCAGCGGCTCCTTCTGCAGGATCGTCGCGAGCACCGTGCCGGGCTGCAGGTACTGGCCCTGCTGGACCGTGCGCGTCTGGACGACGCCGGCGATCGGGGCGCGCACCGACGACTCGCGGAGGTTCAGCTCGGCGACGCGCAGCGCCTGGTGTGCGGCCTCGACGTCGGCCTTCGCGGTGTCGACCGCGGTCTGCTTCTGCTCGATCTCCTCGCCGGGCACGAGGCCGGGCGACGCCTCCTGCGCCTTGAGGCGGCGCTGTAGCGCGGCCTCGGCGGCACGCTGGGTCGCCTGCGACTTGTTGTAGGCCGCCTGCGCCTGTGCGACCGCGATCTGGTAGCGCGCGCTCTCGATCACGACGAGGACGTCGCTCGCCTTGACGGTCTGGCCCTCGACGAACGCGACCTTGTCGACGGCGCCGGCGACGCGCGCCGTGATCTGCACCTGCTGGAACGCTTCGATCGAGCCAGGCGCGGACACCGTGTACCTCACCTCGCGCGACTCGAGCTTCGCGACGTCGACGGGGTACTCGAGCTTGCGCCCGCCGCGCTTCTTCCCCTCGCTGCTTCCACCCTTCGAGCACGCCGCGATCGCGAGCGCGATCAGGATCAGCCGAGCCTTCATTTGCCCTCCAACGGATCGAGCCCCATCGCGAGACGCAGGGACAGGTACGCGCGCGCGACATCGAACTCCGACGACGCGTAGTTCACCTCGGCATTGAATCGCTGGTCGTTGGCGTCGACGAGCTCGATCGCCTTCGCGAGGCCCTGGCGGTACAGGATCAACGCCTCGTCGGCGCCCTTGCGTGCTGCATCGCGTGCGGTGCCCGCGGCGGTGAGCGCCTGTTGCCGGCTCGCGAGCAGCAGAGCCGCGGCGCGGATCTCCGCCTCGATCGAGCGCTGCAGCTGCGACGCCTCGAGATCGAGGATCCGCGCGCGCGCATCGCGTGCCTTCGCATCGGCCGACCGCGCGCCCGAGTCGAACAGCGTCCAGCGCGCGCTGATCGCGACGAGCGCGTCGAGCGTGTTGCCGCTGAGCGGCGCATTCGTGGTGGCCGCCACCTCGGCGCCGAGCTGGACCGACGGCAGGTAGCGCATCTTCGGCTCGCGTGCCGATTCGTGCGCGGCGCGCGCGAGCTCCTTATCGGCGACGAGGTCGAGCCGCTGCGATGTCCCGTTCGCGATCACGTCGTCGGTGACGACGAACGGCGCGCGCCCGGCCGCGAGCAGGCCCGCCGGCGGCGCGAGGCCGGCGTCGATCCGCGTGTTGAGGAGCAGCTCGAGATCGATATACGCCGCCTGGAGATTGCCCTGGCTCGCCGCGAGCTCGCGCGCCGCGGTCGAGAGGTTGATCTGCGCGCGCGTCACGTCGTTGCTGCTGACGAGCTGCGCCTTGAACTGGGCGTCGGTCGTATCGAGGTTGGTCTTGGCGGTATCGAGCTTGCGCTGCGCGGCCTGGGCGACCTGGTCGGCGAGCAGGACCGTGAAGAACGCGCTGGCGGCGTCGAACGCGAGGCGGCGCCGGTCGTCGATCCGCTGCGCCTTGCCGGCCGCCAGCTCGTGCTTGGCCTGGCTATGTAACGGGAATGCCGAGGGATCGAAGATCGGCTGGGACAGCGCGATGCTCGCCTCGGCGACCGTCCCCGGGTCGTTGCGGGGCCGAAACGCGACCGTCCCCTGGCTGTCGACCAGCGGCAGGAACCGGGTGCGCGCCAGCGCGAGGTTGGCTTCCGCAATCGAAACATCGAGATCCGCGATCGACGCCCGCTCGTTGCGGGACATCGCGAGCTCGATGGCCCGGTCGAGGGTCAATGGGCCCTCGGCACGGGCGGTACCGGGCGCGGCGACAAACCATGCCGCCACGGCCACTTCCAGGACCTTCATGACGACCGAGTATAGGAAAGCCGGACCCGCTTCCTCCCGCCGTTACACACTACGCAACGTTTGGCGCCTGCGAATTTCGATGGATTTCGCAGGCGGCCGCGATTAGCGTGCGCCGCCATGACGAAGCCTCTCCTTCTCTTGACTCTCTTCGCTGCTGCCTGTGCCGACGGTACGACGCCGAAGCCAGGCCCACAGGGCGAGATGGGCGAGAAGGGAGACCCGGGCGAGATGGGGACGATGGGCAACCCGGGCGCCGCGGGTTCGGCCGGCCAGGCGTGCTGGGACCTCAACGGCAACCGCACGTGCGACGTCGCGACCGAGGACCAGAACGACGACAACACGTGTGACGTCGGCGACTGCATCGGTCCCGCCGGAGCGCAGGGCGCGCCGGGTGCGCCCGGCACGACCGGTCAGGACGCCGTCACGGTCTACGGCACGACTGCACTCAGCGTCATGTCGACGACGGCCATTACCCAGATCCCGGGCCTTGTGACCACGCTCAACATCCCGGCGAGCTCCGTGGTCGTCATCTCGACCGATGGTGGCGTCGCGACGACCTCGCCAGACGCGACCGGTTTCTCGGCGGTCGACGTCGTCATCAGGATCGATGGCGCCGCTCTGCTCAACGGCGGGTACCGCCGTGTCATCGCCGCGAACACGACGGGCCTCGTTGGTGTCTATGCGCCATGGGCGATGACGGTGACCCGCTCCCTCCCCGCCGGCTCGCACACGATCCAGGTCGTCGCGATCGGCTCCGGCGACAACAGCGCGCCCGCGACGGTGAGCGGCGACGGCAATAGCGTCAATCAGGGCGAGCTGTCCGTCGTGATACTCAAGAAGTGATCGGTCCGAGGATGTTGCGCGCGACCATCGAGCGCGCGCGCTCTCTCGCCCGGATCAACGGACCACGACCGTTCCGACCGGGCCGCCGTACCAGAGGGGATCGTAGTAGCCCCACAGCGGGTTGTAGAACGAGTCGTAGCCGTACCAGTAGTACTCGGGCACTCGCTGGAAGCTCGTGAACTGCACGTACTCCTGGCCCTCGCCGTGGAGCACGCCCCAGCGCAGACGCAGGCCGCCGATCGCGTCGGGACTGATGTCGCCGGGCAGCGCGAACCGGACCTTCACGTCCCTCGCGTCCTTCGGCATCACCGTCGTGTTCGTCGGATTGCTGACCGCGACGAGCTGGCCCTGTGGCAGCGGTCTGCCCTTCCCGTCGTAGGCCTCGAGCCTCAGCTTTCGCCAGTCGACAGTCACCGGATTGTCGCCGAGGTTTGACACCGATAGCGTCGCCTCGACGATCGTCTGGTTGTTCGAGGCTTTCGCGCCCTCCGACCAGACATCGACCTTCACCTGCTGTTCGCTCTCGTCGGGCGACGTCTGGATCTCGTACGACGCCGCCGGCTGGCTGCCGTGGCTTGTCGCTACGACGTTCTCCGTCGGTTGGAAGGACGCCGTCTCTGCACAGGCTGCCAAACACGCCACCAAGCCAATAAGGAACCTCATGACCGCGCCAAGTGCATCCGGTGCACCAGGCGGCGCTTGGTCTGCGCCGTACGATTTCGTGCGACCGAGGACGAGCACGCGGCTCTCCCCGACATGAAAGCGCTCACGACTCTCGTCTGCATCTTCATGACTGCCTGCCTGATGCCGCCCGCCCAGAACGGCGGCGGAAACTACAGTGGCGGTGGCGGCGGCTACAACAGCGCGCCGGCGAGCGGCGACCCGGAGCCCGCGTCGTACTCGGGTGGCGCGCCGGCCTCTGCGCCCGCGCCCGCGCCCGCGGGGCCGGTCTCGGTGACGATCCGCTCGGCCTGCTCCAAGACCGTCAAGGTGTTCTACGGCGACAAGCCCAAGTTCGGCAGCGGCACGTACTCGAGCATCAGCTCCAACAGCGTTCAGTCGCACTCGTTCCGGCAAGGCGACATGTTCTGGATCGTCGACGACAGCGAGAACGGCCTCGGCTCGACGTCGATCGGACCAGGCACGCGCGAGCTCGAAATCTCGTCGAGCTGCACGTCGATCAACGCGCGCTGAAAGGCCGAGAAAGCGTGTGTCATCGCGGCCGGTGACATGTCGGGTTGATAGGCCCCGGGGGGCTTCGTATCGTCAGAGATATGGCCCCCGCGCCCGTCTGGGAAGACGAGCACACCGAGATCGTGCCGCGCATCGTCGTCGCGCGGCGCCGGCGGGCTGCGATCTGCATGATGCTCGCGATCGTCGCGCTGCTCGCAGCGGCGGCGACGCTCGCGATCCCGCACCGCCATCGCGTCGAGCAAGCGACGCGCGACGCACTCGCGGCGAAGGCGACGCAGCTCGGCGTCGTCCTCGACGAGGCTCTCAAGAAGACGCGCGATCGCGCCGAGGGCTTCGCCGGCACGCCGGTGCTCGAGGCCGGCATCCTGACCGACGCTGCGACCGTCGCCGATATCGTGAAGACGGAGTTCCGCCTTCGCACGAAGCCAAACGAGACGCTCGAGCTATTCCAGCTCCGCGGCGACGCGATCACCTCGCTCGTGCGCGTGCCGGCATCGGCGCCGCCGCTCCGATTCGTGAAGGACGAGCTCGCGCGCGTCGAGAATCGCGGCGGCCTCGCGGTCGTCGTCAGCGTGCCGGTCGCGCCCTACAACAACACGCCGGAGCTGTCGGGTCAGCTCGCGCTCGGCGCAAAGGTCGACCTCGCCGCGCTCGCGCTCGCGGGCGATGCCGATGAGGCCGTGCTCGTCGCCAACGGCCTCGAGATCGAGCTCGTGCCGAGGCAGCGGCATGACGCGGACGCGATGACGCTGCCGGTCTCCGTCGACGGAACGTGGAAGCTCGGCGCGTTGTCGCTGCGCGCGACGCCGGCGATGTCGCCGTACGTCGCGTCGTGGGTGCCACCGGTTCGCTACGCGGCGCTCGCCCTCGGCGTGACGCTACTCGCGATCGGTTTCGTCGTGCTCGCGCGCGCGAAGCGGGGCTAGGTCTTGCTGCGGCTCTTGAAGCCGCGATGCGGCGGCGTCCAGCTATCAGGGCCGTTCTCGAACATCTCCTTGACCCAGTCGGGCATGCGCGGCTGGTTCATCATCGCCGGGCCTGGATCGTTCAGCATCTTCGCCGACAGCGTCAGCGACTTGTGATCGCGGATGACGATGAGCGGGACGCTCTCGTTCTTCTTCGCATCGGAGAGCGCGGATAGCACGTCACCAGCGGAGTCGATCGACTCGCCCTTCACGTCGGTGACGATGTCGCCGACCGCGAGGCCGGCAGCAGCCGCCGCGGACTTCGGCTCGACGCGCGCGATGATGACGCCCTTGTCGGCCGGCGCTCCGAAGTGCTCGCGCAGCTCGGGCGTCAGACCCATCACCATCACGCCCAGGCGCGCGCGTCCGGTCACGGTCGACCATTCGAACGTCTGGGTCTGGGGCGCGGAATCCTCGCTCTGCGAGGAGTCATCGGAGTTCGTATCGTTGTCGTTGTTGGGAGCCGCGACGGCGCTGAGCGGCGCCGCCATCAGGCCCGCGATGAGCAGGGCATGAAGTCGTCGCATCTGGTTCCTCCTGTGTTCTGGCCCTATGACCGACGAGTTCGACGCTGCATTCCCGCGTCGGGTTGCTCGGCGGCATGCCGAGGGCATGCGCATTCTGCCGACGGCTAAGCGCCGAGCGCGATGACGCGATCGCGCCCTGCCTGCTTCGCGCGATAGAGGCAGCGATCGACGCTGTCGATGAACGCGAGCAGCGAGCTGTCTGCGGCGGGGATGATCGTGCCGGCGCCCGCGCTGATCGTGACGAACGAGCCGACCGACGAGCGCTCGTGGCGGATCGCCTCCTTGCCGACCGCGTCGCGACAGCGGGCGACGACGCGATCCGCGCCGAGCTCGTCGGTCTCCGGCAGCACGAGCACGAACTCCTCGCCGCCGTAGCGCGCGATGAAGTCACGCGGACGCGAGGCGCCGGTCTTGAGCGCGGACGCGACCCTCTTCAGGGTGTCGTCGCCGCGGACGTGGCCGTAGTGATCGTTGAACTGCTTGAAGTGATCGATATCGATCATCACGAGCGACAGCGGCGACCTCGTGCGCCGTGCCGCACGCCACTCGGTCTCGACGAGCACGTCGAACCGGCGGCGGTTGAGCAGGCCCGTCAGACCGTCCTTGAACGAGAGGTCCTCGAGCTCGCGCTGGAGCTGGAGCAGGCGCTCCTCGGTGCGCTTGCGCTCGCTGATGTCGAACATGAATCCGACGAGCGCCTCGACGGTGCCGTTGGCATCGCGCACGACGTGGACGACGTCGCGGATCCACACGTAGTCGCCGTTCTTCGTCAACGCGCGGTAGTCGGCCTCGTGATCGACGCCGGACTTGGACTGCGCGACGCAGAAGTCGACGACCCACTTGCGATCGTCGGGGTGCATGCGACCTGCCCAGTCCTCGACGGACTTCCAGCTATCCGGCGCCCACCCGAGCAGCTCCTCGATCTGCGGGCCGATATACGCGAACTGCATCGTGCTCCAGTCGATCTTCCACGGGATGGCGCGGGTCGACTCGAGGAGTGTCTTGTACACGGCGTCGTCGGTTGGCTTGGTCACGGCGGCGTCCCTCCTGCCTGCTCGTAGAGAAAGAGTAACGCCTTCGGCTCGTCCCATGCGACCCGGTTGCCCTCTCGTAGCGACCGGCGCATGAGCCTGATCATCTGATCGATGACGTTTTTGTCGAACGAGTCCGCCGGCTGGCCGGTCACCTGCGCGAGCCGGCCGCGGATGACCGGCGGATCGCTGACGACAGGGCAGATCCGGTAGCCGTAGGTGCCTCCGATCGCCTCGGGCGGCAGGTCCATGAAGCGGCCGGGCTTCTGGCGGAAGAACTCGAGCGTCAGGCGATACGCCGACGAGCCGAGGATCGGCAGGTCGTCTGGCACCCGCTCCTGCTCGTCGAGGATCTGCATGCCGGTCGCGAGCGGCAGCAGGTTGCCGAGCTGGTACTTGTGCATGTTCTGGTTGCCGGCGCGGACGAGGTTCGCGATCAGCTCGCCGAGCGATGCGTGGCCGATGATCGCGGCGCGCTTCGGCAGGCCACCCCACACCCCGTCAGCGCCCTCGAGCAGCGCCTCGATGAGCGACGCGTTCTCGAAGCCGCCGCCCGCGTGCATGTGGACGAGCAGCTTCAGCGGAGGCGGCAGGTAGCTGCGCGCGATCGCCACGTAGCCGCCGACCTGGAACGGCATGTACGTGCCGCGATCGTCCTCGAAGCTCACGCCCTCGATCGGCTGCTTCGCGAGCAGTTCGAGCACCTGGCACGTCTGGTCGAGGTTCTCGGCAAACGCGTCGCAGCCGTCGACGATGTTGATGAGGATGCGCGGCGGGCCGCCGCCATCGCCGCGGATGTTCGCGCGCAGCCACTCGATCGTGACCGGCAGGCTGCGCATCAGCGTCGCGAAGTCGTACTTCGCCTCCTGCATGCCCTCGGGACTGAGATAGATCTCGTGCAGCGTGTTGGGCACGCCGTAGTCCTTCAGCTTCTTCATCGACCAAGACGGCTTGAACGAGCCGTCCGGCGCGACGAGACCGATGTCGGTGAACGCGAAGCCACCGGTCATATCAATGTGGTGGTCGCGCAGATACATCATGAAGTCGTCGTCGACCTCGAGCTCCTCGGGCATCGAGTAGTCGAGCGTGCCGAGCAAGATGTTCTTGAACCCGAACTCGCGGATGCGCGGCAACAGGTTCAGCTTGTCCTGCAGCGTCTGACCGACGCGCGCGCCGACCGGGTTCTCGCGCAGCGACAGGTCGATCAGGTACGGCTCGATCTCCTGCAGCCGCTGCAGTCTCGCCTTCAACCGATCGACCACCGCGCGCGTGCTGTCGAGCATCGAGCCATCGTACCTCAACTACTGCAGCTTCACGCGCGTGATGCCGTCCTCGGTACCGACGAAGACCGCCTCGCTACCGGCCGCGATCGAGAGCGAGCGCACGGTCGTCACCTGCTCCGGCGCCCCGCCCGCGCGCGGCACCCGCACGAGGCCGGTCGAGGTCGCTGCCCACACCGCATCCGCCGTCACCGCCGCGTCATCGAACGTCGTCCCGACGTCGACCACGGGGCCGAGCAGGCCGGTCGTCGGGTCGACCTCGATGAACTTCGACGCGAGACCCAGGAAGTCGATCTGGCTCGACAGCGCGACGACGAGCACCGCGTCGCTACCGATGATCTTGCCGGAGCCGGGCACGTACGCGAGGCGCATCCCCTCGCGGCTCGACGAGCCCTTCGCGATCGCGAACAGGCTCTGAGACTCGGCCCAGACGATCTTGTCACCGACGACGGTCGGCGAGAATGCCCAGTACTGGACCGACTCCGGGCTCTCGCCGACGAACTGTGACGTCCCGCCCGCGAGCGGCACGCGCACGAGCGACGTGAACGAGGTGAAGTAGACGTAGTCGCCATCGATCGTCACGCCGAGGTACGCGCGCGAGTCCTGCGACGACGCGAGCATGCGCGGCGAGCCACCGGCCTTCGCGAGCGCGTACAGCGTCCTCGTCTGCGCCTGCGTATCGGTGTCGTAGCCGTCGACGACGAACACGATGTCGTTCGCGCCAACGACGAGCGCGTCGATCATGTCGAACGACGTGCCGTCGCTCGGCACCGTGTAGAGCGCCTCGGCGGCGCCGCCGGCGATCGGGGATCTCGACAGCTCGGCCCCACCGCCTGCGACGAAGTAGACATGGCTCGCGTCGACGGCGATCCGGCTGACGTACGGCGTGGCGAGCCAGTCGGGCTCGACCGGCGACTCCTGGCTGCCGCTGCCGGCGTCGTCCCCCTTGGCGTGTTCGCCGACACAACCGAGCACGAAGACGAAGAACAAGCTGACGAAGGAAATCGAAGAGCGCATGCGGCGCCCAGGAGCAAGCGATGGACCACATCGCATCGGGTACGGGTTCCACGGCCTCGCGCGGCCGATCGTGAACGCCGATTGCCAGGGCGTGGCGACGCGAAAACCACACATCTCCGACGAGAAAACAAAGTTCCCATTCGCGCCGCGTGCTGCGTCCAACCTCGTTCGGGAGCGTGCTGCACGTGGCCGGGCGCAGTGCTAGCCACGAGCATGCGGCATCGCTCGAAGAAGGACTTCCCGGTCTCCGATATCCGGCGCTTCCTCGAGCCGGGACCGATCGTGCTCGTCAGCTCGGCCCACAAAGGCGAGCGCAACATCATGACGATGGGCTGGCACATGATCATGGAGACCGAGCCGTCGCTCGTCGGTTGCTACATCTGGACCGAGAACCACAGCCGCGAGCTCGTACGAAAGAGCAAGGAGTGCGTGATCAACGTGCCGACGGTCGACATCGCGGAGACGGTCGTGAAGATCGGCAACAGCTCGGGCCGCGACATCGACAAGTTCGACGCGTTCGGCCTGACGGCGGTGCCCGCGAAGAAGGTCGGCGCGCCGCTCATCGCCGAGTGTTACGCGAGCTTCGAGTGCAAGCTCGTCGATACGAGCCTCATCCGCAAGTACAGCCTGTTCGTGTTCGAGTGCGTCAAGGCGCACGTCGCGGCGACACCGAAATTCCCGACGACGATCCACTACCGAGGCAGCGGCGAATTCATGATCGCGGGGACGACCGTCGCCAAGTACCGCCGGCTGTTCAGGCCCGAGATGCTGTGACCGGCAGCTTCTCGGTCGCCTCGCGCCACAGGATCGGGATCCCGTCGATACCGGTCGCGCACGCGACGATGCCACCGACGATCGCGCCGACCGTGTCGCGGTCGACGGCGAACAGTGCGAGCGGGTTCGTCGCCAGCTCGATCCCGGGATGCGCGGTCGCGGTCCACATCGCCTCCTCGTACGAGTCGAGATGACGCGCGGCGACCCAGATCGAGAACGGCACGGTGTCCTGTGACGTGATGTTCGACCCGGTGCCGAGCTCCTCGCCCGCGAGCTGGACGTCGAAGCCGAGGCCGAGCTGGTCGGCGCGGCGAAGGCGTTCGCGCGTCTGACCGTCGGGGGTCCAGCGGATGACCTCGGTAAGCATCGCGTCGCGCGGAACGGCACGGGTGCGCGCGAGCGCCGCGGCGATGGCGACGGCGACCGCGCCGGCGGCACCGTCGGGATGTGCGTGCGTCGGCTCGGCGGAGCGGAGCGCCTCGTCGCGCACGCGCTCGAGATCCGGCGCGAAGTACGCACCGATCGGCGCCGCGCGCATCGCGGCACCATTACCGTACGAACCCTTGCCGCGAAACAGCGCCCTCGCCTCCTCCCGCCACGAGCCGCCGAGGCGGACGCGCGACAGGAGCGAGTAGGCGCCAGCACCGTAGCCGCGCTCGGGGTCTTCCGCGAAGCGCGCGACGAACGCGGCAGCGAGCGCGTCCGGATCGATGGTGCCGCGCTCCGCGAGCTGCTCGAAGATCGACAGCGCCATCGCCGTGTCGTCGGTCCACCGCCATGGCCGGAAACGCGAGATGAGGCGCACGGCGGCGCGCCGCGCGAAGTCCGGACCGAAACCGTCGAGCATCGCGCCGAACGCATCTCCGACGGCGAGACCGACCAGCGAGGCGCGTGCGGCGGCGAGCGGTTCCATCGCTCATGCATACGTGCCGATCGCTCGGCGGCAAGCACGTCGTGCGCTTTGCCTCGCAGGCATCGCGCGATGTCACGCTGGCAGCAGCGCGACGCGGGTTAGCCGAATGCTCGCGACGAACTGGCGCGACTACCGCGGTGATGCGAAGCCCGGTGCGAGCATCTCGAACCAGCGCTTAGGCGCAGCGACGTCTTGCGCGCGCAGCGACTTCTCGGCGGTATCGACGAGCGCCCTGCCCTCGTCGCCGCCGATCACGCGGCCAAGCGCGGCACGCGCAGCACACGCGTACGTCTTCATGTCGGTCGCATCACACGCCGATGCGCAGGCGCGCAGCCGCGTCGCGCTCCGCTCGTGCTCGCCGGCGATGTACTCGGTCGCCGCGAGTGCGAGCTCGCCGAGTGCGGCGACGGCGGGCTCGCTTGCCTTCGCGACCTTCGCGGCGTCGCGCGCGGCCTCGCGGAGCAGACGATCGCGATCGGGCGAGCCTGCGAGCGCCGCGGAGATCGAGAGGCGGGCACGCAGCTGCAGCACCTCGTCGGCGATCAGCGAGATGCGAAGGATCTGCGAGCTCTTCAGCGCGGCCCAGCGATCGCGCAGGAGCGCGAGGCCCTGCTCTGCCGTGCCCGCATAGAGGTGGAGCTGACACGCGCCGAGCAGGTGGTGATAGTGCTGGAGGTGGAACCAGCGCGTGGTCCACTGGCGGCTCGCCTCGTCGAGGCGCTCGCGTGCACCGGCGACGTCGTCGGAGACGAGCCAGGCCGCGTTCGGCAGACCGACGCAGAGGTTCGTCGCGCCGTAGAGGTCGCCGCGGTCGGTCGCGCGGCGATGAAGGGCCGGCGTGAGCTGCGCCATCTCGCGCAGGTCGCCGAGATAGAACAGGCAGTAGACGATGAAGAAGTCGATCGTGTCGTGTTCCCACGTCGCGGTCGCCTGCTGGTTCCGGATCTCGGTCTCGGCGCGGCGCGCGAGCTCGAGCGAGCGCTTCCACTCGCCGGCCTGATAGGCGGTGATGCACTCGCCACCGGAGATGAGCGAGGCGACGTGCTCGGAGGGATTGCGGGCGAGCAGTGCGCGCGCGGCGGCGAACAGGTGAGCGGCGCGGCGGCGCGAGCGAGGACCACCGACGGCGTGGAAGCCGCCCTCGACGGCGAGGGCGCGCGCGACGCGCGTTGGCTCGCCTGCGCGGAGCGCGAGCAGGAGGTGGCGCGTCTGGAAGTCGGCACCTCGGATCGTGTCGACCATCGCGAGGCCACCGGCGACGGACCAGCACAGGTCGACGCGCGTGAGCTCGGCGGCGGAGACCTCGCCGGGCTGGCGCTCGCGGAAGCGGAGGCCGCGGGCCGTGAGCAGGGCGCGGCGCAAGACGAGCGAGGCGAGCGCCTTGCGCGGCGTGGAGGGCAGCGCCATGTCGAGCGTCGCGAGCACGGTCGAGATGAGGTCGACGCCGCGATCGATGTGGCCGGAGATCAGCAGCTGCTCGGCAGCGAGGCGGCGGCGATCCAGCGCGACCTCGTCGGCCGTCGTCGCCTCGGCGGCGGCGAGGTAGGCATCTGCGGCCTCGGCACCGCGGCCATCGAGGCCGAGCGCCTCGCCGAGGCGCGCGTAGAGGTCGCCGCGATCGGGATGGCCGAGCACGATGGCGAGCCGGTAGAACCGCGCCGCGCGATCGAACGCGAGCGTCTCGACGGCGTCGCGGGCGGCGGATGCGGCGTACGGCGCGGCGAGGTCGGCCCGGCCGGCACCCTGCCAGTGAAACGCGAGCATCGGATCGTGGCCGCGGCGCTGCGATGCCTCGAGCGCGACGGCGAGCGCGCGGTGGAGCTCGATACGACGCTCGTCATCGAGGTGGGCGACGATCGCCGCGCGAATGCGATCGTGATACGGCTCGACGGAGTTGTCGGTGCCCGGGCCGCTCGTGCGGACGAGGTTCGCGACGCGGAGTAGCGACAGCGTGCGGCCGAGCTGCTCGGGCGCAATGTCGGCCGCGCGAACGAGCGTGTCGAAGTGAAGGGGCTCGCCGGCGAGCGCGATCACCTCGAGGACGCCGCGCACCTTTGGATCGAGCGCGGAGATGCGCGACCACAGCGCGTCGTCGAGCCGGAACGTGCCGCCCGGCCTGCCGCCCGCCGCGTGGCGCACGAGCTCGTCGAGAAACAGTGGGTGGCCGGCCGCCTCCGCCGAGACCTCGGCGATGTCGATCTTGTCGTGCACGTCATGGATCACGCACAGCCGCTCGGCGAGCTCGCGCGATGCCGCCTGGTCGAGTGGGCCGAGATCGATCGAGCGCAGCCTGGGACACGCGACACATAGCTGTGCCTCGACGCTCGCCGCGCCGCTCGGCGGCCTGATCGTCGCGAGCAGGAGCAGCGGCGGCGCCTCGGGCGGCCGCACGATCTCGGCGAGCAGCGCGACGCTGTCGTCGTCGGCCCACTGCAGGTCGTCGATCGCGAGCACGACGGTGTGCCGCCGCGCGAGACGGACGAGCAGCTCGCGCAGCGCGCCGAACATGCGGTCGCGCAGCTCGCGTTGACCGAGCGGCAGCCCCGCCGGCGCGTCGGCGAACGCCTTCACGCGCTTGAGATCGGGGAACACGTCGGCGAGCGCCGCCGCGTGCAGAGGCAGCATCGCCGCAGCGGCGGCCGGCTCCATCTTCACGAGCGCGCGCGTCAGCCCCTCGACGACACCGTCGAACGCCTTGTAGGGCGTCGACTCGCGCTCGAAGCAGCGGCCGCGCACGACGAGCGCCTCTGGCTCGATCGAGTGCAGGAACGTGCGGACGAGCGTCGTCTTGCCGAGACCCGAGTCGCCACGGATCAGTACGGTTGCCGGCATGCCGTCGCCGAGCACGTCGGTGTCGAGGATCTCGCGCAGCTTCGCGAGCTCGGCGTCGCGGCCAACGAACGGCGGGCCCTGCGAGATCGTGCTGCTCGACCGCTTTGCCGTGCGCAGACCGGCGGGCGGCGTCGGCATGCCCGGCCTGAGCCGCTTGATCGCGGCCGCACCGGTCGGCCGTGCGGACGGATCGAACCGCAACAGCGCCGTGCACAGCGCGGCGAGATCCGCGGGCACGTTCTCGTCGGGCGGCGCGGGCTCGACCTGCTGCTTGTCGGAGAGGATCTTCATCACCGGACCGTCGTGCGGCGGCCGGCCGGTCAACGCCTCGTAGAGGATCACGCCCGCCGAGTACCAGTCCGACGGAGGGCCTGCGGGTTGACCCGCTGCCTGCTCGGGCGACATGTAGTGCGGCGTGCCGACGATGCTCGGCCCCGACCACGTCGCGGAGCGATCCTCGAACGACGCGGTGAGACCGAAGTCGAGGATGACGACGCGATCGTCCGTCGTGACGAGCACGTTCGACGGCTTGACGTCGCGATGCACGAGACCGCGCGCGTGCAGCGCCTCGAGTGCCTTGCCGAGCTCGGCGAAGCCGTGGCGCAGCCGCGCCTCGTCGAACCCGGTCTCGTCGGCGGGACGCACGTAGGTGAGGAAGTCGACGCCATCGACGAGCTCCATCGTGAAGTAGAGCCGGCCGTTCTCCTCGAACAGCTCGCCGAGCGAGACGAGGTTCGGATGCTCGACATCCTGCAGCACGCGGAACTCGCGCTTGAACCGGCTGATCGCCTGCGGGTGCTCGAGGCGCAGCGCCTTGATCGCGGTCTTGCCACCGCGATCTCGATCGACCGCCTCGTAGACGTCCCCGGTGGAACCGCTGCCGATACAGCGCAGGATGCGGAACCGGGCCGAGATCAGCGTGCCCGCATTCACCCTCCCATCGTACCCCGCAGATCCGGCTAGCCGGTGGTGTTTCTGAACAGCGCCACGACCGCGGGCTGCATGAAGTGATGCATTCGCAACACCTTGCCGTCGCGGACCTCGATCGCCTCGATCGCACGCAGCGCGCCGTCGCGATGGAACTCGCAGCCGAGCGCGCCATTCACGCCAACCGGCACGACCCTGACGTCACCCGCCCACCAGCGCGCGAACATGCGCCGGTAGAACTCGACGTTGTCGGCCCTGCCGCGCACCCACGTCGGCGACGGCGGCATCGTCGTGTGCATGTCGTCGTGAATGATTGCGATCATCGCCTCGACGTCGGCATCCGCGATCGCCTTCACGTACCGCTGCAGCACGCTCTCGGCCTCGGGCGCGAGCGCCGTGCCGCGCTCGGCCGCGACCTTCGCCTCGATCACGTCGCGCGCGCGGTGCAGGACGCTGTGCGTCGCCGCGACCGACTGGTCGAGCGTGCTCGCGACTTCGCCCGCGCTCATGCCGACGACGTCGCACAGCAGCAGCGCTGCCCGCTGCGACGGGGTCAGCACCTGCAGTGCGGCGACGAACGCGAGCGCGACGCTCTCGCGCAACAGGTACCGCGCCTCGGGATCCTGCGCGATGCCCGCGAGCCACGCATCCGGCATCGGCTCGAGCCAGCCGGCCTCGATCGGTGCTGCCGGCGGATAGCTGTCGCCCGGCACCGCCTCGAACAGATCCGACGCGAGACCACGGCGCGGCCGGCGCGCGATCTCGTCGAGGCAGACGTTCGTCGCGATCCGATAGAGCCACGGCTTGAGACGCGCAGGATCCTGAAGCGTGTCGCGCGCACGCCACGCACGCAGCAGCGTCTCCTGCACCATGTCGTCGCCGTCGCTCGCAGAGCCGAGCATGCGATAGCAATGCAGGCGCAACGCTCCGCGCAGCGGCGCGACGGCGGCCCCGAACTCGGCTTCGCTCTTCACGACGCAGCTCGCATGCGGGCCTCTTGCAGCACGCGTCGCATGCTATCGCGCTCCGACACGCGGGCAAGCCACGCCGCGACGTTCGGATGGTTCGCGAGGTCGAGCCCGCACGCACCGGCGAGGCTGTAGTGAGCCGCGAGTGCGAAATCGGCGATCGTCAGCGGCCCTGCGACGTACTCCTTGCCGGCAAGTGCGGCGTCGAGGATCGCGCTCATCGCGTGGAACTCCGTCGTGCCCTCGGCGATTCGCGCTTCATCGGGCGGGCCCTTGCCGAGCGCGACCTTGACGACCTTCTCGAACGCGACCTTCGTCATCGCCGGCCCGAGGTGGGCGAGCTGCCAGGCGATCCAGCGATCGACCTCGGCGGCGACACGCGGCGCGGTCGGCACGAGTGCGGAGCCGCGAGCGAGGTACCTCATGATCGCGGTCGACTCCCACAGGACGAGGTCGCCGTCGACGAGCACCGGCACGCGGCCGTTCGGGTTGAGCGCGAGGAACTCGGGCGCGCGCTGCTTGCCCTGGAGCAAGTCGACGTTCACGGGCTCGACGGCAAGGCCGAGCTCGTAGACGACGGCGCGGACCTTACGGCTGTTGGGCGAGAATGGAAAATCGTAGAGCTGCATCGTGTCCTCCTGATCCCAGGACTGCCCGGCCGCCGAAATCTGGTCGCGCCCGGCCAACAATTCTCCAACCGCCCGAAACTGCAGCGCCGCCACCGCATGTCGAATACGTACGCGCGCCGACGATCCTTTCAGGTTCGCGCGCCGGTTCGGTTTCGTTACCCTGGTAGTCGTCGCTGTGGTCATGCAAGTCGACCTTCACGACGAGCCGACCGAGACGAGCGCGGAGCTGGCCCAGGATCGGGAACGCCAGCGTCGCGTTGGCTCGATGTTGGGTCGCTATGTCGTGCTCTCCGAGCTCGGCCGTGGCGGGATGTCCGTCGTCTATGTCGCCTACGATCCGCAGCTCGATCGTCGCGTCGCCCTCAAGGTCGTGCGCGGCGACAAGCTGACCGAGGCGTACCGCGCGCGCCTCCATCGCGAGGCCCAGGCGCTCGCGCGACTCTCGCATCCGTCGGTCGTCACCGTGTTCGACGTCGGCGACATCGAGGACGACACGTTCGTCGCGATGGAGCTCGTCGAGGGCAAGACGCTACGCGAGTGGTGGCGTCAGGAGGCGCGCACGTGGCGCGAGATCATCCAGGTGATGATCGCCGCGGGTCGAGGCCTCGCCGCCGCGCACGCCGCCGGCATCGTCCACCGCGATATCAAGCCCGACAACATCGTCGTCAGCGACGCGGGGCTCGTGAAGCTCGTCGACTTCGGCCTCGCACGCGACCTCGGCGATCGCTCGGTCGACTCGGTCGACGGTCCTTCGGGCGAGAGCCACGATCCGGGCGACAGCGGCAGCGACCTCGTCTCCGCAGCGGGCAGCCTCGGCGGCAGCAGCTCGAGCACGCTGCGCCCGCTCGAACAGATCACCGCGTACGGCCACGTCGTCGGCACGCCCGCGTACATGCCGCCGGAGCAGCGCGGCCGCGCGGTCGATGCCGACGAGCGCTCCGATCAGTTCAGCTTCTGCGTCACGCTCTACGAGGCGCTCTACAAGCAGCGCCCGTTCAAGGCGACAAAGAAGATGGTCCTGGATCCGCAGGAGCAGCTGACCGTCGCCGACAAGCCAGGCCTCACGCCGCGCACGCTCGCCGCGCCGCCGCCGGCGAAATCCGACGTCCCGGCCTGGCTGCAGAAGGTCGTCGAGCGCGGCCTCGCCGCCGAGAAGAGCCATCGCTACGACTCGGTCGCGGACCTCCTGCGCGAGCTCGAGCGCGACCCCGAGCGCACGCGTCGCCGCATCCTCGTCGGCGGGGCATCGCTCGTCGGCGTCGCCACGATCGCGACGCTCGCGACCTGGCGCCTCGTCTCCTCCTCGCCCCGCGCATCCGCGCCGAGCTGCGGCACCGGCGACGATCGCGTTGCCGCCGTGTGGAACGCGGGTAAGCGCGCCGCCCTCGACAAGGCCGCCGCCAAGGCCGGCGTGCCGTGGGCGCCGACCGCCGTCGGAACGTTCGCCGAGCGCGTCGACAGCTACGCGACGCAGTGGAAGGCCATGTATCTCGACTCGTGCCAGGCGACGCGCGTGCGCAACGTGCAGTCGCCCGAGGCGCTCGACCTGCGCTCCGCATGCCTCGACCATCGCCTCGCCGATCTCGGCGCGCTCGTCGACGTCATGGCCGACGCCAATGTCGACGCGCTCCGCAAGGCCGGCGAGGTCGTCGCGAACCTGCCGCCGGTCTCCGACTGCGCCGACGTCAGAGCCCTCCGCCAGGTCGTGCGTCGCCCGACCGATGCCGCGACGGTCAAGCGCCTCGACGCGATCGACGGCGAGCTGTCTCGCGTCACCGCGCTCTACGCGATCGGCGATGCGAACAAGTCGATCGCGCTCGTCGATCGCGTCGTCGCCGAGGCCCGCACCGTCGGCTATGCCCCTGCCCTCGCGCAGGCCCTCTACTGGCGCGGTCGCGCGGTCGCCGATCGCGATGGCGGTGCCGACGCGCAGGCCGCGTTCAACGAGACGCTCGCCGCCGCGCTCACCTCCGGCGACGATCGCCTCGCCGCCGACGCGTGCGCACGTCTCGCGCAGGAATCGCTGTGGGCGGGCGAGCTCCCCGAGTTCCGCCGGTGGTCCGCGGTCGCTCACGCACTCGCCGACCGCTCGCACGTCGCCGAGGTCGGCATGTTCGTCGACCAGCTCGAGTGCATGTCGAATCACTTCACCGGCAGGGTCCGCACGCGCCTCACCTGCCTCAAGGATCTCGCCGCCCGCCGCGACGCCGCCGGCAAGCAGAGCGAGTGGCTCGTCACGACGCTCGGCCTCGCCGCGACGGAGGCCGGCGAGCTCACCGAGGCGATCCGCTGGCTCGAGCGCGGCGTCGAGCTCGCGCGGACCGAGAACGGCGCCGACCACCCGCGCACGCTCGAGATGCGGGCCTATCTCTGTCACGGCCTCAACGAGCTCGGCGACTACAAGCGCAGCGCCACCGAGTGCAGCGATGCGCTCGATCGCCTGCTCGAGTCCGCGCCCGACGACAAGGCGCTCGTCGCGCGGCTGCAGCTCTACCTCGGCCAGGCCGAGCGCGAGCTCGAGCACGTCGCTCGCGCGAGGCAGCTGTTCGAGGCCGTCGCTGCCTCGGGCGACGAGGAGCTGCAGATCGAGGCGAAGACCGACCTCGCCGATCTTTCGAAGGCGCGCGGCGACGTCACCAACAGCGTCGCGCAGCGGCGCGAGGCCCTCGCCGAGACGATCGCCGTCTTCGAGAAGTACAACCCGAAGCATCCGAACATCGTCGGCACGCGCCACGAGCTCGGCGCCGCGTTGCTCGCACAAGGTGACGCCGCAGGAGCGGTGAAGGAGCTCTCGCAGGCCAATGCCGACGCCGACCCCGACGAGGTCAACCCGCTCGAGCTCGTTCGCCTCCGGTTCGCGCTCGCCCAGGCGATCGTCGCTGCCAAGGGGAACGGGGCGAAGGCCCACGAGCTCGCCGCTGGAGCGATCGAGCTCCATCGCAAGGTCGCGCCGAGCTCCGCGCGCTTCGCCGCCGAGCGCAAGGACATGGAGACCTGGCTGGCCGCCCACTGAGCTGTGATACGTATGGCTCGATGCGTCTCGCCGTACCTGGTGTCGTGAGCTCGATGGCCCGTCTCGCGCTCGCGACCGTCCTTGCAGCTACCTGGATGGCCTGCTCCGATACGGCCGCCACTGACCTCTGTCCCGACGATCCGGTCAAGACCGAGGCAGGCGCGTGCGGCTGCGGCGTCTCCGACGCAGATACCAACGGCAACGGAGTGCCCGACTGCTTCGACGCGGCGATCGATCTGTGTCCGAGCGATCCAGCCAAGACACAGGCCGGCGCCTGCGGCTGCGGCGTCAGCGACGACGACACCGACGAGAACGGCGTTCCCGATTGCCTCGACGCGGACATCGACCTGTGCCCCGACGACGCGGCGAAGCTCGTCCCCGGGACGTGCGGCTGCGGCACGAGCGACGCCGACGCCAACGGCAACGGCGCGCCGGACTGCCTCGACGCCGGCATCGATCTCTGTCCCAACGACGCTGCGAAGACGCAAGCCGGTACCTGTGGCTGCGGCGTTGCCGACACCGATGCGAACGCCAACGGCGTCCCCGACTGCCTCGACGCGGGCATCGACCAGTGCCCAGACGACCCTGCGAAGACGCAGGCCGGTGCGTGTGGCTGTGGCGTCTCCGACGCGGACAGCAACACGAACTTCATCCCGGACTGCTTCGATACGCGGATCGAAGTTGCCTACGTCAGCGACATGATCCTCGCCACGAACATCTCCTCGATCAGCAGCCTGCTCAGCGTCGTCAACACGTCGCTGTTCGACGTGAATCTTTCCGGCGCCCAGATCCAGGATGTCGCGATCACCCCGGCGGGGACCGCGGTGCAGCCCTCCCTGACAGCCGCCAATGGCACGTTGCCGGTCGGCCGGCGTACGGCCGACTTGAGCACGGCAGCGACGAACCTCCTGACCAACGCCCTTCTGATTCCGGAAACCGCCGTTCCCGCTCCCAACATCGCCAGTCTGCGACTGGGCCTGGCATTCACGACGGTCGCTGCGGGCGACTACCGGCTCACGTTCACGTTGAACATCGGCGGACGCAAAGTGCCCGTCGCCATGAACCTGCACATCGCAGCGGGCGCGAGCACCACTCTTCAGGCGGGTCGACGATCGATGTCGACGGCCGCGCCCTGAGATCACAAGTAGACGCGCAACGGCGTGAACACCTCGGCGTAACCGACGCCGCACGAGACGCCTGCAGCACGCGCGCGGTCGCGCATCGCCTCGACCTTCGCCGTCGAGAACTGCGTCGCATGCTTGCCGAGTGCGGCGAGCTTCGTGTCGATGTGGTCCGTGATATCGGCAAAGCAGGTGCCGATCGTTGCCGCCGGTCCACTGCCTGCGCTGTACGCGATCAGGTTCGCACGTTGCCGTCGCATCGCCGATACGACCGCGCGGTGCACGAGGAAGTGATCCCAGTGCGTGTCCTCGGCCTGGTGCGCGATCACGAGGTCGGGCTTCACGCGATCGACGATGCCGTCGTACCGCTCGACGAGCTCCCACATCGCGTAGTCCTCGACGCGCGAGGCCGCATCGTCGCGCAAGAGCACGAGCTCCGCACCGAGCACGGCCGCCCCCGCTCGCGCCTCTGCGAGCCGCTGCTCGAATCGATTCGGGATCGAGGTGACGACCATCGTCACGTGCGCGCCGCCTGCGGCGAGCTTCGCGAGCAGGCCGCCCGCCCCCGCCTCGAGATCATCCGGGTGCGCTCCGAAGGCGAGCACGGTACGAGCCCCGTCGAGAAACATGTGCCGCTGATCTACCCGATCGCCGCGCGAGCGACAAATCCGCGAGACGCCAGCCTCTTAACTCACAGGCACCGAAGTGGGTTCTCCATGCACGCCGTGGCAACCCCGCAGTGGACGATCCGGCCGTGCGCGGGCGGCGCGAGCGCGGGCACCTCGTGGCGAACCCTCGTGCGGAGCTGCAGGCCCGTCCACAAACCGACGACGGCCAGGAGTGCAAGCCACGGTGCGCGCTCGAACGACAGCATCCACAGATCGACACGCGCTCGGTCGTCAGGTTGCGCGCGGCACCACGTCGATCTCTTGTCGTAGCTTGACGATGCTCCTCTCGGGATACGCGCCCGGGCGCAGCTGCACGCCGGGATAGATGTGCGTCTCGCGACCGACGACCGAGCCGGGATGCAGCACCGAGTTGCAGCCGGTCAGCACGCCGTCGCCAAGGATCGCGCCGAGCTTGCGGCGGCCGGTGTCGATCGTGCCGACGCGGATGCTGCTCTTGTCGTGGCGGAAGTTCGACAGGATCGTCCCCGCGCCGAGGTTGACCTGCGCGCCGAGGATCGAGTCGCCCACGTAGTTGAGGTGCGGTGCCTTCGCGTGCGGCAGCAGGATGCCGCGCTTGATCTCGGTGTTCGTACCGACGACGGCGTGGTCACCGATCCACGAGCCGCCGCGAACGTACGCGCCCGGCCGGATCTCGACGTTGCGACCGATGAACACGGGGCCCTCGATCACCGCCGTCGGATGGATGCGCGTGCCCTCGCCCACCACGATGCCCTCGCCGCTGACGTGAGCGCACGCCGAGATGTCCGCGTCGATCCTGCCGGGCCGAGCCAGGATCTCGTCGAGCGGACGGCCCAGCAGTGCCCATGGTGCCTCTGGCTCGTAGTACGCGGCAAAGACGTCCGGCAGGTTCGCGAACAGAGGAGGCAGAGAGCTCGTCACGACTCGTAGCGTACGTCCGCGGCCATTCAATGGCCCGCTGCCTCGCGCAAGGTCCCACCGCGAGACCGCTCGATCGCAGTGCGAGTCGCGCGCTTCACGCCTCGCTCCCGCGCCACGAGAGCCGTAACGCCCCTTGCAACTCCGCGCTGTTCAGGGCTCCGCGAAGTATGGCCCGCAGTGCCCTTCGTGCGTGAACGCCATCGTCCAGTCGAGCGTCGTCGGCGCGACCAGGATGTCGATGTCCCGCTTCAGGCGCTCGGGCGGCTTGCCCTCGCACTGAAAGCCGAACGTCTCGTGAGCGTATGCACTGATCACGATGAAGCTGCACGGCTCGATCGCCCGGTACGCGTTCCACGCGCGGTCGCCCGTCACGTACGGATGATGCTCGTAGCTGAAGACGTGCCAGTCGAACTCGTGCAGCACCCACTTGCCGGTCGCCGCGTGCAGGCCGCGCGCGAACACCTCGCGCCACCGCTTCTGCCAGCTCCAGACTTCTTTGTCCGTGAGCTCGACGGGCGCGCAGCCTCCGGCGACGAGAACATCGTGAATCTTCGATGCGTGGCTCACGGGTCACGTCCACGCAGCTGTCGCGCGTAGAGCGAGATGAGCTCGAGCACGCCGGTGTGGCGCGGACGCGTCGCGAGCCACTTCTCGTACGCCTTGCGGAATTCGGCCGCCAACGTCGATCATCCTAACCCCAAGCACCCGGATCTGTGGCGCGCGAGAGCTCAGCGCACTCACGCCACACTGCGTCCGGACCACCACCCAGGACGTATTTCCCGTCGAGGAGCTAGCGCGGCTCACCGGTTGCACGCGCGTCATGTCGAATTCGCGGGAAGCTCTTCGCCACCGGAGCGGAGCTCGATCTCGGTCAGGAGCTTTGCCAGCGCAACGGGCTTCACGAAGTGCGCATCGAACCCGGCACGCTCGGCGCGAGCTCGGTCTTGCTCTTGACCATAGCCGGTCACCGCCATCAGCCGGATCGTCCGCGCGGCGCGCTCGCGCATGATGGTCGCGAGCTCGTAACCGTCCATCCTCGGAAGTCCGATATCGAGGATCCCGATCTCCGGGTGAAACCGCGCCTGGATGTCGAGCGCGACCGCTCCATCATGGGCGACCCGAACGTCGTGTCCGACCGTACGCAGAAGGTCGGCGAGCAGTGTCGCAGCATCGACATTGTCGTCGACGACGAGGATGCGTCGCGACGTGACGCTGACGCCTTCTCGAATCGAGCGCTCGCCGTCGCCTGTCGCCGCGACCGCACGGTTGGGTACGATGATCGGCAGGCGCACCGTGAGCTCGCTGCCCTTGCCGGGACCGGCGCTCGCTACCCCGACGGAGCCGCCGTGCATGACCACGAGGTTGCGAACGAGCGCGAGGCCGACGCCGAGTCCGCCCTGGCTACGATCGGATGTCCGGTAACCTTGCACGAAGAGGTCGAACACGCGCGGCAGGAGCTCCGGCGGCATGCCAACTCCATTGTCCTTGACGCGGATGACGACGCACGAGTCCTCGCGGGCTGCGCATAACGCGAGCTGCCCTCCTCGTTCGGTGTACCTGGCCGCGTTGGTCAGGAGATTGGTGAGGACCTGGCAGATCCGGACATCATCGACATCGAGCCAGAGCTCCTCATCCGGCAGCGAGATCGTGAGCTGATGACGACGCTCGTCGACAAGTGGAGTTACCACCTCGACGGCCTTGGACACGATCGTACTCAGCTTGTGGGGCTTCCGCTCCAGCTCCACCTTGCCGCGCGTGATGCGAGAGATGTCGAGCAGCTCGTCGACGAGGTGAATCAGATGGTTCACCTGTCGTTCGATCACGCTCTGCTCGCGCAGGGTGCTGGTCTCGCCACGGATCCGCATCAGGTGGACCGCAGTCAAGATCGGCGACAATGGGTTGCGTAGCTCGTGCCCGAGCATCGCGAGAAAGTCGTCCTTCGCTCGGTTGGCCTGCTCGGCTTCGGCGCGCGCAGCCAGGGTCGCGTCGTGCAGGCGAGCACGCTCCACGGCCTGCCCGCATTGACGGCCGAGCGCCAGCAGGAACGCGCGATCCTCGTCGGAAAGTACGCGTGCAGTGCTCCCGCTGAACCCCACGGCGCCGAGCGGGCGCCCCTCGAACATGATCGGCAGCGCGCCCCAGGTCTGGGCGCCGGCCGCTGCGCGCAGTGACGCGAGCTCCGGGTATCGCCGATCGATTTCATCGGCTCCGACAACCCAGACCAGCGCGCCGGTGCGAATGGCATCGAAGATGGGTGCCCGCGTGCCGAGGTCCATCGCCCTCGCCTGTACGGCGACCGGCTCGCTCACGCCTGCATCGATCACGAAGCTCTCGATCGCCGTGCCGGCCTCGTCGAGGAGCACCACACTGCCAGCCTCGACACCCGCCAAGGCGCTCGTCTCGGCGATCACGATCCGCGATAACTCCTCGGCGCCGAGTGCGCGCGATAGCTCGACCGTGATGCGCTGGAGACGCTCCGTTCGCTCGCGTGCCTGCTCGGCCGCGACCCGAGCCTCGTCCGCCGCGATGCGCGCGCGCCGCTGCTCTTCGTATGCGCGAGCGTTCTCGATCGCGATCGCCGCATGTGCCGCAATGCCGATCACGCCATTCTCGTCGGCCTTGTCGAACACGCCGGGTTTCGAGTGGCCGAAGAAGAGTCCTCCGAGCACCTCGCCGCTACGGGCGACGACCGGCGCGGCGAGATAGCTACAGACGGGCAGATGCCCCTCTGGCATCCCGTAGTAGGGCGCGTTCTTGCCGTAACGCGGATCCTTGGTGACGTCGTCGAGCCGGACCACGCCCTCGCCGCGAAACGTCGGTCCAAACACGGCCGTGTTGCGCGGCATCGGAAACCTCGCGAACCGCTCGCGAGGTACGCCGGCCAGCGTGTACAGCGTGTACCGCTCGCCCTCGGGCTCGACGACATTGTAGAAGAACGCGCCGAATTCTGCATGGCAGATCGCGGTCGCCTCGTCGGTCACCCGCTGGACGATCTTCTCCAGATCGAGCTCGGAATGCAGCGCTTTGCCGATTCGCTGGAGAGCTTCGAGCTGCGCTTGCGCGACCGATCGCTCCTGGAGCGCACTGCGCAACGCAGCCTCGAGATGCTTGCGCTCTTCGATCTCCTTCTGCAGCGCGCGCGCATGCTCGCGGAGCGCGTCGATGTCCAGGTCATCCTGCAGGACGTGCGAGTGGGCCGCACAGACAGCTTCGATGCCGCCGACACCGTCGACGCGATAGAAGTTACCCATCACGTACGCGCAAAACAGCGAGAACGAGCGCCGACGACCGAGCTCGTTCCAAAGGCCCTCCACTCGCAGTGCGGCGTCGGGATTGCCGTCGCGCCACAAGATGTCGACCATCTCGCCGTAGGCACGAATCGATCGCGAGCCGAATGATGCCTGCACGCGCGCGAGCACGCCGCCAACGCTTGCATCGAACAGGGCGGCGTCGGGGGTATCGCCGACCATGAACAATGAAAGGGTCTCGCGCGCGTCGAGCATCGTGAGGCGGCCCGCGCGGCTCAGGACATCGACATCGAAGCCTCTCGCTGCCAGCGCCGCCGAGAATGCGGCGCGATGCTCGGCCGTCGCGATGATGACGAGCGGCTCGCCAGCGTCGAGGCCCGCAAGCAAGTACTGCGACACTGCGCCGATGAGCTGACCATCGGCCTCGTAGAACTGGACGATGTGGGAGTGGCTTGGGTGATCGAGGAGCTCGCGTCGCTGGGCGGGATCGACGACGCTGATCGGAAGGGTCGTCGCATCGGGGTTCGTGTCGGTGGCTCTCGGCCGGCTCGTCGTGCTCATTTCGTCTCGCTGAAGGGTCGCCGCGCCCACCCGCCGCGTTGCGTGAACCCATGCGAGCGCCACGCCACATGTCAAAGACGCACACTCATTCGTTTCACGTGTTTGCGCCTGGTCCACGGACGCATCCGAGCGCTCCCGTCACGATGAGCGCCGACGCACACGAGTCTTCAGGCGCGTAGCACCGGATCGCGGTGCACGATTGCTCTGCACGTTGACGCCACATTGCGTCCGGAATGCAGCTCGCGGAGCCCGCGGTTCCGGGTCGCCGCAGCGGCTCACGCGTTGCAGACACGCGCGTGTCATGCCGACGACGTACCAGCAGCGCATGACACGCGCACGAGTGACCCGATCGTGATCGGCTCGCCGGTCACCCGGATCGATGGCCCGCTGAAGGTCACCGGCACCGCGACCTACTCCGCCGAAGTGTGGGACGTCGGCCAACCGCTGTACGGCTCGATCGTCGGCGCACCGATCGGTCACGGACGGATCGTCGCGATCCAGACCGCGCGGGCCGAGGCATCGCCCGGTGTGCAGCTCGTGTGGACGTATCGGAACGCGCCGCCCCAGCACGCGCCCGACGAGTCCGCGAAGGGGCTCGGCTACAGCTGCCCGTACCCGGTGCTCTGCTCTGCCGAGATCCAGCACTACGGAGAGCCGGTCGCGTTCGTCGTCGCCGAGACGGCCGAGCAGGCTCGCACCGCGGCATCGCTCGTCGAGCTCGCGTACACGAGCACCGAGGGCCACTACGACCTCGCCGCGCGCGAGCCGCATGCATTCGTGCCGGAGACCGTGCAAGGAGGGTTCGTCGCCGCGGAGAGTAGCGTCGGCGATCTCGAGGCCGCGTTTGCCGCCGCGCAGGTCCAGATCGACCAGCTCTACACGACACCGTACGAGATGTCTCAGGCGCTCGAGCCGCACAACACGCTCGCGGTGTGGAACGGCGACAAGGCGACGGTCTACGTCAGCACGCAGTCGGTCGCGTGGGCACACGCGCGGATCTGCTCGACGCTCGGCGTGCAGCCCGAGCAGATCGAGATCGTCGCGCGGTACGTCGGCGGCGGCTTCGGCTCGAAGCTCGGTGTTCACGCCGACGCGATCCTCGCGGTGCTCGCGGCACGCGCGCTCGCGAGACCGGTCAAGGTCGTGCTCGCACGCCAGCAGGTGTTCCAGCTCGCCGGCCAGCGTCCCGCATCGCGGCAGCGGGTTCGGCTCGGCGCGACCGCCGACGGTCAGCTCACCGCGTTCGGCCACGACGTGACGATGAAGGCGAGCTACCGGGGCGACTACATCGAGGACACCGCGGCGAACGGACGCGGCCTGTATGCCGCGCCGAATCGCCACACGACGACGCGCGCGGTCGCGCTGCACTTGCCTGCCGGCGAGGATGTGCGGGCACCGGGCGATGCTCCCGCCTCGCTCGCGATCGAGTCGGCGATGGACGAGCTCGCGCATGCGCTCGGCGTCGACCCGATCGAGCTGCGGATCCGCAACGAGCCCGAGGTCCATCCCGAGCTCGGTATCCCGTTCTCGGAGCGCCGGCTCGCCGAGTGCCTGCGGGAAGGTGCGCGGCGGTTTGGCTGGGAGCGACGCCGACCGGCGCCGGCGAGCGTCCGCGACGGCCAGTGGTGGGTCGGCTACGGCATGGCCGTCGCAATCCGCGGCCACTACCAGGCGCCGACGTCGGTGCGCGTGCTGATCGAGCCGGATGGCGGTGTCGTCGTCCAGTCCGACATGACCGATATCGGCACCGGTACGTACACGATCCTCTCGCAGGTCGTCGGCGAGGGACTCGGCGTCCCGCACACTGCGGTTCGCGTCGAGCTCGGCCGCTCTGCATTCCCGTCGAGTCCCGGCTCGGGCGGCTCGTGGGGCGCGACGAACTCGTGCACGGCCGCGCATCGCGCATGCACCGCGCTGCGCGCCAAGCTCGTCGCCGCCGCGATCGCGGACCCTCGCTCGCCGCTGCACGGCAAGGATCCGGCCGCGGCGACCGTGGCGAATGGCCGCCTCGCGATCGGCGACGCGTCGGAGAGTCTCGCCGAGCTCGTCGAGCACTGCTTCCCGAACGGCGTCGACGCACTCGGCAGCATCGGCGACTTCGACGAGGACCCGAACCACAAGGCGTACGCCCTGAACACGTACGGCGCGCAGTTCGCCGAGGTGCGCGTCGATGCGGTCACCGGCGAGGTCCGGCTTTCGCGCATGCTCGGTGTGTTCGTCGGCGGCCGGATGCTCAATCGCCTCACCGCGCGCTCGCAGCTGATCGGCGGCATGATCTGGGGCGCGAGTGCGGCGCTGCTCGAGGAAGCGGTCGTCGACACCCGGTTCGGCTCGTTCATCAATCGCGATCTCGCGCAGTACCTGGTGCCGGCGCACGCAGACATCCCCGAGGTCGACGCGATCATGCTCGACAGCTTCGACGACAAGGCAAACGAGCTCGGCGCGAAGGGTATCGGCGAGGTCGGCATCTGTGGGGCGGGCGCCGCCATCGCGAATGCCGTCTTCAACGCGACTGGCGTTCGTGTGAGGGACTTCCCGATTACACTCGAGAAGCTCCTTCCACGACTGCCTCGATGAAGCCCGAACCGCGCACCATCAATTTCTACAGCGTCAACGCAGAGTACGGAGAATTCTCGAACTTCGCGCTGTATCCGATCACCCTGCGCGGCAAGCGCTGGCCGACGTCGGAGCACTTCTTCCAGGCGATGAAGTTCGAGAACCGCGGTGACCAGGAGGAGGTGCGCGCCGCGAACAATCCGATGCTCGCCGCGCGCATGGGTCGCGATCGCAAGCGCAAGCTCCGGCGCGACTGGGAGCGCGTGAAGGTCGGCATCATGCGCGAAGCCGTCGAAGCCAAGTTTCGCCAGCACGAGGAGCTGCGCGCGCTACTGCTCGGCACCGGCGACGCGAAGCTCGTCGAGCACACCGAGAACGACGACTTCTGGGGCGACGGCGGCGACGGCAGCGGGCGCAACGAGCTCGGCCGCGTGCTCATGGCCGTGCGCGAAGCGCTGCGCAAGGACGACGACGAATGATCACTGCGCCGGGCCGAGCACGAGCTCGCCGGTGATGGTCCTCCCGCCTCGCGTCGCCGCGATCTTCACCTTGGTTCCCGGTGCGCGATTTCGGATGAGCAGGCCGACACCGCCGGCACTGAGCTCTGCGACCGAGGCTCCGTCGACCGCGGTGATCACGTCACCATCGACGAACCCGGCGGTCGCGGCCGGTCCGCCCGGTTGCACCTCCACGAGTCGCGGCACGAGCACGGTCGGGTCGAGCGTGGCGCCGATGTCTGCGCGCACGCGCAGGCCTTCATTCCACGCAACCACCGGGACGTCGACCTCGAGGCGTTGCCCCGCAGGCAGCGTGAACGTACGCATGCCGTCCGAGTAGAGCGCCGCGAGCCCGTAACACCAGACCGCGGTGTCGCCGACCGGCGCCTCGAGCACGAATCCGCCCTGCGCGTCGGTATCGACGCCCTCGCCCGGCGCGATCGTCACCTGCGTGATGCCGGCGCGCGGCAATGCCTGGCACGTCATGCCCTGGATCGGCTTGCCCGAGCGGAACTCGCGCACGCGCCCGGCAACGACGGCCGAGCCCTTGCTCGTGAGGGTCACCGGCGAGGTCTTTCGCCCGACGACCTCGACGAGCGCGCTCGCGCCTTCGGTCTCGTTGCGCGCGGCGACGAGGTAGCTGCCCGGTGCGAGGTTGCGAAAGCTCACGACATTGCCTTGCTGCGTGCCCGGCACCGCCGCAGTCGTGCGAGTGATGTCGGTTGGCCGCGCGGTGACCTGCGGCGGGTTCTTGAATCCGACGATCGTCGCGTCGATCCCGCCCGACGACGGCAACGCGAACACGACGTCTTTGCGTCCCGCGCGGATGCCAGTGAGCGTGCCTTCGATCCCGGTCAGCGAACGCGCTCGCAACGCGTACGTGCCCTCGGGCAGCTCGCTGATCGTGAAGCGGCCACCGACGTCGGTCGTGCTCGCCGGTGTCTGGAGGCTGGGGAAGAACCGCGGCACTGCGTTGCCCTCGACCTGTTCCGCGACGACGCGAACATCAGGCACCGGCGCGCCATCGTCGTCGACGACCGTGCCCGAGATCGCCAACCGTTCGAGTTTGACGGCGAGCAGCACGCCGGTCACCTCGGAGTGGCCGTCGGCCAGCGTGACGAGCGGGAACTCGGTACCCGATGCCGGCCGGAGCGCGGTCTTCGACGGAGTCGCGGTTGGCGTCGCGCTCACCTTGGGCCGATACTGCCCGCCGCCGCTCATCATCGCCGCGCGAAAGCTGCCGTCCATCGCGGTCACGCCGAGCCCGATGTCGTCTTGCGACGTGTGAATGAATCCGACGGTCGCGCCGGATACTGGCGCGCCGTTTTGATCGACGACGCGGCCCGAGATCGATGCGCCATACTCGAGCTCGATCGTCACGTCCTTCGTTTCGCCGCGCGCGAGCTGAACGATCGCCCCAGCGTCGCCGAACACGCCGAGCTGCTGGCTGCTCGCTCCGACGCTCCACTGGCCCGGACGCAAGCCGCGCGCGGTGAACCGACCATCTGCATCGGTGCGTACTGGATCGAGCTCGCGTTCGTGCGGCCCGCTCAGAGACACGGCCGCACCAGAGATCGCATCGCGACCGCGCACGACACGGCCGGTGATCGTACCGAACGCCTCGACCTCGATCACGACGCCGTCGTGAAGTGGCTCGCTCGCGTGGAAGCTCTGCGGCTTCACGACCTCGTACGGCATCGCCGTGAGCTTCACGTCGCCGCGCGGCACGCCGGTCAGCACGTACGAGCCATCGTCCTGTGAGAACGCGGTCCGCGAGCTCGCCGCCACCCGTGCGCCGGCGACTGGCTTGCTACCGTCGACGACGGTGCCGCGGAGGGTCGAGCCCGCCTCGAGCCGGATCTCGATTTCCGCGCTCGTCTGCCCTGCCTCGACGGCGACCGGGACACCGGCCGCATCCGCCAGGCCCTCCGCGCGTGCAGACACGAGGTGACTGCCCGGCGCGACGCGATCGAGCCGGAAGTGACCGCTTGCATCGGAGAACGTCGCGCGCCATCCCGTCCGCTGGACGACGCCGGGCGGGCCGACGGGGATCCACACGTAGGCCTGCGCGACGGGCTCGCGCGTATCGTCGCGCACCACGCGGCCGACGATCGTCGCCTCGGGGACGAGCAAGAAGTCGACCTTCACGCGCCCGGGTACGATCGCCGTGTACACGATCGTGCCATAGCCCGCGGCCGAGACCTCGACGATCACCGACGGCGGCCACTTCGTCTCGACGCACAGCTCGTATGCACCGTTCTCGTCGGCAACGGCCGCTGGCCCACCGGGCACGCGGCTCTCGAGATCGAGCCGTGCAATGCGCGCCTTCGCGATCGCGCCGCCCGAGGCATCGTGCACGGTGCCGGTCATCGCCGCGTCGCACGCACCGAGCGCGAGCTCGAGATGCTCCGGCCGCAGCGTGGGATTGCGCAGATCGACATCGAGCATCGCGCTCGAGTGGTGTGCGGCCGACGCGCGAACGCTGAATTCCATCGCCGGCTGTGCCCCGAAGTCGAACTCGCCGCTCGCGCTCGACGTGCGTTGCAGCGGCACGCCGAGCCCGCTCTCCGTCGCGAGACTCGCGAGCTCGACGGTCGCGCCGGCCACCGGTGCACCGTGAAACGTCACGCGACCGGCGACGCGGCGCGGCTTCACGTCGGGCTGGATCAGCCACGCGGGTCGGTCCGGATCCGCGCCGAGCACGGTCGGAGCGGTGCCATCTGCATGCACGACGGCGCCGGCCTTGCCGGGCCCTGCCGTGCGCGCAGCACCGGCATCGCTGCCGCCGCGATGCCCGCGCCAAACGATGGCGCCGACGAGCAGCAAGAGCAGCACGATCGCGACTGCGACGAGCTTGGATGTCTTCTGTGCCACGAGCACTCCCTTCGGAATCGCGAGCAGCGGCACCAGCCACTGCTTCCGGCCGCCGCTCTCGGCATCGAGCCCCTCGCGCAAGCGATCGAGCGCGGTCTTCAGCCGCCAGCGAACGGTGCTGGCCGGTACGCCCTGCTGTCGCGCGATGGTCGCGAGCGGTACGCCTTCGCAGAAATGAAGCAACACGGTCGTGCGGTACGGCTCGTCGAGGCGCAGCACGAGCTCGACGAGCTTGCGCTGGGTCTCGGCGCGCGCGACCAGCACGTCCTGGGTCGGAACATCGTCGCCCTCGATGAGCAAGGTCGCCTGCTCGCGCGCGGTGCGCCGTCCCTCCCCGCGCGCCCGCATGCGCAGCCGGTTGAGCATCACCTTCGCGAGCCACGACTTCGCAGACTCGCTGCGCTCGGGCGTACGCCGCATCGTCGCGATCCACGTGTCCTGCACGAGGTCGTCGGCGATGTCGCTGTCGCGAACGAGGCGCAGGGCGAGCGCGCGCAGCCATCCGGCATGCACGAGCAGCTCCTCTGCGCGTCGGTCGCTCATCGCTTCTATCTTGCTTCATGCCGCCCGCGCGCAGACCGACGGCACCGACGCGAACTTTTTCAGACCCGCGAGCTGCCGATCCGGGGGTCGTCCTCGGCGCGGACGTAGTCGACGCCCAGCGGGCCCATGGCCGTCACCTGCGTGATGTACTCGCCGGACTTCGCCCAGTGAAAGTGCGCCGTGTTGCCGGGCAGGACGATCACCGCCCCCGGCGGATATGCCTCGAGCTTTCCGGAATCGAACGACTCGCCGAGGCCGATGTAGAAGATGCCGGAGAGGACCAAGTAAACCCGGTCCTCGGGATGCTTGTGTGGCAGCAACTTCACTCCGCGCGGCACCTTGACCCGGACTACGTAGAGGCCGTTCTCCGAGGGCTGCCCGGCCACGATCGCGAGCCGAACCGACGCCGGGAACGCGGCGAACGGCTTCCATTCGATGTCCTCCGACAGGATCGCCCGGAATGCCTCGAGGCCTGGCTGGTGGGGTCTCGCTGGCTGCCTGGCGTCCGCCGTTTGCTCGTGTGACATGGGGCGCTATGCCGCCTTCCTCACCTCGAGCACCTTCAGCAATGCCTGCGCCGCGTTCGTCGACGATGCCGGGTTCTGTCCCGTGACGAGACGACCATCGACGATCGCGAGAGGCTCCCAGTTGCGCACCTTCTCGAAGACGGCTCCCAGCCTCATCAGCTCGTCCTCGACGAGGAACGGCACCACCTTGGTGAGCCCGACTTCCTCCTCCTCACCGTTGGTGAAGCCGGTCACGTGCTTTCCTTTGACCAGGGGCTCGCCCTTGTACTTCACGTGGCGAAGCGTGCCCGGCGAGTGGCAGACCAATGCCACCGGCTTGCCGGCGTTGTAGAAGGCCTCGATCAGTGCGATCGAATCCTTGCTCTCCGCCAGATCCCACATCGGGCCGTGCCCGCCCACGTAGAAGATGGTGTCGAAGTCGCCCTCCTTCATCTCGGCGAGCTTGCGCGTGCTGGCGAGTGCCTTCTGAGCCGCCTCGTCCTTCTTGAACCGCGCCATGGCCGGCGTCTGATTTTCGGGAAGGTCACTTTTCGGATCGACCGGCGGCTGCCCGCCATTCGGAGATGCCAGCGTCAGGTCGACGCCCGCATCTCTGAAAACGAAGTACGGCGCCGCGAACTCCTCGAGCCAGAAACCGGTTTTGCGGCCGGTGTTACCGAGCTGATCGTGCGAGGTCAGGACCATCAAGATTTTCATGTCCGTTCTCCTTGTTCCTCGGTGTGTCAATTCGATCTGAAGGCATGCAGCGTCCGCGCCACGCGGCGGCCACACGATCGGGACGTGACTCGGTCGCGCTACGGCGTGCAGCTGACGCTCGTCGGGTCGATGACGATCGTCTGGTCCGTCGAGCACGCGTCCACCCGCGTCGACAGCCCGAAGATGAACGTCAAGCGCGCCGTCGGTCCCGCCGGCGAATCGATCGACACCATCACGTGCGGTATCCCCTCGAACTTCGCGCCGGGCGTCGGCGGCGTGAGCGTCAGCAGGCAGTGGTTATCGAGGCCGCTGGCGATCTGGTAGCCAAACGTCTCGCCGGGCAGCCAGTTGACCGACGCTTCGATCCTCGGGTTCGTGCACAGCACATTCGGCGGAAGCTCGAGCCTGACCTTGTACGGCTCGCTGCACAGCGCCTGGCTCGGCTGCACGGTGACCGGATAGTCGAGGTGCGTTCCCACCGCGAGCAGCACGCAGTCGAGGAGCTCGCGAGTAGGCGCGTCGAGATCACACTCGGCGCACGCCTGGTCGACGGCGCACGTCGTCGGCGCACACGAGCTCTGCTGGCCGTCCTTGTTCTGACACGTCCCGATCCGACAGCCGTCGTCGAGCGTCACGCACGCAGCCGCGCCAATGCAGCCGGCGTTACCCGTGCCATCGCAATAGCGCAACGGCTCGCAGTCCACGGCCGGATCGTCGCGGTCAACGAACGCATCGCAGTCGACGTCGTTGCCGCGCGCCACCGCAACCAGCTCCGGCCGCGAGCCACGGTCGCGCTTCCACCGCACGCAATCCGACGTCGGACGTCCCCACAGCTCGACGCTCTGGGCCGCGTAGTCGACGAGCGGAAGCTCGTATTTGTAAACGACGTCGTCGGTCGGAACGGTGAAGTCGAACAGCTCCGCGATGCCGACCGGCACGTCGCCCTTACTCGCGACGACGAGCAAATAGTCTCCGAGCTTCGCGTTGTCCTCGGCGGGCGGCACGAAGTACGTGTACGCGCCGGCCGTCGCCGGCAGCGTGACGACGTCGCTGTCCGCGACGAGGCGCCGCAACAGCAGGCCCGGCTCGGGCTCCGTCGCCGTGTGTCCTGGCGGGACCGGAACCATCGTCCCCGTCTTCTGGCCGAAGTAGAACTCGACCCGATCGATCTCGATCTGGTCGTGACCGTCGACGACGAAGTAAGCGCCGTAGCGATCGCTACAGGCCGCGAGCGCGACAAGTGCGAGCAGCGGCCTCCACATCCCACCATCGTACGCGATAGCGGCGCGCGAGGGAGACCTACATCGGCAGTGTGTTCGGGAAGGCACAGCGCGAACGATGCATCACGTTCGGTTCCGGGACGCCTCTGACCAAGTCGCTAGAACTACGAAGGTGAAACGCGTGGCCTCACCCTTGCTGGCGGTGCCGCGGCCATGGCGAGTAGGAAGCTGGTTTTGCTGCTTGGACTGGTGACAGGGTGCGACGGAGACGGTTCAGGAACGACGCCCGACGGCGGCAACCATGACGAAGTCTGCAGTCGCTGCGGCGGACTCCAGCGCGACGCACCGTGGCCCTCGGAAGGTCATGACGTGCGCAACCAGCGCCGGAGTACGTTCGCCGGTCCCGGCCAACAGCCCGCGATCCTGTGGCGGGCCGAAGTCGCGTCGAGCACGGACGGCGATGCGGTCGTGGTGGCCAAGGACGGCACGATCTACGCGAGCGGATTTGGCGGGCTGGTCGTGCTGCGGCCGGACGGCTCCGAAATCTCGCGCGACGTGAGCTCGCTCGGTGGCCTGTACGCGAGCGTTGCCGAGGACGGACACGTCTACGTCGTCGATGACTTCTCCGATCGCGTCGAGACGCTCGACCCGATGACGCAAGAACGGTCTCTCCTCGTCGAGTACTGGGCCAATGGCGGTGCGGCGCTCTGGCCTATCGTCGGTGCCGACCAGAAGATCTACCTCGGCGGCATCTACGGTCACGCCATGTCGTCCTCGGGCGACCCGCTATGGTCGGTCTTGCCGTCGGGCGATATCCAGAACGGCGCACGGTGCGAGCACGCGCCCGCAGTCGCCGCCGACGGCACATTGCGGTTTGCCTGCAACGAGGTCCTGCGCGGAGTCGACCGCGAAGGCCAGATCCAGTGGTCAGCACCGAGCGCCGCGAGCCTCGATAGCTCCGCCGTCGTCGACGACGAGGGCACCACGTACCTGTGCGCCAACTCGCTCACCGCGATCGATCCCGCAGGCGCCGAGCGGTTCACCTCCGCTTCATGCCTCAGCGGTACCTCGCCCGCGATCGGTGAAGACGGAACGATCTACTTCGCAGGGTACAGCGAGCTGGTCGCGCTCGCTAACGACGGTTCGGAGCGGTTCCGGTTTCCCTACTACGAGAACCACGGCAGCTCGCCGGCCATCGACTCGGAAGGGACGATCTACGTCGCGGCCGACATCGCAGCGGATAGCGGCGCTTACCTGATCGCGATCAATCCCGACGGGACCGAGAAGTGGAAGCTGTCGATCGGCAGCGAGGGCGGTTCCCCATCGATCGGGCTCGATCACCGCGTCTACGTGATCGCGACCGACACCGACCGTGTCCACAAGCTCGTCGCGGTCGGC
>JABFXX010000694.1 GCA_013368795.1 Kofleriaceae bacterium
GCTACTCCTCGTCCTCGCCCGTCGCTTCGCACGCGGCTCCGATGTTCGCGGCGCGCAGCACTCTGGGCCCCGTCCTCCTGCGCGTCGCGATCGGCTGTCTTGCGCGGCGCGCTCGACCGGCTACTCCTCGTCCTCGCCCTTTTCCTTCGCGCGGCGCTCGATGTTCGCCGCCCGCGCGAGCTCCTTGTAGATCCGCGACACGCGCTCGATCTGGCCCTTCGCCGGGAAGCGCTCGTAGAAGCCCTCCTGGCGGAACGCCTTCGCGATCTCACCCCACGGTGCGAGCTTGCGCGCCCATCGCTTCACGCGATCCTCGGGATCCGGATCGACGGCCGCGAGATCGGCGACGACGCGCAGCATCGCCTTGATCGTCACCGGCCTCGTCACCATGAAGTTCGCGTGTCCCCACGCGTCGCCCCACGCCTTCTCGGCGGCACGCAAGAAGTCGCGCACCATCTCGTAGTAGCGCTCGGCCTGACGCTGCCAGCTCGAGCTCTTCTTGATCTGCTTCCAGTCGAGCATCGCCCAGCGATGGATCTCGTTGAACAGCTCGGCCTGGAGGATCCACTTCTCCTGCTTCGACCGACCGCCGAGGCGATTGATCTTGTAGCGAAGCGGCGAGTCGTTCTCGCGATACAGGTGATCGACCACACGGGCCGCGAACTTCTTGTCGGGCGCCGCCCACGACACCTTCTCGTACAGATCGATCAGGTGGCTCTTGTTGATGCGCGTCGGCGTCGAGTTGATGATCACGAACATCTCGGTCGCGAAGTCTTCGCTCTTGCCGTCGAAGATCACGCACGGGACGTGGATCGTCTTCGCATCGTCGGGACGCTGATGCATGAAGAAGTGGAGCGCCGCGAGCCGGTGCTGCCCGTCGATGATGAGGTACTTGCCCTTCGGCTCGGCGAGATTGCCGACGTTCGTGAATGGCTTCACCGCGTCGAACTTGAGCCGCTCCTCGCTGAACAGCAGCACGGTGCCTGGGATCGGCGGCTGACTCACCGCCGTCTCGTAGAAGTTTCGGATCGCGGTGACCTTCGCGCGTCCGAGCTGTCGCTGGAACGCCTGATCGGTCGACTCGATCTTGGAGATGAACTGGGCGACTTCGTCGTTCTCCTCGGCACCTTCACCTGCAAGGCTCGGCGCACCCTCCGCATAGAACCGGCTGATGAAACGGACCTTGTCGAGCAGGTCCTCGGCCGGATACGCGCAGAAGTAGAAGACGCTGTCCTTCTGACGAATCTGGGTCGCTAGCACGGGAGTAATCCTAGCCCAGGCCCCCGACACACGCTGGCAAACAGCCGATTTCGCGACCGAGAAGCAGCAGGTGTAGGTCGCCTCGGCCCAACCGGCGGCCTGACGCTCGGCTGGTCTTCGCTCGATCCGGCCGCCGCGCCGCCTCGACGGTCGCACGCGAAGCGCGGTGACCGCTCGAATGGTCTACGCGAGCTCGATCCGGCCGTGCGCCGCGTCGACGTTCTATCCGCTCCTCGTGGCTTCCCAGATCCGGTGCTTCGGCGAGCACCAGCCCGTCACGATATCCAGCACCTCGACGAGCAGGTCTTCGACCGGCTCCGGCAGCCCCGGCCGCAGCGCGTCGATCGCATCGTACGCCTCTTGCTGGCCGAGCCCGAGCCGCTTGAAGCGGCAGACGATCTCGAGGAGCTCGCCGGCCCCGCCGCCATGCTGAAGTGCCTCGCAAAACGTTTGCTGAAAACCTCGCGTCGAGATCCTGATGTCAGCCAGCAGCCGAACGAACGCCGCGACAGCGCTCTCGAGACCGCCGGTCCCTCGCAGCTCGCCCTCGCCGTCGACGACCACGTACTCGCCCTCTTCTCTGCGGATAAGCCGCGGCAGACCCTCGTCATCCCACGGGTACTCGTCGTTCCGGCTGAGCTTCACGTTGCTCATGCTCGTGTATGGGTAGTAGCGACGGACCTCCGGTTCCTCGGCGAGGCGCTCGGCGACAAATCGGACCTCCGGGTCGCTGCTCGTCGTCGCGAGGCTGCGCCACCTCCGATCGCGGCCCTGCGGCAGATCCTTCGGTCGACGGTCCGACCGTCGCGGAGGCTCCAGCTGCTCGAGCAGCGCGAGGAGGCCCGCAGCCACCTCATCGATGGTGACCCGTACATGAACGCCGCCGTCGCCGTTCCGCACGGAGTACGTACCATCGCTCTCGGCCACGACGAACGGCATACCGTTGTCGTCCCACGGATAGGCCGTGTTCCGGCTCAGGTGGATCTCGTTCGAAGTCGGGTACGGACAGTAGAAGCGGACCCTCGGCTCGACGTAGAGCCGGTGGACGAGCGCCTTCTCTCGGGCGTTGCCGTACTCGAGCAGCCAGCGCCACTGACGCTCGAACGGGTCATAGAGAGGTCCTCGCGCCACGCCTGATCGGCTCATATCGACGTGCGCTCGGCAACCGGCTCGCTGTCGACGGGGGCCGGCGAGCCGCGCAAGGCGAGATGTTCGTGATGTGGCTCGTGCACTCGAGACGCGACTTCGCGAGCGACGAGCGCGAGAACACAGCCCGCCCCGGGCGAGCTAACCGTACAGGGGCTCGATTCTGCCTGCGGGTTCAACTCGAAAGATCGTGCGACAGCGGTCTCCGTCGGCGGGTCGGATAGACTCAGCGCGTCCGATGTGCCGATACGGCTTCGCCAACTACAAGCCGCGCTACGCATGCTTCCGGTGCCGCAAGGCGATCCGAAGACGGCATAAGAGCGAGGTCGACCCGGCCGGTGCAGAGCGTCCCGCGCGCTGCCCCGATTGCGGGCTGTTGATGGCCGACATGGGCCTCGACTTCCGACCACCATCCAAGTCCGACCGGAAGGGATGGACGACGGCCGAGGCGTTGTGGGAGGTGGGCGAGACCTTTCATTCCTGCGGCTGCAGCGGGCCCGGCTATCGCCCGCGCAATCCCGCCGCGCTCGACGCGTTCTTCCGCGCCCGGCTTCAGGAGTACAGGGCGAACCTGCGCACGTTCTCCGATGACCCCTCGGGGACGCCGATGATCGAGGATGCGATAGCGACCTGGCGCGATCGGATCCGCCGCATCGAGGCTGCCCTTGCGCAGGCGCATCCGCGTCGCGGTTCCCGGCCCACCACGCGCTAGCCACGCCCTCGTTACCGCGCGAGCTCGAGTGGCCACATTCTGCCGCCGCACATCGCCCTCTCCGCCGCCGCACATCGCCCTCTCCGCCGCCGGCGCATAGCCGCCGCCGCGCTTAGTCCCCTCCGACGCGGCGATAGCCCTCTCCGCCGCCGGCGCATAGCCGCCGCCGCGCTTAGTCC
>JABFXX010000054.1 GCA_013368795.1 Kofleriaceae bacterium
GCCGCCGACGTCGCAACGCTGCAGCGCTGCCGCGTAGTTGATCTGCATCGCTTGCCCGAGATCGAACGAGCCGATCGCCTCGAGCCTCGGCAGACCGCTCGCGTTCGGCGGCGTCACCTTCACGGTGATCTGCGCCTGCGCGGGGAAGTCTGCGCGCAGCGAGAACGCGCCGCCGGCCGCGCTCGTGCCGACGGTCGACGGCACGCCGTCGGCGTAGAGCTGGACCTTCGCGCCGGTGATGCCGGTGCCGGCGGGATCGCGAACCGTGCCGCTGACGAGCGTGCCTGCACCGACGACGAGGTTCGTCGTCTGCGGCGTCCACGCGAGCTTCTTCGGCGCGAGTGTCGTCGACTGCGGGATCACGATCACGTCGTGCGTCTGGCCGAGCAAGCGCACCGAATAAGCGCCGCTGCTCGACGAGAACGTCTCGGTGTACGCGAGCGGCGCGCTGACCGGCGCGAACTTCACGTACGCGGCGATCCCCGGACCGGACGCTCCATTGCGCACCGTGCCCGCCGCCGGCAATCCGGGATCGAGCGCGATGTCGCGCTGGTACGTCGGCGTTCCGCCATGGACGAGCACGACCGATTCCTGCGGCGGCGCGGCCGACGACGGGACCGCGCGCAGCCGGTAGTAGCCGTTGACGCCGTTCGGATCGAGGACGTTCAGCGTCTCCATCTCGAACGTGCACTGTGACGACCCGCCGATCTGGACGCTGACGTCGTAGGCGCCCGTGGTCGGCGCGAGGAACCCGATCTGCGAGTTGTCGGCCGCCTCCATCGTGTAGGGCACGGCCTGCGAGTTGTGCGCGACCGACCAGTCGTACGTGAGTACGCCCGCCGCGTCGAGCACGACGATGCGCGCGCGAATCGGTGCGGTCGCGCTCGCGTAGACCTCGGCCGCGTCGGGATCGAACGTGATCGTCGCGCGGCACGACGGGCCCGCATCTGCGCCGGGGCCGGCGTCGCCCGGTGGGCTACCGGCGTCCTGGGCCCCACACGCGGCGCACGACACGGCGAGCGCGACCGCGAGTCGCTTCATCACCGCACCTCCACGCGCCACGTGAGCCGCTGGATGCACGCGCTGTCGGAGCTCACCGAGCAGGTCGCCGCGCTCTCGGTGCAGCCGGGCGAGTGCGAGGGAACGCGGTCGCCGATCTCGACGCGGAGCTCGAGGATGTCGCCCGGCGCATAGTTCGATGGGTCGAGCGGCACCGCGTTGCCGTTCGCACCGAGCGCCTGCCACGCGCTGGTGCCCGGCGGCATGATCGACCAGTGAAAGGTCGCCGTCCCGAGGACCGGGTCGCTCGTCGACGGGAACGGATCGAGGTCGTCCTTGACGACGTTGACCTGGAACAGGGTCGGCTCGGTGATCGGCAGCGCGTTGCCGGCTGACGCGACGATCGGTGCGACCTGCGCGATGCACGGCGGCGAGTCGGGCACCACGGTGATCGTCACGCTGTCCGTGAACGTCGCGCCGAGTGGATCGGTGGCAACGAGCTGAACCTCCCAGTCGCCGATGCCGTATGGCGTCAGCTTCTTGCCGACCTTGTAGAGCTCGGGATGCGTCGGGTCCTGGAGGACCGCGATGTCCTCGATGTCGAAGTCCGGCTGGTTCTGTGGCGAGAACACGTCCCAGACCAGCGTCGGCGTTCGCGGTCCATCGTCGGGATCGCTGACGTCCGCGTACACGTTGACGGGGTGCCCTTCGACGTAGCCGAGACGGCTGTCCTTGCGCATCGTCAGCAGCGGGTCGTGATTCGCGACGTCGACGAGCAGCTCCTGGATCGGCTTGGCGGTCGCGCCGTAGTCGTCCTGGCCTTCGAGCAGGACGATGACCTGCAGGAGTCGCTGGCTCGCGTCGACGCGCGCCATCGGGATGTTGAACGACTCCTCGGTGAGCAAGCCAGTGTAGAACGGCTCCTCGTCGCAGCCCGGGCGCTTGCCAGTCGCGGTCGGCGTCGCGTCGGTGCACGCGTACGCACGCCACTGGAAGAACACGGCCTGGTTCTCGGGATCGCTCGCCTTCGCCGTCAGCTTCACGAGGCTGCCGCGATACGCGATGCCGTTGCTCGCGTCCTGAATGATGTCGAGCGACGGGCGCTGGTTGATCGGCTCTGCATAGATGCAGCCCGACACGAGCGCGCAGAGGACCCACAACCGGCTCACGAGGATCCGTTGTGCTGCAACCACCCTGCCAGCCGCAAGTGCCGGATTCACCAACGCCCCGACGACGCCCGCGGCGGCGATCGCGACAGCGGTGTCGCGGATTCCCGAGACTCCCGGAACTGCCCGAAACGCCCCGGTTAGTAGCAACCGAGCTCCGGGGTCGTCCGCAGCGTGCAGCTGACCCGGATGTCGAGGAACGCCTTGCCGTCGCCGGCGATGACCTCGTAGCGGTTGGCCTTGAGCTGGATGCTCGCGCCTCGCCGATGCGCGACACCGTCGATCGACGCGTCGATGCCGAGCGTGACCGTGACCGTGCCGAGCAGCGCGCCGGCGACCGTCACGACGCCACCCGCCGCGACGTCGACCTCGCGCGTCCACTGCTTGCCGAGCCCCGGCTGTGCGCACGTCACGACGTGATGCCCGACGGGAACCTTGATCGGTTTCGAGGAGATCCGGCTCGGCGCGCCGCTGTCGATCGAGACATCGCACCAGGTGTCGTTCTTGACGACGATCGCACCGAACGCTTCGACCGCGGCGAGCTGCACCGCCGCGTCGACGGGCGGAACGAGCGGCGCCGCATCGGGACGCGCATCGCGATGCGACGGCACGCCTGCATCGGCAGCCATCGCGACGAGGCCCGCATCCGCTCGCCTCGCGACGCGCGCTGCATCCTCTCTCACCGCGACAAGCCCCGCGTCCTCTCTCGGCGCGATGAGCGATGCATCCGCGATCAACGCGACCGCGTCCGCATCGGTGGGCGATGCGATGCCGGCGTCGTCGCGTGATGGGTTCGAGCCGATCGTGTCGTCGAGCACTGCCGCATTTGACGTGCTCGACGCGCCACCGAACAGCTTCATCGCACCGACGGTGACGCCGCCCGCGAGCACCGCACCGGCGCCGATGATCGCGAGCACGCGCCGCCGCTGCGTCGACTTGTTGCCCTCGGTGACCTTCTGGATCAGCGCGCCGACCGCAGGATCGTCGGGCGCGAGCGCGCTCGCTCGATCTGCGAGTGCCATCGCGCGCGGCAGCTTGTCGTCGGCGATCGCGCGCTCCGCCGTCGTGAGGATCGCCGCGACGACCGCCGGCAGCTTCGTCTTCACGAACGCCTCGGGCTCCGC
>JABFXX010000297.1 GCA_013368795.1 Kofleriaceae bacterium
CCTCGATGAGGACGGTCCCGTTCGCATTGGCCCAGCGCACGAGGTCGACACGGCGCTGGTGCGCGAGCGAGACGCCGAGAGGGAACTGGTGCGCGGGCGTCAGGTAGACCGCGGCGGGACGCGCGCAACGCTGGCGGCCGTGGGCTGGGTCGATGCCCTCGTTGTCGACGCGCACCGGAACGATCTTTGCGCGAGCGTTGCGAAACGCGTCGAGCGCGCCACTGTAGGCGGGATCCTCGATCCACACCGGGTCGCCTGGCTGGATCACGAGGCGCGCGATCAGATCGAGCGCCTGCTGTGCGCCCGACACGATGACGACCTGGTCCGGCGTGCACGCGACGCCACGCGAGGCGCCGAGATAGGCCGCGACAGCCGTGCGCAGCGCCGGCGAGCCCGCCGGATCGGCCCGAGCGAGCAGGCGCGGCGAGATCCGAGCGAGCACGCGCGCCGACAGCCGCGCCCACGTCTGGATCGGAAACTCGGCCAGCGCCGGCTCGATCGGCGAGAACGGCCGCGGAACTGGCAGCGTGCTCCCTCGACGATCTGCATGCGCCGATCCTTCTGCGCGACCGGGCGCGCCCGCTCGACGATCGACACGCGCCGGTACTCCTGCGCGACCGGGTGCACTCGCTCGACGGTCGACATCCGCCGGTACTCCTGCGCGACCGGGTGCACTCGCTCGACGATCGACATGCGCCGATGCACCTGCGCGGTCGGGTGTGACCCGCGCGACATGGGGCGCACTCGGCAAGTAGTCCTCGGGAACGCGCGCGCGGACGATCGTGCCAGAGCCGACGCGACTCGATAGGTAGCCCTCGTCGGCAAGGCGCTCGAACACGCCGACGACCACGCCGCGCGAGACGCCGTGCCGCGAGGCCAGATCGCGTGTCGCAGGCAATCGCGCCCCTCGGGCGAGCCGCCCGTCGAGGATCGCGGCGCGGAGCTCGTCGTAGAGCCAGCTGGCGAGCGTCGCGCCTCGTGCGCGCTTGCCGAGGACGACGTCGAGCGCGGGGGCCTGTCGAGACATGAAGTGGACCTGTCCGTTGGCAGTGAATGGACCAGAGCGGCGCGATCGTGCGTATCGTGTGCTCATTCTCGACGCAAGCCCGACGAACACGCGGGCGCCGAGCCTCGCCTGGGAGCGGTCGCTCCGGCCGCGACATGCCATAGCCGGCGGCGGGCACCGGCGGAGTCACCGCAGCGTTCGAGGGCGAGCTCTTCCGCTTCCACAGCGAGTATGTCGAGCCCAAGCCGCGGAGTCCCGGCGGACTCATGATGTGGTCGCGTCGCTCACGCGGCGACGCATGAAATGGACCTGTCCGTTGGCGCTGAATGGACCAGAGAGGGCAGCGCGATCGTGCGTACGGTGTGCACATGCTGGACGCAAGCACGAAGCCGCAAGTGGGTGTCGATCGACGTGGCCAGCGCGCAGACGATGGCGAGCCAACCTCGACGCCGCCGCGCGCTGGCGAGCCGGCCCTCACCGCGCAATCGTCGATCCGCGCACCGAGTCTCGCTGTGCGCGCGGTCGCTCCCCTCGCCGCGCTGCTCTACCCCGCGATCATCTGGTGCGGCGTCCGCAGCTCGCCGATCGTGCTCGCGCTCAGCCTCGGCGTACCGCTGCTCGCGCTCGCGGTCGGCCACCACATCGCACCGGCGGATGGCTTCCCGCGCGCGCGTCGCGTCGCGCACCTCGCGGTCGCCGCGCCGCCCTTGTTCTCGCTGCTCGGCGGATGGCTCGACTTCCAGCACGCGCTGCCGTTCCACGGTCTCACCGTCTGGATCGCGGTGTGGAGCGCGGCGCTCGTCGCCGTCGCGATCGAGCGCCCCTGCCCCGCATCCCCCGCGGCACCCTCGCGCCACCTGGCGATGGCCCACGGCATCTCCGCCGCGGTGATCACGCTGTTCGCGGCAGCGCACGTGTTCAATCACCTCGCCGGGCTGTTCGGCGGCGAGACCCACATCGCGGTGATGTCCGTCCTCCGGACCATCTATCGCAACGCGCTCGTCGAGCCGGTTCTGCTCGCGGTCGTCGCGTTCCAGGTCGCGACCGGCACCGTGCTGCTCTGGCGCAAGCTGACGCGCGCGAACGGCTGGTTCGACACGCTGCAGACCGCGACCGGCGCATACATGCTGCTGTTCCTGCTCTCGCACGTCAGCGCGGCGTTGCGCGCTCGCTACCTGCGCGGGACCGACACCAACTGGGCGTGGCTGTCGGGCGGCGAGCTCCTGACCGATCCGTGGAGCGCACGCCTCGCGCCCTATTACTTCCTCGCGGTGATCGCGTTCGGCGTACACGGCGCGTGCGGCCTGCGTAAGGTCGCACTCGGGCACGGTGCGTCGCCGGTGCTGGGCGCCCGGCTCGTGGCCCTCGGCGCTGCGGTCTCGACGGTGGTCTCCGCCCTGATCTTCGCCGGGCTCGTGCGTGCTTGACACAAATATGCACGATCGTGCATATGTCCGGACATGCATATAGACGTCTTCCAGACGCTCGCCGATCCGACGCGTCGTCGCATCGTCGAGGTCCTGCGCGGCGGTGAGCAGCAGGTCGGAGATGTGGTCGCGAAGGCCGGTGTGCATCAGTCGGGCGTCTCGCGACACCTGCGAATCCTCTCCGAGGCCGGCTTCGTCTCGATGCGCCCGGATGGGCAGCGGCGCCTCTACGCGCTGCGGCCGGAGCCGTTTCGAGAGCTCGACGAGTGGCTCGGATCCTACCGGCAGCTCTGGGAGACGCGACTCGACCGATTCGGGGCCGCACTGGCGAAGAAGCAACACGGGAGCAAAAAGAAATGAGCAAGCAGAAGATCGTCATCGAGCGCACCTACCGCGCGAGCCTTCAGGACGTGTGGGATCTCTGGACCACGAAGGACGGCTTCGAGTCCTGGTGGGGGCCGCAGGGCTTCCGTGCCGAGGTTCACGAGCTCGATGCGCGCGTCGGCGGCGCGCTGCGCTACGACATGATCGCCGACTCGCCCGAGATGATCGCGGAGATGAAGCGGCAGGGCGCGCCTGTCTCGCACCCGACCCGCGCCCGCTTCTCTGCGCTCGAGCCGCGCGAGCGCCTGGTGATCACGAACGTGATCGACTTCCTCCCCGGCGTCGCCACCTATGAGAGTGACATCGCCGTCGCGCTCTCCTCGGTCGGCAATTCCGTTCGCATGGTCGTCACGCTCGACGCGATGCACAGCGACGAGTTCACGAAGATGCAGGAGGAAGGCTTCACGAGCCAGCTGACGAAGCTCGATCAGCGGTTCGCGTCGACCGGCGGTTGAGTGTGCGGCGACGTCACGAGTCGCTCTGAAGGCGACGTTCCGGGACGATGAAGCGTTCCTCCGAAGGCCGCATCTTGGGCAGGTTTGCCGGGCACGATGCGCTGTACTGGAACGTGTGGCTCACACGCCCATCGTGTGTGCCGCTGATGACACGGCCGTTCTCGTCGTAGGTCCAGGTCGTGACGCGCTCTTCGGACCGCGTCCTTCGCGTCTCGGACTTGACGCGTCCATCGCCGTCGTACACCCACTCGATCGTGATCGGATTGTCATCGTGCTTGCTCGCGATCACTTCGCGAGAGGGACGATTGAACATCTCGTACTCGAACGAAAACTCTATATCACCACCGTCGATCGCGACGAGCTGACCTCGGTCGTTGTAGCCGTAGCGGAGCTCGTCGTTCTTGACGTCATGCTCGCGCCACTGCGCTCCGCGTTGCCAGTACTCGCGCTTCTCGTTCGCGATGGCGATCAGCAGGCCCGAAGCGTCGTCCCAGTGATATTCGCTGCTCTCGACGGTACGGACATCGGGCATGTTGCAGCCGTCCAGGGTGAGGCACTCGCCGCGGCGAGATGGGGACGACCGATACGTATCTCTGCGAGCGATGCGATCGTCGTTCCACGTGATGTACTCGTACGTGTCGTCCCCGTCAGAGCTGTGCCACAGCGAGAACAGCAGGCGGCCCTCGGCCGAGTACTTCGAGATGCGCGCGCCAGCATCGTTTGCCTCGATGACCTCGCAGGGCGCTGGCGGTGTCGTGTCACGCCAGTCCGTCAGGACGCGCGGCCCACACGCCGCAAGTGCGACGACTGCGATGCAGCAACGCACTGTCATGCTGGAAACTTCGCGCGAATCCTGCCATCGCGCCAGCCGTGCGACGGTGCGACGCGACGTCCCCGCCGCACTGCATGACAGGGTGTTCTCGGCCGCCGATTCCGCGCCGGTGCGGCGGCGGCGACAACCAGAGCATGAAGCTCGGAATCGCTGTGCTCGCGTTGGTGATCGGTATGGGAGCCTTGGTGTGGGCACAGAGCCCGACGACAGGGGCGATCCAGGGCGTCGTCACGGATCGTGCGAATGGCGACAAGCTCGCCGGCGTCACGGTGATCGTGACCTCGCCCGCGCTGGCGACCACGCAGACCGCGATCACCGACGAGAACGGGTTCTACAAGGTCACCGACCTGCCCCCGGGGCAGTACCTGGTGACGTTCTACTACGCGGACCTCACGGTCGAACGCAGCGGCGTCTCCGTCGGAGTCAACAAGACCACGCCCGTGTTCCAGAAGTTGGACGTGAAAGCGGCCGGCGGCGAGAGGATCGAGATCTGGGCTACCGCGCCGACCATCGATCCGACCTCGACCACACAGGGGATCACGATCGACAAGAACTACACGAAGAACATCCCCGTGCCGGGCAGGACATTCCTGGGTGCGAACGGCGCGGCCGCCGGCGCGCAGTACGACGGCGACGTCGCCCACAACACGGAGGCGTACAGCCGCATCGACGACAACCCGTTCGATGCGGTCAGCGCGCAACCTCTGTCGACGTTCTCGATCGACGTCGACACCGCGTCGTATGCGAACACGCGGCGCTTCTTGCGCGAGGGCATGCTGCCGCCGAAGGACGCGGTGCGCGTCGAGGAGCTGATCAACTACTTCCACTACGACTATCCGGCGCCGGCGAAGGGTGCGCCGTTCTCGATCACCACCGAGGTCGGGCCGGCACCGTGGAACAGCCGCCACAAGCTCGTGCGGATCGGCCTCGCGAGCCAGGCGATCGCGGACGCCGACGTGCCCGCGCGAAATCTCGTGTTCCTGCTCGACGTGTCGGGCTCGATGTCCGACGCGAACAAGCTGCCGCTGCTGATCTCTGCAATGAACCTGCTCGTCGACAACCTGCGGTCGAAGGATCGGATCTCGATCGTGGTGTATGCGGGCGCGTCGGGCCTCGTCCTGCCGTCGACGCGCGGCGACAGGAAGCTCGAGATTCGCACGGCGCTCGCGAGCCTCGAGGCCGGCGGCTCGACGAACGGCGCCGAGGGCATCCAGCTCGCGTACCAGCAGGCACGCGCGAACTTCATCGAGAACGGGATCAACCGCGTGATCCTGTGCACCGACGGCGACTTCAACGTCGGTACGACCAGCGAGGGCGACCTGACCCGGCTGATCGAGGACGAGCGAGAGCACCACGTGTTTCTCACCGTGCTCGGCTTCGGCATGGGGAACCTGAAGGACTCGACGATGGAGAAGCTCGCCGATCGCGGGAATGGCAACTACGCGTACATCGATACGCTCGACGAGGCACGCAAGGTGCTCGTCAAGCAGGGCGGCGCGACGCTCATCACCGTCGCGAAGGACGTCAAGATCCAGGTCGAGATGAACCCCGCGACGGTCGCGGGCTATCGGCTGATCGGATACGAGAACCGGCTGCTCGCCGCCGAGGACTTCAACGACGACAAGAAGGACGCCGGCGAGATCGGCGCCGGCCACGCGGTCACCGCGCTCTACGAGATCGTGCCGGCGGGCGAGCCGGTGCCGCGCGCGAAGGTCGACAAGCTCAAGTATCAGACGCCGGCGACGCCGACCGGGACCGCGTCGACGGAGCTGATGACCGTCAAGGTCCGCTACAAGGCGCCGACCGGCGACGCGTCGAAGCTGCTGTCCCAGGTCGTACAGAACGCGTCGGTGTCGCTCGAGCGGACGTCGATCGACTTTCGGTGGGCGATGGCCGTCGCCGGCTTCGGCATGCTGCTGCGCGAGTCGCCGGAGCGCGGCTCGCTGTCGTGGCCGCAGGTCCTGACGCTCGCGAAGAGCTCGCTCGGCAAGGACAGCGACGGCTATCGCCGAGAGCTGCTCGAGCTTGTCCAGATCGCGATGAAGAAGATCAGGAACTAGCCTCTACGGCAACTCTCCCGTCAGAGTCGTCAGGTCACCATCGCTCCATGGCGTGGTGGTCCTCGAGAACAGCTCGATGGCGTGGTTGGCGGCGGTCTCGAACAGCACCGAGTTGACGCCGTCGTTGCGGTGATACACCGCGGGGTCCGTCGACGACGTGCTCGCGCCGGTGGTGGCCGTCATGTTCACCAGAGTCGACGACGGCCTCTTGAGCTCCATGAGGTTCCCCGTCGAGATGCGATACGCCACCCGGTCCGTACGATCGGTGTGCACGTAGCCGATCGGGTCACCGGCGGCGCCCACGGCGAGCACGTTCGAGAGCCACACGCCGTTCTCGAGCGTCAGCTCGACCACCTGGTTGGCCGTACTGCGATAGACGATCGCGTTCGTGCCATCGCGGTGCGTGTACACGAACGGGCGGCTCGCCGTCACCGGCGCACCACCGGCGGATGGGATGTCGAAGGTCCACTTCCCACCGTTTGCCTGCGACAGTTGCGAGACACCGGAGATCGAGCGGAACACGATGGAGTTCAGACCGTCCGAGCGCACCGTGGCCGTCGGATCGGTCAGGCCGACCGCGTTGCTGCCGCTCGCAACCGACAGATCTGTCGCGAGCCAGCCGCGCGATCCGAGGCGGAGCTCGATGATGTGACCGGTGGTCGCGCCGCGATAGACGACCGCACTCACGCCGTCGGTGCGAATGTATGCGGTAGGCGACCCCGCGGCGGCCTCGGCGCCGGTCACGGTCGTGAGATCGGCCGGGCTCCAGATCCCGTTCGTGAACGCGAGCTCGACGATCCGATTGCTCGTGCTGCGATAGACAATCGCGTTGATATTGTCGCTGCGGCGATAGGCGGTGAGCCGGCTCGAGACGCCGGGCGCGTTGCCATGGATGTCGCTCGCGCCCCACGCGCCGTCGAGCAAGAGCTCGTGGATCCGCCCGTTCGTCGCCGTGCGCACGACCGCGTTACGCCCATCGCTCCGTACGTAGCCGACGATGTCGTTGCTATTGCCCGTTCGCGCGCCGTGCTTCAGCGCGCCGCGGAAGCCGCTCCCCGTGCTCACGCCGGTGGCCTCGCTGACCAGCTGACAAATCTGGAGCGCCGTGTTGTGCGCGTAGGCCTCGCAGCTCGCCATCTTCTCGCACGCGTACTGACATACGCGCTCGGTGCCGAAGAACGTCTGGAGAACGGTGCCGGAGTACAGCGTGTTGGCCTGGGACGGTTGGCCGCGCCACGAGTAGCCGATGTTCGTGAGGATCCAGTCGAGGTGCGACGGAATGCTCGTGTAGATGTTGTACCAATCGAACGGGACCCAGGCCTCGCCCCAGAGCACGCCGAGGACGCGACCGCCGACGTAAAACGGGCCGCCCGAGTCGCCCTTGTCGGTATCGTCGTCGACGGTCTCGAGTCGGCCGTTGCCGTCGTCGCTGGACGTCTCGTCGGTAGCCTGCAGCAGGATGCCGAAGCTGTTGACGTTGCCGTCGTGACTGCCGGCGCCGACCTTCTTGCCCGCGACGCCGTCACCGGGATAGACCCACGCGAGCGTCGCGTGCGGTCCTTCGAGATCCGGCTCGTCGGCGGTCGACAGGCGCAGGAGCGCGACGTCGGCGAACTTGCCCGTCGAGTCCAGGCAGTTGCTGTCGCTGTTGAAGCAGGCAGCTCCCGAGACACCGGGCCTCAGGATCACCTGGTCGATCCGCGCGGTCATCGAGGCGTTGAACCCCGGGCCGGTATCGTAGAAGTTCACGGTGGCGCCGACGCTGGGCTGACAGTGCGCCGCCGTGATCGCGAAGCGCGCATTGATCCGGGTCGCCGTGCATCCCGGAATCTTGACCGCCCGATCGAGCTCGAACTGCGAAGCGGCGACGCCGCTCTCGATCGCCGCAGACTCGACGGAGACCTCGTCGTCAGGGGTGACGCACGCGGTCGTCACCAATGTCGTGAATAAAACAATTCCTTCGAGCTTCATCTCCCCGGTAGAGACCGCTCGATCGAATCTGTTCCCGACTGCTCGCGTTCAGATATCCGCGCCGCACGCGCCGGCGACCGTGCAGTCGCAGCCCTTCGGCGCGGTGCAGGTCTGGATGATCTCGCCGGTCTCGTAGAAGTGCTTCATCATGTCCGTCGTCGCCTTCTTGTTGCGGATCGACGAGTGGACGTTGTTGTCGGGCGGCGACTCGTTGCCGACGGGGATCGTGTCGCCGAGGCCGAAGTCGTAGATCACCATGCCGCTCTGCACCGGGCCACTCGCGGCCTCGAGGCCGTACGGGATGTAGGGCGATGGCGAGATGACCGGCAGGCCCATCGTGCGGGCGGCGTACTCGCTGCCGACGTTCGGGACCTCGTCGTCGGCGATGCCCATCTGGAGGAGGACCTGCTTCGCCGGCGTCTCCGGGAAGCCGGTCGTCGTGATCGTGTCGGCGACCGCCGTCGGGTCGGTGCGGTCCCACTCCTGCTGCATGAGGTTGATCATGAGCGCGACGAGGAGCGGATCCTCGTAGGCGCCGATCAGCGTCGTGCGGTAGGTCGGCCAGTCGCGCGAGCGCTCGAGCAGCAGCGAGTAGTTGATGCCCGCGACCTGGACGACGCAGCGCTTGATGACCGGGTCGATGCCGCAGACGGTGGTACCGAAGATGCCGCCCTGCGAGATGCCGTAGTAGTAGAACCGCGACGGGTCGACGATCGACGGGCCGCCCGGCGTCTTCACGAACAGCTTCTGCGCCATCGGGCCCTTCGCGATCTGGACGAGCGCGATGTGGTTCATCATGCCCTGCACGAGCACGTCGAAGATCAGGTGGCCGTTGTTGCCGTCGTTGAGCGCGAGCGCGACGTTGGGGACATCGCCGGTCGACATGCCGCGCATGTCGGTGCCGACGGCGACGGCGCAGAGCTCGGCGGAGGCCGCCCGCGTGCCGCCGCTCGCGACCTGGTCGGAGTCGCCGAGCAGGCCGTGACCGTAGAGGAAGATCGGCACCGGGCCCGTCGCGTCGAGCGCGCACTGCGGGATGATCGCGGTGAACGGCACGCGATAGAGGCCGTTCGCCATCGGGCGGCCCTGGCCGTCGCGGAGGAGGACCGTGTTCGGTGCGTAGCCAGTGGAGTTGTTGAGGAACAGCGGCGCGTCGAACGTGCCGACGATCTTCTTCGCGATGCGCGTGTCGCCCGGCACCTCCTCGCTCGTGACCGTGAAGTCGAGCGCGGAGCCATCGGTGCCGGTGAGTGCGAGCGTCGCCTTGCGCGCCTCGATGAGGTCCGTCTTGACGGTCGCACGCGAGCGCGTCGTGAAGTCCCACGCGACGACGAGGTCGTCCTTGTGGACGCCCTTGGCCTCGAGAGCGGCAAAGATGTCGGTGTAGCGGCCGCGGACGCGCTCGAGGAGCGGGTGCGTGGTCGCCTCGCCGTCGAGGATCGCCTGGAAGCCCTGGGAGATCGGGAGCGGGCCGCCGTCCTTGGCCTTGAGCGACTTCTTGATCGCGACCGCGTAGCGCGTGCTGCCCTTCAGCATCGCCGCCGGGCGAATGTAGAGGCCCTGGCTCGCGGGCGTATCGGCGCCGCGGACGTCGAGCTCGGCGAAGTGCGGGACGAGCTCGCCGGTCGACATGTCGATGAGGACGGTCGGGCTCGCATCGGTGAGCGACGGCGCCATGTCCTTGGAACGGACGAGGTTCGAGTCGTCGATACCGGTCGAGAACGCGATCATCATCGGCGCCGCGTTCGAGAACCCGTCGTGACTGTTGTAGATGTCGGGGCTGACCTCGATGCCGTCGAAGTTCGTCGGCAGCGCGCCCTTGGGAATGTCGAGGCGGCGTTTTGTCTCGGTCGTCGCGTCATCGATCTCGTAGACCGACGATGGCCACGGCGTGATGCATGCGGATCCGCCGAGCGGATTGCACGCGTCTGGAATGTTGATGTCCTTGTCGCCGCATGCGGCGAGCAGAAGTGAAGCGATGAATAGCCGACGCATCCTGTTACCCCTCGGGCGGGGTATAGCCAAAGTCCGAGGCCGAGTGGTGGCATTTCGACGCACGCCGGAGGCGCCCGCGTTAGCATCGAAGGCTGGTGGACGGCATTCCGTACTATCCGGTCAACGACTTCGGGCCGCTGATGAAGGGGATGGTCATCGGCGGGGTCGGCATCCTGCACGTGTTCCTCGCGCAGTTCGCGATCGGCGGCGGGCTCCTGCTGCTGTACTTCGAGCGACTGGCGCAGCAGGGCAAGGAGCGCGACGCGCGGGCCTTCGTCGACGGCTACTTTCAGATCCTCGTGTTGATCAGCTTCGTCGTCGGCGCGCTGACCGGCGTCGCGATGTGGTTCACGACGATCCAGGTCGGCGCCCGCACGATCGGGCTCATGATCGACCAGTTCCACTGGCTGTGGGCGACCGAATGGATCGCGTTCTCCGTCGAGGTCGCGGCGGGATATGCGTTCGTTCGCGTCGGGCGTCAGCTCGACGACCGCGGGCGCATTCGCCTGCTCGCGCTGTACGCGACGGCGTCGTGGTTCAGCCTGTTCTGGATCAACGGCATCCTGTCGTGGCAGCTGACGCCGGGCCGCTACCTCGACGGCGGTGGCGTGTGGGCGGGGTTCTTCAACCCGAGCTTCTGGCCGTCGCTGATCTTCCGGACAGCGGTCGCGATGGCGCTCGCCGCGCTGGCGGCCTGCGTCGTCATCAACACGCTCGCCATGGATCGCGAGCGGCGGGCTGCGCTGATTCGCCGCGCGTCGCGATTCGCGCTGCCAATGGCGCTGATGCCGCTGCTCGCGCTGTGGTACCTGGCGGTGATCCCCGAGGACAGCCGGTCGTGGCTGCTCGGCGGGAGCATGGCGATGACGATGTTCGTCGGCATCGCGGCGGGCGCGTCGCTGCTGATCGGCGCGTACGCGATCGTCGGGCTCGTCGTGAAGCGGCTCTACATCAGCGGCGCGACGGCGACGCTGCTCCTCGCACTCGCATTCGGCGCGACGGCCGCGGGGGAGTTCGTGCGCGAGGGCGCACGCAAGCCGTACACGGTGCGCGGCGTCCTGTACTCGAACTCGCTCACGCCGGCCGAGGTCGCGCACCTGCGGCAGACCGGCGCGACCGCGACCGACCCGTATCCGCTGCGCGACGAGTCCCGCTATCCGAGCCCGCAGCTCGTGCATGGCGCGAAGGTCATGCGCGCGCTGTGCGACGCGTGCCACACGATGCACGGCGCGAACGGCCTCGTCGAGCTGACGCGCACGTGGACCGACGACCAGCTGCGGCAGAACGTCGCGAAGCTGCAGCGCACGAAGAGCTTCATGCCGCCGTTCGCGGGCAACGCCGCCGACGTCGAGGCGCTCGTGCAGCTCCTGCGCTGGGAGCGAGACGGTGGACCGGCTGTGTGGCGCGCGCAGGCACCGGATCAGGCGACGCTCGACCAGATCGCGCGGTGGCTCGACGAGGCGGGCACGACGCAGGTGGAGGTGCGGCGATGATCTGGCCCTTCGATCGAGGCGGCCTCGTGCTCGCGCTCTACGTCGCGACGCTCGCGCTCCACGCCGTGTTCATCGGCTACGTCGTCGCGGGCACCGCGTTCGCGCTGCTGCGCAAGGATGATCCGATCGCGAAGACGGTGCGCGATCGGCTGCCGTTCATGCTCGGCTGCGGCATCACCGCCGGCGTCGCGCCGCTGCTGTTCCTCCAGCTCCTCCACCAGACGCGCTTCTACACCGCGAACCTCCTCCTCGGTCCGCGCTGGCTCGCGGTCGTGCCCGTCCTGATCGCCGGGTTCTACGCGCTGTACGTCCAGAAGATGTCGGATCGGTGGCGGCGCCCCGCCCTCGCGATCGCCCTCGCCTGCTTCGTGTTCGTCGCGTGGTCGTGGAGCGAGCTGCACGAGCTCATGCAGGCGGACCCGCTCTGGCGCGAGTTCTACGCAGCCGGCGACCGCGTGTACCTGTCGGCGAGCGTGGCGCCTCGGCTCGTCGTGCTGCTCGGCGCGATGGCGACGGGGTTCGCGATGGTCGCCGCCTGGTCATCCGACGGTGCCGGCCGCAAGCGACTCGCATGGCTCGCGATCTTGTCGCGCGTGATCTCGACCGGCGGCGCGGTCTGGCTGTCGCAGACCGGCTTCACCGCACACGGCCCCGCGCTGGCGTGGGTCATCGTGCTCGCCATCGCGGTCCTCGTCGAGGTCGGCGCGTGGGCGGTCCAGCTCCGCCGGCCGAGCGAGACCGCGCTCGGCGTCGCGACGGCGGCCGGCACCGGCGCACTCGTCGCCGCGGTGATCGTCCGAGAATCGCCGCGCGTCGCGTTGATCGAGCCGACTCATCAGCTCGCCGCCGATGCCGGCGGCACGTTCGTGTTCGCGATCGCCGCGCTCCTCGGTGTCGCCGCGATCGCGTGGGTCGTCCGGATCGCACGTGCTGCATGAAAAGAAAGCCGCGCCAGAGGGGAGCGGCGCGGCTGAGGGATGCGAAGAAGGTGATCGCTACGTCGGCATGATCGGCGACAGGTCCGCCTGCGAACGCGCGCGTGCGCGCCGCTCGGCGCGCTCCTGCTTGTACGAGCGATAGTCGGTGAACAGCGAGCCGAGGATCGAGCCCGCACCGGCGACGATGTGCATCAGCGCCGTCCGCGGCGAGCTCTTCCAGTAACCGAGCACGAACGGCAGCGCGATCGCCGAGAAGCCCCACGCGTAGTCGAGCGACTCGTGCACGCGGATCGGAATGATCTTCGCGAGGCTGAGCCGATAGTCGGTCATCGCCGAGACGCCGATCACCGACGCGCCGAGCGCGAGACTCGCCCAACATGCCGCCTCGTCGTCGGCGGTGTAGTACCCGCCGAGCGTCGACAAGCCGTTGGCGTAGTCGAGCATCGAATGGACGTCTTGCGGGACCCACCGCTTGATCGGAAGAACCTTGAGCAGCGGCTCCGCCGGTTCACCATGGCTCAGCGTGCGTTCGCCTTGGGCCGCACCCGCTCCACGCCGCTTCTTCGAGTGCCCGTTCGACTTGTTAACGTCCGTGTTCATCGACGACTCCTTGTAATGAGGAGTCATGGGTGCATCGCGCATGCCCTGCGCCGTGACGGCGATCTCTCGGGATTCTGCCTACGGAAGCGCGACCGCGACGGCGTTTACTACCGCCGCGATCCGTACGGCGTCTTGCACCATTTCCTTGGTGCCGTTGCGCTCGCGTACGGCCTTCTCGTGCGAACGCACGCACATCTCGCAACCGGTGATCGCCGAGGCCGCGAGGCACGCGAGCTCGAAGTCGAGCTTGTCGATGCCCGGGTTGCCGATCACCTGCATGCGCAGGCGCGCGGGCATGTGACCGTACTCCGACGCGTCGCCCATGAAGTGGACGAAGCGGTAGTAGACGTTGTTCATGCCCATGATCGCCGCCGCACTCTTCGCGGCGGTGAGCGCCTCGGGCGAGAGCTGCGCCGACGCGTCCGCCTCGATCGCCGCGGCGACGTCCTTGTTCCGCGAGGTGATCGCGCAGGTCAACGCGATCGTCCACGCCTGTTGCGGCGACAGCGCCGTCGACGACGTGATCACGCCGAGGTTGATCCGCAGATCACGCGCGTAGTCGGGCAGTCGTTCCTTGAGCTGATCGATGGCGGTCATCGTCGTGTCCTCACGAAGCCGTGCTGGAGGCAGTGTTCAGCGTGTCCTGACCCTTCTGCCAGTTGCACGGGCAGAGCTCGTCGGTCTGGAGCGCGTCGAGCGTGCGCAGCACCTCGGCCGGGTTACGACCGACGTTGAGATCGTTCACCGATACAAAGCGGATGATGCCCTGCGGGTCGACGATGAACGTCGCGCGCAGTGCCACACCCTCGTTCTTGTCGAGGACGCCGAGCGCGGCCGACAGCTCGCGCTTGATGTCCGCGACCATCGGGAACGGCAGGTCCTTGAGGTCGGCGTGGTTGTTGCGCCACGCGAGGTGGACGTACTCGCTATCGATCGAGACGCCGAGCACCTGCGCGTCGCGGTCCGCGAACTCGCGGTTCAGCTTGCCGAACGCGGCGATCTCCGTCGGGCAGACGAACGTGAAGTCCTTCGGCCAGAAGAAGACGACCTTCCACTTGCCGGGGTAGCTCTGCTCGGTGAGCTCGGTGAACTGATGACCGGGCTGCAGGCCGGTGACCGCGGTTGCCTTGAACGAGGGGAACGTATCTCCGATGGTAAGCATTGTTCTCGTGACTCCTTTTTGTGAAGTCACTGTGCGGCACGGCGGCTGATTGGTCCAATCGATTACGGCGATGGGTATGATAGACTGCAGCTATCATGGAGCGTCCGTCGATCCGCCAGCTCGAGTGCATCGTCGCGGTCGCCGAGCACCATAGCTTCCGCAAGGCGGCGACGGCGCTCGGCATCTCGCAACCGGCACTCTCCGCACACGTCCAGTCAGCCGAGGAGACGCTTGGCATCCAGGTGTTCGAGCGCGACCGTCGCTCGGTCCTCGTCACGCCCGCGGGAGACGACGTCGTAGGCCGCGCGCGCATTGCCCTCGAGGCCGTCGATGCCGTCAGCGATGCGGCCCGACGCCGCGCCGAGCCGCTCGTCGGCCCGCTGCGTCTCGGCGTGATCCCCACGATCGCGCCCTACTGGCTCCCTGCCCTCCTGCCGGCGGTCCGCAAGAAGTTCCCCAAGCTCGAGCTGATCCTGCGCGAGGAGCAAACCGCGCGTTTGCTCGTCCAGCTCGCTGCCGGTCAGATCGATGTCGCGCTGCTCGCGATCCCTGTCCCCGGCGACGTCACGACCGCACCGATCGCGCGCGAGTCGTTCCTGCTCGCTGCGCCGCGCGGCGCGCCGATCGTCCACAAGCGCCGGCTCTCCGAGCGCGATCTCGAGGACGAGACCGTGCTCCTCCTCGAGGACGGCCACTGTCTGCGCGATCAGGCGCTCGCGGTCTGCGAGCGTGGCGGCGCCGTCGAGGCGATGGAGGTCCGCGCGACGAGCCTGCCGACGCTCGTGCAGATGGTCGCCGGCGGGCTCGGCATCACGCTCCTCCCGGAGGCCGCCGCAGAGGCGCTCGTGCAGCCGCGCGGTCCCGTCGAGCTCGCCGAGCTCGGCAAGCCGTCGCCGGGCCGCACGATCGGCCTCGCGTGGCGAACGTCGTCGGCGCGCCTGCGCGAGTTCCGTCTCCTCGCCGAGACGATGAGCGAGGCCGCGGAGAAGTTCCTGTGCAAACTGCGTGAGGCATAGTGTCGTCGACCGACTACACGCTGCGAAAAATCTGTGACGTCCGATCACTTCGGCCGCGCGAGCGATCGTTCGTGATGACGCCGCCGACGACCGACGCGAAGATCGCTGGTAGTGTCGCGCCCGATGCGAGCAGTCGTCGCGCTGCTTCTGGTGGCCGGTTGCGGTCGGGTGGGCTTCGGCGAGCACGCCGATGCTTCAGCCTCGATCGACTCTAACCTGACGCCAATACCGCCGAGCCTGCTGCCCGGTTGCGAGGTCTATCTCGCGATGGACGAGCCGACGTGGTCGCAGGGCGTGATCGACGGCTGTGGCCATCATCCGGCGACCGCGATCGACGGCGCGTCTCCCGTCAGCGACCCCGAGCGTGGCACCGTCGGCAAGTTCGTCGGTGGCACGAGCTGCGTCTACATCCCCGACGCGCCCGAGCTGCGCGGCGGCAGCGCTGTCACCGTCAGCGCGTGGGTGCGCCCGGAGCAGGTGACGCCGGATGGCTACGGGATCGTCAGCAAGCGGACCAACTACATGGCCGACGCGGCGTACACCGTCTTCGTCTGGGCCTCGGCGAGCGGTGCTGGACCGGTCAATCACCTCTACGTCGACGTCGACACCGAGAACGATCGATACGAGGACCCGATCGACACGCTCCTGAACACCTGGCACCAGGTCACGATGACCTACGACGGCTCGCGGATTCCGAACGAGCGCATCGCGGTGTACTTCGACGGCGCGTTCCGCGCGTTTGCCACCGAGACAGCCTCGTCGATCCCGGTACCGGAAGTTCCGCCACCGGTCGCGATTGGCTGCCTGCCGATCAACGGGCCTGCACAGTCGCTCGTCGGCAAGCTCGACGACGTGATCATCTGGTCGCGCGCGCTGCCCGCGAGCGAGGTCACCGAGTGGTACGACGCGACCGTCAGCGCACCGTGATGTTGTCGGTCCACTGCGTGCCGGTCCAGCTCCACGTCCGCGTCTGCGCGTCGTAGTGCAGCTCGCCGAGGCGGCGCATCAGAAACCCGGCGACCGCGGGCGGCCGCTCGTGCATCAGCCAGCGATGTCCCGCGAAGAACGCCCGCCCGGCGCGGTACATCCGGTCGATCGCCGCATCGACCTGCGCGACGAGCTCGCCCGGCGCCATCTCCGGGTGCAGCCGCGCGAGATGGTCGAGCACCGGCAGCACGCTCGGGATGTTGCCATCGTGCTCGACGGCAAACGTCAGGATCTCGTCGTCGAGCATCGCGGCGCTCACTGTAACGCCTCGTCGGATAGTGGATATTTCGCGGCATCGGGCGCATCGAAGTGCCACCACTCGGTCGGCATCCCGACGAAGCCCGCCGCCTTCATCGCGCGCTCGAGCGTGCGCGCCTCGGCGCCCTGGTCTCCCGCGAGCGCGTTCTTGCGATGCGCCGCCTCGGAGAAGTCGTCGAATGCCGTCGGCAGCACCACGGCCTTGCCGTCCGCGTCGACGAGCCCGACATCGACCGCCGCACCTCGGCTGTGCCGCGAGCCCTGCTTGGGATTCGCGACGTAGCGCGCGTCGGGCACGAGCTTCCAGAACACCTCCTGGATCGACTTCGGCCGGTAGCAATCCCACACGAGCAGCCTCCGGTGCTTCGCGCGCAGCGCCTTCGCCGCCCTCGCGAGCCTCGCCGCGACCGCCCGCCGGAGCTTGCAGGTCGCCACCGGGTACACCGCCTTGCCGGTGAAGTTGCCTTGCGTCGCGTACTTCATGTCGAGCACGACATCGGGCACCACCGTCGTCACGTCGACGAGGTCGCTCGGCGACTCGCGCTTGCCTTCCGCGGCCGCGACACCACCGACGATCATCAGCACGAGCAACGCGCGGCCCACGCCACGAGCGTAGTACAACCGGTCCTCGAATCCAGTGTTGTCCAAGGACGGCCTCATCCACGCGTTCGTGCTCGACGGCAAGGGTGGTGCGCGCGCGCTCGACGGGGCCGGCGTCGAGGCGTGGCAGCCGTCGGACGGCGTGCTCTGGCTCAACTTCGACTACGCGGGCACCGCGTTCACCGACTGGCTCGCGAATCGCTCGAACATCGATCCGGTCGTCAGCTCCGCCCTCACCGACAGCGACCCTCGCCCGCGCGCGGTCGCCCACGGCGATAACCTCCTGCTCATCGTTCGCGGCATCAACAACAACGCCGGCGCGGCGCCCGAGGACATGATCTCGGTGCGCGTGTGGGCCGGCCGCGATCGCGTCGTCACGCTCCGCCACCGCCCCTCCTCCTCGCTCCGCCAGCTCGTCTCGAGCCTCGAGGCCGGCACCGGCCCTCGCGATGCCGGCGAGCTCGCCGCGAGCCTCGTCGACTACATGGTCGATCATGCAGTCCTCCGCGTCGATCGTCTCGGCGACGATGTCGCCGCGTGCGAGGACAAGGTGCTCACCGGCGACACCGCCGACCTTCGCGCGACGCTCGCCGAGCATCGCCGCCACGCGATCGCGCTGCGCCGCTTCCTCGCCCCGCAGCGCGACGCGCTCGCCAAGCTCGCCACGATCAACATCCCCTGGCTCGACGCCACGCATCGCGCTCGCATCTCGGAGGTCGCCGATCACCTGATGCGCACCGTCGAGGAGCTCGACGCCGCTCGCGATCGCGCCGCAGTCACGCAGGAAGAGCTCGGCTCGCGCGTCGCTGAGGCCGCGAACCAGCGTCTCTACATCCTGTCGATCATCACCGCGTTCTTCCTGCCGCTCGGCTTCGTCTGCTCGCTGCTCGGCGTCAACGTCGGCGGCGTGCCGCTACAGAAGGACGACTGGGCATTCTGGGCGCTCTGCGGCCTGTTCGCGCTCTACGTCGGCGCGCAGCTCTGGTTCTTCCGGCGCCGCCGCTGGCTCTGACTCGGGTCTGACAGCGAGGTCCAGTGCTCGTCGAGACCGCGGCGCTCAGTGCCCTTCCGCGGTGCGAGGTGGGAGCGGTACGACGGGAAGATCGGCATCGTTCTCGATCACGGTTCCCGCGTGTCTTGCGAGGACTCCCATGACTAGGTCGACGACCGCGTGCTTGACCTGCCAGCGAACATCGCTCTCGGGGATCGAGGAGAGCTCTGCGAAGATTTCGCCACCTAGTTCGCGGACCGTTCGCACTCTCTCTCGCTCAGAGTTGGGGGTAGTCATTCATGAACCTCTGGTGATCGCACTGTTATCGGGTTCTTCCGTGCAACAAGGGCCAACGTGCGCAGTCTCCCGACTGCACTTGCAGGACGGGGCCGCCCGGGTCGACGAGAGCTTCGCAAGTCAGAGCCCCTTCTCTGCCAGGGACGCGTGACGTCACGCGCAAACGCTTCGTGACGGAACCGGGCGTCGCATCGTCCTGGATCGCCTCTGCGATGACCCGCGCCCCGCGTTCGTCTACCTCGAGCAGCCGGGCCGTGAAGAGTGCGCAGCCCTCGCCACCGCACTCGCGCGATTCGAGCAATCGGCGCCGCGCATCGATGGGTTCGATGTTGGAGAGATGGGTCAGCGACGGACTGGCGACGAATCGCGCGGAACGAGGGTTGTAGGGCCACACGTTCACCCAGCAATTCCCGCTGCAGGGAGCGATCGGCACCAGCAGGTCCGGTCTTCCATCGAACGTGACGTCGACGAGCTCGAGCTCGCTGCCGTAGCTGAAATCAGGATCTTCGACGATCTGGTCGAGACGGTCATGTCGCACGATCGCCACCAACGGTGACGAGCCGGCCTCTTCATCATCCACGACCTGGTAGCCGCGACACAGCTCCAGTGAGCTCTCGACGACGGAGCAGCGAAAAGCGAACACCACAGGCGGTGCAGACGGCGTGCGTTGCCACGCCTTCCAGAACGCCAAGTAGCGGTCGGCTGGAGACCACAGCGCCAGGTCATCCACACCATCTCCATCCAGGTCCTTGGCGACAACCTGGGCATCATGCGCGAGCACCAGTGGGAGACAGTCTGCTTCGACGGAAGCGAGAGGGACGTGGTGCGTCGCTCGACCGACGGGACTGACGTCGATCTCCGACCACTTGTCGAAGTCTTTGTCCTTTACCAGCCTGACCGAAGACTCGGATGACAACGCTGGGCCGGCAGGCGGCGAGGCCGGACGGCATCCGATAGCCATGAGCCCGAGCACGAGCGCGCACATCAAGCAGCTAGAGGCACGCAGCCGCATTCCTGCTCCTATCGCGACGCTAGCCCTTGGACATCTATTTGTGCTCTAGACCTCGTAGTCGAACCAGATGCGGTGCGTGCCGTCGGCGTCGATCGCCATGCCGCCGGTGCCGCGGATTCCGGCGAGCTCGCCGGTGCCGCTCGACGGGACGATCAGGAAGAACTCCGCCGTGCGATCGCGCCCGGACGTCGTCGCCGAGTGCACGAAGTTGAAGGCGCCGTTCTTGCCGTCGAGCGTGCCCTCGAACGACTCCATCGCGACGTACGTGCCGACGCCCTTATCGAACGCCGCCGTGAACAGCGTCGCCGAGCGCCCGACGATCGCACCGGCGAAGTGCTTCTCCATCTTCGACACGCCGACGGGCAACGCGGTCTCGATCGCCGGCTGCGGAGTCAGCTCCGTCGGAACGAATGCTTTGACGCTGAAGGTACCGTCGGCTCTCATCGAGCTGACCGTACGACGGACTAGAAGAACGCGCAGCCGATCGCGCGCGTCGAGACGCCGGCCGCACCGGGATTGCCCGACGACGCGCCGCTCGCGCCGCCGGTGCCGCCCATCAGCGTCGACTGCGGAATCGTGATCGTCGAGTTGCCGACGCACACGACGGCTGCCGACGGACCACCACCACCGCCGCCGCCGTGACCACCGGAACCACCGGCGCCGCCGTAGCCGCCACGTCCGCCCATACCGCCGTCGTCCTGTTCGCCGCCGCCGCCGTAGGGGCCGCCCGCTCCTGGCGCGCCTCGAGTGCCACCACCGCCGCCGCGTCCGCCGCGACCGCCCGGACCGCCGTGGCTCGCGATCACCATCGACGAACGGATCGTCACCTGGGAGTCGACGGCGACGACGCCGAACGAGCCGCCGCCGCCGGTCCCAGCCGTACCGGCTCCACCGCCACACCCGCCACCGCCACCGCCACCACCCGAGGATCCAAACGAGTCGCAGTCGACCGAACCGCCGCCACCGCCGCCACCGCCACCGCCGCCCGTGCCGGGTCCGCCGGAGGTGCCGTTGGAGCCGCCCGAGGGCAGGTATTCCGCGCCGCTGAAGACGCCGACGTCGCCGCCGCCGCCGCCCGACGTTCCCGTCGTGCCCACGAGTCCGTCCTTGCCGGTAGCGCCGGGCGTTCCGTTCTGACCTGCGCCCGCCGGTCCCCCCGCTCCGCCGCTCCCCGGGTAGCCGGCACCGTCGCCGCCGACGGAGCCGGTGCTGTTCTCGTGACCTGGACCGCCACCGCGGCCGCCGGTACGCCCGCACGCCGACGATCCGCCGGCTCCGCCGACCGGGATGCTGCACGAGGAGCACAAGAACGACGAGTTCTCGCAGCCGGGCTGACCGGTGCTGCCATTGCCGCCGTTCGCGCCCGCGGCGCCATCTGCGCCATCGGCACCGGCCGCGCCGATGCCCGGCGTGACGACGACGTCGCGCAGCTCGATCGCCATCGAGCCGCTGACGACGACGGCGTACGAGCTCGCGCCCGCGCCGCTCGCATCGCCACTCTTGATCGTGAAGTTGGAGATCGCGGTGCCGGTCATGATCTGATCGAACCTGACCGCCGGCGACGGCGCGTTGATCTCGGTGACGACCGCCGGGTTTTGCTTCCACGACTCGTCGAAGCCGCCGAACAGCGACACGCCTGCTTTCATCGCGACCTGGTCGGTGTACGAGCCCGCCTGGACGAACACGGCCTGCGGCGGATTCGACATCGCAGCCTTCGCGATCGCGGCAGGGATCGTCTTCATCGGCGCGGCCTGCGTGCCGGCGGCGGCATCGTTGCCGCTTCGAGCGACGTAGAGGGCGTTGCACGGCAGCATGTTGCCGCCGCAGGTCGGCGCGTCGATCGTGATCATCAACGCGTCCGATTTAGTTCCGCCGTCGACATCTGCACTGCCGCCGTTGGCGCACGCCGCAAGGCAGGCCACGACCAGCGAGGTCCAGGCTTGTCTCATCGTCGATAATGATAGCCGGTCTTGGCGCCAGCCACCTGCGAATCCCGTCACGCCCGGCGCGATGCGTCGATCTTCGGCGGGTCGCCGCTGAGACTATGTAGGTACATAGCCTGAGCCCCGTAGGCGACGAGGCGGCCCTCGTCATCCCACACCTCGGCATCGGCGACGGCAAAGCCACCCTTTGCCCGCTTGAGTGTGGTGCTCACGAGCAGCCACTCACGCCGAGTGTCGTCGACGGTGTAGAGCGTGAGGTCGAGGCTAGGGGCGTAGAACCGGTAGCCACCGGGGCCGATGGCGCGATGGAGCGCTGTCGGCATCGTGTCGATGATCGGCGCGATCGCGAGTCGATCGAAGCGACCTTCGGCATCGCGCTGCGGAACGCGATAGCGGAACCACCGCGCATACCTTGCGGGCCCCTCGACAAACGACGGCTGCCAGAACGGTTCGCCCTCGGCGAGGCGGCACTCGAGCTGGTGATAGAAGCGAAACCGGGTGTGCGGGTTGTTCGACGCGCCGTCTTCGACGGGGAGCGAATCCGCAAGCGGCTTCACGGTTTTCGGGAAGGCAATGCCGACCACGTCGGGCCCGCGGCGATCGCGGGTGAACGTCGCGACGAGCTCGAGGCCCGGCTCGCCATCCTTCTCCTGCAGGTGGCGCAGGACCACGCGCAGCTGTGCGGTGCTCCCGCCGCGTCGGATCACGTGCACGTCGGCGATGCATCGACCGGGATGGATCGGCGACGCGAAGATCGTCGTCGCACTTGCGAGGCGAAGCTCGGGGTCCGCGAGGTGCGCCTGTGCGGCGCGCAGCGCCGCGGTCATCACCATGCCGCCCGACGGCAACAGGTAGTCCCAGTGATCGGGCAGCGACAGCTGGTAGCGACCGGCCACTTCGGGATCGGCGCGCACCGCCGTATCCACCGCGAGGTCTGCGAACGACATCACCGTTACGTTAAACGCAAACGGCCCCTCGCGTTCGTTTCAAAGCCGGTTCACTTCGGGCCCGGCAAGTCGTCGTTTCCCGCATCCCAGGCGAGCGACGCCGACGTGAACATGCTCTCCGGTGCGTAGGTGACAGCCACAGGCGTGATCGTGCTCGACGCACTCGTGCGGACCGTCCACACGATCGGGTCGAACTCGAGCTGGAGCTCGTCGAGCGCGACCATCCGGCCGTACTGGATCGTGCCATCGCACGTGTCCACGCAGTTGCCACCAGGGCAACGCGTCGTCACATGCGCGCAGCGCTCGAGGTACTCGGTCACCGGCCGCCCGGTGTACCCGACGCCGCCGATCTGGTACTCCGAGACCGCATTGCCCGCCGGAAGCAGATCGGTGGCGCCGCCGATCTGCCACTCGATGCGATAGCGGTGCGGCGGCTCGTTCGCGGCGCGCGGCGGGATCGTGACGCTCTCGCCGAGCTGGAGCGGCAGGCCGGTCGCGTCGTCGATGATCGCGAAGCCCTCGCCGTGCGATCCGATCGTGCCCGTCGTGGTGACGTCCGCGGGATCGGGTAGCGGCGACATATCGCAGTTCGCCGGCATCGGCGAGAAGTCATCGCAGACTCCGCCGGGGCCCGTGCCGATCTGGACGTAGTCGTCGACGTACGTCTTGCGATACCGCGGCGACGACGTCGGCTTCACGAGCTGCAGGATCACCGGCTCGGCCGTGTACTGGACGAACGGTTGCGCGGCGACCGCGTTCAGCGAGCCCGGCGTCATCAGCGGCGACATCGCCGAGCCAGCCGCGAAGCTCATGCCGAACAGCTGAAACGGACGGTTCGCCTGCGCGAGTGGCTCGAAACCGAGCGGCGCCGCGAGCGGGTGATGCTTCCAGCAGTACGTCGACACGGTCTCGAGCCCTCCCTTGTCGCGCGCGCGGACGTCTAGCTTGTACTCCGCGTCCGTCGTGCCGAGCGCCGCGATGCCGTGCTCGCCGTCGCGGTAGAGCGAGACCCGGTAGCCGTCGTCGGTCTTCGCGAGTGCCGTCCAGTCGAGGAGGATGCCGCCGGCTGCATCGCGCACGCGATATGCGGTGACATCGGGATCGAGCGTCGCGTCGTCGATCGTCACGTTCCACGCGAGCGGATTCTGCGACGCCTGGCGACCGAACGTCGGCCCCGTCGACGACATCAGGTAGCCGTACTTGTAGACATCGGGGCAGTCGGCACCCGCGAGATCGATCGCCTCGCCGTCGTGCGCGTGTACCGGCTCGCCGCTCGAGAAGTCGATCGCGTCGCCGCGCTCGTCGTGCACCGGGCTCGACGCGAGCGCGATCACCGGCGGCGTCGTATCGGGCCCGCAGTTCTCGGTGCACTCGCCATTCTCACCTTCGTCGATCGTCGAACCACATGCGGCCATCGCCCAAAGGCTCGCCGCGACCATCATCTTGCGCATCATCTGATTGCCTCCTGTTGGGGGCCTCTATCGACCGCGCGGCTCACGGTTGCGTGAGCTGCCAAGAATCTTGCAACTGCTTGTACTCCCGAGGCGAGTCGCTACAGTGCACCCCGCCGTGACGCAAGCACTCGTAAGCCAGCTGCCCCAGTCACTCCTCACCTCCGATGACCTGTTTCTGTTCAACCAGGGAACGCACTACCGCCTCTATCAGAAGCTCGGCGCTCACGTAATTGATGGCGGCACGTACTTCGCGGTGTGGGCACCGAGTGCGCGAAGCGTCAGCGTGATCGGCGACTGGAATCACTGGGTGCACGGCAAGGATCAGCTGCGCCCGCGGGAGTCGAGCGGCATCTGGGAAGGCACGATCAAGGGCGTCGGCCACGGCACTCGCTACAAGTTCGCGATCACCGGGCCCGACGGACACACGCGCGAGAAGGCCGATCCGTTCGCGACGCGCGCAGAGCATCCGCCGGCGACCGCGTCGATCATCTGGCAGCTATCGCACGACTGGAAAGACGACAAGTGGATGAAGACGCGCGGCGAGCGATGCGCTCGCAACGCGCCGATGTCGATCTACGAGCTGCACCTCGGCTCGTGGCGCCGCAATCACGGCGAGGTGCTCGGCTATCGCGAGCTCGGCGCGCAGATCGGCCATCACGTCAGCCAGCTCGGGTTCACGCATGTCGAGCTGATGCCGATCCTCGAGCACCCGTTCTACGGATCGTGGGGCTATCAGGTCACCGGCTACTTCGCGCCGACGACGCGCTACGGCGCGCCCGAAGACTTCATGCAGATGATCGACGAGCTGCACCAGCGCGGCATCGGCGTGATCGTCGACTGGGTCCCGGCGCACTTCCCGACCGACCAGCACGGCCTCGGTTACTTCGACGGCACGCACCTGTTCGAGCACGCCGATCCGCGGCGCGGCTTTCACCCGGACTGGACGAGCTACATCTTCAACTACGGCCGCCACGAGGTCCGCGCGTTCCTGATCTCGAGCGCGCTGTCGTGGATCGACCGCTATCACATCGACGGTCTGCGCGTGGACGGCGTCGCGTCGATGCTGTACCGCGACTACTCGCGCAAGCCCGGCGAGTGGGTGCCGAACGAGGACGGCAGCAATCACGATCGCGATGCGATCTCGTTCCTCCAGCAGTTCAACCGCGCGGTGTACGGCGCGTATCCCGACGTCCAGACGATCGCCGAGGAGTCGACGGCGTGGGGTGGCGTGTCGCGTCCGCCCGAGCACGGTGGCCTGGGCTTTGGCTACAAGTGGGACCTCGGCTGGATGCACGACACGCTCAAGTTCCTCGAGCGCGAGCCGGTGCACCGCAAGTGGCACTACGACGAGATCACGTTCCGCGCGATCTATCAGAACAGCGAGAACTACGTGATGCCGCTGTCCCACGACGAGGTCGTGCACGGCAAGGGCTCGATCCTCAGCAAGATGCCCGGCGACCCGTGGCAGAAGTACGCGTCGGTGCGCCTGCTCTACGGCTACCAGTGGACGATGCCGGGCAAGAAGCTCCTGTTCATGGGCAGCGAGATCGGCGTGTGGGGCGAGTGGAACCACGATCAGCAGCTCGACTGGGCAGCCGGCCTCCACCCCGCGCACGGCGGCATCGCGCGCTGGCTCGGCGATCTCAACGGCGCGTACAGGAAGTACCCGTCGCTGCACGTGCGCGACTGCGATCCGGTCGGCTTTCAGTGGCTCATCGCTGACGATCGCGATGGGTGCACGCTCGCGTACCTGCGCACGGGCGAGGCCGGAGATCCTCCGATCCTCGTCGTCGCGAATTTCACGCCGGTGCCGCGCGACGGCTATCGAATCGGCGTGCCGCGCACGGGCCACTGGCGCGAGATCCTGAACTCGGATGCGGGAATCTACGGCGGCAGCGGCATCGGAAATCGCGGTGGTCTCCACAGCGAGGGCGTTCCGTGGCACGGTCAGGAACAGTCTGTCGTCGCCACGGTGCCGCCACTCGGCATCGTCGTATTCGTCGCAGACGCCTGAACTATCGTGAACGACAACGACAAGTGGGTTTGCGTCCACGGTCACTTCTATCAGCCACCTCGCGAGAACCCGTGGCTGGAAGCGATCGAGCCACAACCGAGCGCGCATCCGTATCGCGACTGGAACGAGCGCATCACGGCCGAGTGCTACCGGCCGAATACCGCGGCGCGAGTCGTCGACGGCCAGGGCACGATCATCCAGATCGTCGACAACTATCAGCGGATGAGCTTCAACGTCGGCCCGACGCTGATGTCGTGGCTCGAGCGCCACGCGCGCGACGTCCACGACGCGCTGATCGCCGCCGACCGCGCGAGCCGCGATCGGTTCAGCGGCCACGGCTCGGCGATGGCCCAGGCCTACAACCACATGATCATGCCGCTCGCGTCTGCGCGCGATCGCGCGACGCAGGTGAAGTGGGGCATCGCTGACTTCAAGTATCGCTATCGGCGTGCGCCCGAGGGCATGTGGCTGCCCGAGTGCGCGGTCGACACGGCGACGCTCGAGGCACTGGCCGCCGAAGGGATCCTGTTCACGGTGCTCGCGCCGCACCAGGCGAAGGCGTGGCGGCCGCCGGGCGGCGAGTGGCGTACGACGCCGGTCGATCCGGGCCGCGCGTACAAGTGCAAGCTGCCGTCGGGCCGCACGATCGACCTCTTCTTCTACGACGGCGCGACCTCGCAGGCCGTGGCGTTCGAGCGCCTCCTCTCGGACGGGCACAAGATCATCTCGCGGATGACGAGCCGCGACCTCGTCGAAGGCGGCGGTCCGACGCTCTGCCACATCGCGACCGACGGCGAGACCTACGGCCACCACCATCGCTACGGCGACATGGCACTCGCGTGGGCGCTCTCGCAGGTCGAGCAAGGCTGGGAAGGCACGCGCCTCACGAACTACGCCGAGTTCCGGACCAAGGTGCCGGCGACGTGGGAGGTCCAGATCGTCGAGAGCTCGTCGTGGAGCTGCGCGCACGGCATCGCGCGCTGGCGCGACGACTGCGGCTGCAACAGCGGCGGCAAGCCCGGCTGGAACCAGCGCTGGCGACGCCCGCTGCGCGACGCGCTCGACTTCCTCCGCGAGCAAGTCACCGGCGCGCTCGAGGGCGTCGGCCGCGTGCTGTTCGTCGATCCGTGGGCCGCGCGCGACGCGTACATCGACGTCCTGCTCGGCGGTCCCGAGATCCGCGAGCAGTTCTTCGCCAAGCACGCGGCGCACGCGCTCAGCCCCACCGAGCGCGTCCGTGCGCTCTCCCTGATGGAGATCGCGCGCCACGCGATGCTCATGTACACGAGCTGCGGCTGGTTCTTCGACGATCTCTCGGGCATCGAGACCGTGCAGTGCATGCAGTACGCCGCGCGTGTCGCGGAGCTGCTCGTCGAGGTCGGCGGCAACTCGGTCGAGGCCGAGCTCGTCGATCGCCTCTCGATCGCGCGCTCGAACCTGCCCGAGGCCGGCGACGGCCGCCGCGTGTGGTCGAGCTACGTGCGCCCTGCCCGCATCGATCCGACGAAGGTCGCGTCCCACGTCGCGGTCCACGCGCTCGTCGAGGCCGACGGCAACAACGTCGCGGTCGATGGCTTCCACGTCGACTTCCTCGATCGCGTCGCCCGCCGCTCGGGGCGCGCGCGCATGGTCGCGGGCACGCTGCGCGTCCGCTCTGCCCTCACCGAGGCGGCGACGACGATGTGCTTCGCCGGCCTCCACCTCGGCGAGCAGCACGTCACCGGCGGCGTGCGCCCACCGCTCGATCCCGCCGAATGGTCGACGACGCTCAGCGAGCTGCGCGACTCGCTCGAGACCGGCGACGTGTTCGCGGCCCAGCGCGCGATCGATCGCCACTTCCCGGGCGCGCACCTCTCGCTCGGCTCGCTCCTGCCCGGCTCGCGCGAGCCCGTGCTCCGCGCCGTGCTCGGCGAGGCGATCGCGCAGGCCGAGAAGGAGCTCGTCGACACCTACGACCAGCACTCGCCGCTGATCCGCTGGCTCGTCGCGCACGAGCTGCCCGTCCCCGAGACCCTGCACACCGTCGCCGAGGCGTCGCTACGGCGCCGCGTGCTGCGCAACCTCGACGCCGACGACGCGTCGTTCAGCACGCTGCGCGCGCACATGACCGAGGCGGCCGAGGTGAAGGTCAGCCTCGACACGCCGGAGATCGCGCTCGCCGCGAGCAACAGCCTGCGCCGCCTCATCGATCGCGTCGCCGCGTCGGGTGAAGGTCCCGCCGGCCTCGACGTCAACGCGCTCGATACCGTTGCGCGCGCCGCCGAGATCACGAACCGGATGAAGAGCTCGGTCGATCTGTGGTTCGCGCAGAACGCGACCTGGCGCCTGCTCGAGCGCTTGCCCGAGCTGCGTCGCCGCGCGAAGGGCGGAGATGCCAACGCGATGACCGCGCAAGGCGATCTCGAGCGCCTCGCGAAGGCGCTGCGCCTTGCCGTGCCGCCCGCGTAGCTCGACTACCCTCGACGTCTACCTGGAGCTGTACCGGCTTCGCGGTATCGCGTAACTGGAGCAAAATGCGGCAGCGCTGATCCCTTCTGCGCCGCGTCCAGCGTGTTAACGCGATGATAGATGCGGGGCGGTCGATGAAGAAGGCCGAGGCGCGGGTGCCGACGACACGCCCCCATACACCTGCTCCGCGCGCCCGCCTCGAGGCCGAAGCCGACCACGCGGTCGCGCATGCAGCACGCGGCGCACGAGCAGACCGTGGCGAGCTCTCGGCGACGACCGCCGCGCGCGATCTCGGCGGCACGGGCAGTCCCCTGCCCTCGGGCATCCGCGATCGGCTCGAGCGCGTGTTCGCGGCAGACCTCGCGGCGGTGAGGGTCCACGAGGGCCGCGAGGCGGAGCGCGCGACGCGCGGCGCGCGTGCGATGACGGCGGGCGCGCACGTGTATCTCGGCGAGCACGACCGCGTCGCCGCCGCGCACACGTTCCCGGTGCTCGTCCACGAGGTCGCGCACGTCTTGCAGCAAACGGGCCGCGAGCGCGGCGACGGTCGGCTCGTCGCGACCGCGCGCGCCGGCACCGCCGAGCCGTTTGCGTGGAGTGCGCCGTTTTCTCGGTTCACCCGCGGCCTGACGACCGCCACGGTGCTCTCGGAATGGAGCAAGAAGGCCCGGGCACGCGGCAAGATCACCGCGGCCGGCCAGATCGATGCGCTGGCCACCGCGGCCGCCGCGGCAAAGGCTCCGGCGACGTTCTGGAGCGATCGAGCGGGTCACGTCGTCGCCCGCACCGCCGATCCGATGTTCGTCGTCGGGACGGCACCTGCCCCGACGCTATCCGGTCTCGAGCCGCTCACCCGCGCCGCGCTCGGCGACGCCCTCAAGCTCGAAGGCAAGACGGCTGCGGCAGCGGAGATCCTGGTCGATTTCGGCACGACCACCGAGGGGCTGATCGTCGATCCCACGACCTACCTCGCGTTCGTCACAGCCGTGGGTGTCGACGCTCTCCTCGATCGGATCCTCGAGATCTGGCAGGACCACGATATTTTCGAGTCGGCGCGGCCGAAGAAGATGATCGCGTGGACGGTCGCGTATCTGACCGGCACGTTCGACGCCGTGGTGGGCGTGCCGATTCACGACGATCCCGATCCGACGAAGCGTACGTTCCTCGGCCCCGATCTTCTGACCATCGTCGGTGCCGCCGACACGGCCGGCACGTTTCATCCCAGCGAGCTCCTCGTCGCCGCGATCATCGCGATCAAGCAGCTCGAGCAGATCCGGGTGAAGCACCTCGAGCCGCCGAAGGGATTTCGGGTCGTCGTCACGAACGACGACAAGCTCGACGCGCGCGTCACCGTGGCCGACAAGCTCGTCAGGACCGCGAAGCTGACCGAGGAGCGAGGCGCGGGGATCAAGGCGGGCACCGACAAGGGCTTCACGGGCACGCTCGAGGCCGCCAACCTCTACGTCCGCAACTACATGCCGGTGCTCGGCGCGATCGGCGCGTGGGCGCTCGACTTCTGGAAGCTCGGTGCGCTCGCGCAGGCCGCAGCGACCGGAGGGAACGCCAAGGCGACCGAGCGCGGTCTCGGCGAGGACACGATCCGCAAGATCGGCACCGCGAGCCCGGAGCCGTTCGCCGGGTTCAAAGCGGCGCTCGAGAAGCACCACACCGACTTCTACAGCCGACTGTCCGACGATTCGCTACCCGGCTCGGCGGAGTATTCCAAGCGAGTCGAAGCGGCCGTCAAGGTCGTCGACGAGCAGATGCGGGTCGTCCAGCGCAAGGCGGGCGAGCGCGGGGCATCCGAGGCGTGGGCCGGCGCGGTGTTCGCGTTCGACGCTTCGAAGATCACCACGAACAATACCGTGCTGCTCGCGCAGTCGTCGTGGCTGCTCGCGAAGCTCGCCGGCTATCGCAACACGCTCAAGCTCTACGCCCGCAAGGAGGACGACGGCCTGCGCAAGAGGTTCGAGGATGTCCTCGGTCCGATCGGACCCTGGCCGGCCGACGACTATCGCGTGCACCATCGCGCCTTTGTCGCCGAACGATTCGGCGACCTGGCGAAGGCGATCGGCCTGGATCCGATCGCCGCGTCGATGCTGGCGATCCTCACGGCCACCGAGCCGCTTCCGACGGGCGCAGACCAGTCCGACGACGTGCTCGCGATCGTCGATCGGTTTCGGCCGCAGCCGCGCGGCCCGATCAGCCGGCTCGCCGACGACATGCAGGGTCAACGGATCGCGGGTATCGACCAGTTCACCGCCGAACAGTTCGTCGCGCTGTTCCAGGGCGATCGGTACCGACGCGTCAGCAGCCGCATCGACACGCTGCTCGGCGGCCCCGAGGGCACCACGTTCGCGCTCGACCACGAACCGCTCCTCAACCAGGCGATCGCCGCAGAAGACAAGTCCCCTCTCCAGCCGCTGCGCTACCGGCTGGAGAGGGGCAAGTTCGCCTACCTGCATCGGCGCGACCAGAGTGGGGTCGCGCGCACGCCGCTGCGGCACTTGATCGAGTTTCACCCGGTCGTCCAGGCGCTCGTGAAGTCGTGGGACCACTACGTCATCCCCACGAAGCAGAACGAGCCCGATCTCGTGGTCTGGAAGATCCCGAAGTTCGATGCGCTCGCGAGCTATCTCCGCACGCTCGATTCGGTGAACCAGCTCCTCGCGCGGTACGCGCAGGTCGATGGGTCCCCGGGGACGCCGACTACGGCCGACGGCTTCAAGAAGCTGCCCGCAGACGAGTGGTGGAAGAAGTTTCTCGAGCTCACCGACACCAACGTCGCGTTGACCCAGCAGACACGGCGCCGCTCGCTGCAGTCGATCACCGAGCTCAACAAGAAGCTCGCCGAGTACGCGGCCAAGGACTTCCCGTCCCCGGCCATCCCGCCGACGGCAGACATGCTGGGCAAAAAGCTTCCCGATGACTGGGAAGGCTGGCTCGTCACGCTCGTCCTCGAGGCGGGCGACGAGAAGAAGAACGCCGCACGAAGCCTCGGCCTCCGCAAGATCCCGGCGCTCGACTCCGCAATCGCGACCTATGCGACCGCCGACGCCGGCGGCGGAACGGCGATCTCCGCGACCGCCGTCGCGAACATGGGTGACACGGCGTGGCTCGCGCTCTGGCGCAAGGTGATCAACATCGCGACGACGCGCCGCATGGAGCTGCGCGACACGCTGATCAAGGAGAACCTGCACGGGACGCTCGGCAAGGAACGGACGGCAGCGTGGAACGACCTGCTCGACCACGAGCGCAAGGCGTTGGTCCACGAACGCGTGCGCATCGTCCGCACGCTCGTCGAGCCTCTCCTCAACGCCTACGTCCCCAAGACGGGCATCACCGACCTCGTGACCGTCGGCGAACAGCGCACGCCGAAGCGGTGGGCCGCGGGTCTCGCGGTCCAAAACCTGGGCTCGTATCTGATCGGACCGATCGACGACAACCACTGGATCAAAGATCCCGCAGTGAAGCCGGAGGAGCGCGCGTCGCATCAGGCAGCTGCGCTCCTCCAGGTCGCCTACCTCGCACGCGACAAGATCGTCACGCAGTCCGGATCTGACTGGGTGATGATCGGCTGGGATCGCGACGTCGCGTGGATGTGGATGCCCGTCCTCGACCAGACGCTGAAGTTCCTGAGCAAGTCCCCCGATCTCACGGCGTGGCTCCGCGACGACGAAAAGCCGGCGAGCAGCTGGGTTCCGGGCCGCCAGACCGCGCTACAGAACATCTACGACGGCCTGTGGGCCTCGATGGCCGCGCATCGCGAGGAGTTTGGCTTCGTCGGCATCAAGGGAGACGGCACGATCGAGAACCCCGGCACGGTGCACGAGGTCGACAACGACAGGCGCAGGTATGGCATCGGTCATGCGTTCACGATCGACGGCGTTACCTGGGAGATCCTCAGCGTCCCCGAGAAGTTCGTCTATCACCCGGCACTCCTCAGGGCCGACAAGACCGAAGTCCTCCCGCCGAAGCTCGTCATCAACGGCACCGAGGACAAGACGTTCGACGGAAAGACGACGCTCGTTCGCGTGATGCGCGACGGCGAGTTCCTGGAGCTCAACAACGATCGCGGCAAGAGCGAGCCCTACATGCGCGAGCTCGCGTTCGCGGTGATGATGGCCTCCACGGTCGATCAGCTCGCCGACCTCGCCGAGGGCATGGAGGCCGGCGCGCGCTTCGTCGGAGGCCTCGTCCTCGATATCGCCGAGCTGTTCCCCGTGGCGGGTCAGGCGGCCGCGGCCGCGCGCGTCGTGCTCGGCGTCGGCAGCGTCCTCGCCGACAGGGACTTCCGGAACCTCGTCAGCGCGCTGATCGTCGACCCGATCGGCGTCGTCACGGACGCCTGGACGAAGTTCAAGAGCAACCTGACGGTCGAGAACATCGCGGAGAACCTCCTCCTGAACCCGGGGCTCGAGTTCCTCGAGGATCTCGGCAACATCAAGAAGGAGCACAAGAGCGTCGGCGCGGCTCCGAGCGGCGTCGGTAAGATCTTGCGGCGGCTCGCATCGATCGCGAGCAGCATCGCCGGCGCGATCGGACGCGTGATCGGGTTCGCGCACGATATCCGCGACGACATCCAGTCGTTCGTGATCGAGCACCTCGTGCTCGCGCGTGTGCTGAGCTTCGTGGCCGAGCACATCCACTTCATCGCCGAGATCCCCGCGCTGCTCCAGCAGAACAATCTGGAGAACCTCGAGCAGTCGATGCTCGATCTCGTCGCCGGGCAGTTCACCGGTATCGTCGAGGCGATCGGCGAGATCCGCATGCCGGCGAAGCTGATCACGATGCGCGACGTCGTGCCGATCTTCCTCGACATCGTAGGCAAGCGGCTCGGCGGCAAGTACGCGTTCGGCTACAAGGTCATCAAGGCGCTCCTCGAGGCCGTCGGACGGTGGACCGAAGTGACCGACATGATCGCCGACGCGATCGACGCGATCCTTCCGAAGGAGATCAACCCGCTCGAGCTGCAGACGTTCTGGACCGACTTCATCAACGAGAAGCTCGGCAAGCACCTCGGCGGTGTTCAGAGCTGGGTCCGGGACGTGCTCGACACGATCTACAGCGCGATTCCCGGGCACACCGATCACCTCCCTCAGCCTCGAAAGCTGAACATCAAGGCCGAGGGCGATCAGTTCCTCGACGCGGCTCCGCTCGTGCGCGAATCCGCGAGGCCGACCGCCAGACCCGAAGAGGTCGAGCTGTCAGGCGGTCGCAGGCTGCCCGCCGCGCAGCGCGCACGCTTCGAGGCGCAGCTGGGCCAGGATCTATCCCACGTACGCCTCCACACCGGTGGCGACGCCGCGCGTGCAACGACCGCGGTCGGTGCGCGAGCGCTGACGACCGGCAGTCACGTGCTCCTCGCGCCCGACATCGCGCCTGGCAGCGACAGCGGCGATCGAGTGATGCGCCACGAGCTCGTCCACGTGATCCAGCAGACCGGCCCGCGCGCCGCGGGCGCCGACGACACGCCCGTGACCGGCGAGCCCGACCTCGGCGTCAACATTCATCCCGCGGCCGAACGACTCGCGAACGAGATCGCGGCGAAGGCGGCACCGGCCGAGGTCGGTCCGCGCGCCGCGCGCGGGTTTCAGCCAAACATGTTCGGCATGGGCCAGCGGTTCGTCGACTACCTGACCCATACGGACCGTCCGTGGAAGGAGATCGACAAGATCGCAAAGACCGGACAAGGCACCGGACGCAAGCTGATCGGACGCGACGTCAAGCTCTCGATCGAGAAGGTGGGCACCGCGATCGAGTCGTGGGTCAGCAACTTCACGGCAAAGGACATGGATGCGGGCGTGACCAAGAACCTCGCGCCTGCCGTCGACAAGATCAAAGCCTGGCTCGTCGACAAGACGCAGGAGATCAAGCAAGCCGTCGACGACCTCGCGATCGACGCCAGTAGTGCGACGGCACTCCGCGACGACTCCAACGAGTCGCCGATCATGGAGCTTCACGTCGAGAACTTCGAAGCGAAACTCGTCCGATTCATCGCGGTGCGAACTGGGTGCTTCATCAAGATCGAGCTCGCGACCAACGACCACAAGCTCGATCACGACAAGCCGCTGAAGAAGATCCTCTTCGAGGGGATGAACCCAGCCGCGATCCCCTACACCGGCGCGGGCGTCGCGCTGTGGGACGAGCTGATGACCAACTCGTTCGGCACGAGCAGCGATTCGCTACTTCGTGCGAACGCGCGAATCTTCCTGTTCGCACTCGGTGTCACCAAGCCCTGGGACTCGTCGGGCTTCAAGATCCACGACGACTTCGTCAAGACGATCAAGGGCAGCGCGACCGCGACGGGGAAGATGAAGGCGAAGTTCGGCGATTTGCCGGACGCCCAGACGTTCTGGCATGCGACGAAGCGGCCGAGCAACCTGGACCAGCCTGCCCTGTGGATCGGCACGCACAAGGAAGATACGCACCACAGTAAGCCCGACCGCCAGTCGCACCACACGACTCAATTTCTACTCGTGCAGTACTTCGAGCAGGACCACTTCACACACAAGCCATTCCCGACGATGCGCGGTGACGTGGCGACGACCTTCAGCACGAAGATGAACTTCTCCCTTGCCGGCGCCAAGGTGAATGCGGTCAACGGCATCGCGGTCGGTACGCTCGATCCGCCAAAGTCGCACCGCGGTGGCGACATGCCCGCGATCCTTGTATCCGCGTTGATGCATCGACGCGGCAAGCTCCACATCAACACGGTGCCGGAATCAGATGAGGATGACGACTCGACGCTGACGCAGAGTGCTCGCCTCGACAGCTGGTTTCGCACCGCTCTCGCGACCTATCTCACAAAACCTGTTGCGACCGACTACTTCGCTGCGGTCCAGGCGGTCAACGCGCTCTCGAAACCCTCGACATCGAATGTACAGAATCCCGACCCGATTCGGGACCCGCTCGACTGGTTCGTGGTGCATGCGGCGGAGCTCGCCGCGGCAATCCCTGCCGCGATGAAAGCAACCTACGCCAAGATGCGCGCGATCATGATTCCCGCCATCGAACCAGGGCTCCGCTACCTCGAAGCGTCGTGGTACGAACAGCTCGCCGCCGAGCAGAACAAGCCGATCGATCCGGGCGGCAGTCACCACGTGACGTCGACGATGGTCACGAACGTCGCGAACGCTGCGATCGCAAACAACAAGACGATCATGGAAGACAACTCGAAGTGGGCCTGATACCGACGCTCTTCATCCTCGGAATCGACGGCGCACCGCGCCTGTGGCCGATGGGCATCGGCGCATCGAGACCGCGCGCGATCCAGGGCGTCACAGGCGTCCCGGCACGCGTGGAGCTCGAGTGGGACGATGCCGGTCGTCTGATCGAATCACGATTCTCGATCCGACCGGAGCCTGCCTGGCGACGACTGACGTACGTGTGGCGGGAGGAGGTGCTCGAGCGAATTCGCGAGTTCGATCCGAAGCTCGCCGAGCTCTTCGGCGACGAGCCCGCTACCGAAGAGATCTGGACATGGTCCGGCGGCCGACCTGTCGAGGTCCGCAACATCACCAACGAGGACGGGAGCGAGACCACCCGCGAGGACTGGGCATGGTCCGACGATGGTTCCTCGCTGACGGTGACCGAGTCGTCCGATCGCGTGCTCGCTCGCAACCGTGTGAACCTCGACGCGCGCGGACGCCTGATCCACTCGGTGCGCGAGTACACGATCGACGGATCGTCGAAGATCATCGATCTCGAGTGGACCCCCGACGATCGTCTGATCGCAGTCCGTGTGCGCGCAGGACATGGGCCCGAGCTCGTGATCGGTTTCCGCTGGGACGAGCGAGGCCGCTTGATCGCGCAGACGCGTAGCGACATGCCAGGCGTCGACGTCTGGCAGTACGAGTACGACGAGCCCTGACGTCAGCGCGGCACGAGCATCAGCTCGACGAGGTCGCTCGCGAGGGACTTACGATCCATCTTCGTCGCCCAGAACCGACCCGCTGCTGCGGCGTCCGCGAAGATGTGATAGCCGCCGGGCTCGCTCGTGTCGTCGAGCCGCATGGACGTACGCGCCTCGAGGTCGAGCAGGTAGACGAGGCCCATGTACGCGACGATGTAGCGGGGCCCGAACGTCCCCTCGAACCGCGCGGTCCGCTCGAGCTTCGCATCGATCGCGATCCGCTTGCCGGCGGCGAGGTCGATGATCCCGACACCGGCCGCGAGCGCGCGATCGTCATCGAGCCAGGCGAGCCGGAACCACGACTCCTTGCCGAGGTCGAGGACCTCGACCTGATCGTCGGCCTCCGGGAACCGGCCGCAGACGAGGTGGTAGGTATCGTTGTCGTCCTTCTGCGGCGTCATGCAGTAGCGTGTCCCATGCGGCGAGACGATCACGCCGAGCGGATATCCGTGCGAGGCACGATCGGCGAGCACGCGATCGGTTCCCGACGCGAGATCGACGAGCCGGAGGGCAGTGTCGTGCGCGCCGTCGTCGTCGACGACGAGCCACTTCGTGTAGGCAGGATCGACGGCGACCACGCGGCTGTAGCGGCCGCCCGGACACATCGACTCGTCGACACGTGTGTAGCCGCGCAGCGCCGCGTTGGGGCAGCCATGCGTCTTCTGCGGCGCGCCGACGAGCTTGGGCTCGGTCGACGGTAGATCGAGACGCTCGGCCTGGTTGCCGACGCGAAACGCCAGCGTGGACTCGCCGATCCAGATCGGATCGGCGCCACCTGCGACGGTCGTCACGATCGTGTGATCGGAGAACCGCAGGATGCTGATATCGCTGCCCATCCCCCACCGGCCTCCACCCTCCTCCTGGACGAGGACGGCATAGTCGCCGCGCGGTGAAATCCGCACATAGGGCCATACGAGCTCGCGCGTCGGCCCAGGCGTTCTCTTGCCCGGCGAGCGCACCTCGTAGGTCCGGCCGTTGGCGACGACGATCATGTGTTGCCCGTCCGGCGTGACGAAGACGTGTTCGGGGCGGTCGACGGTATCGATCGATGTGAACGAGGGCGCGAGTGTCGACTCCTTGAACTTCCACGTCTCGGACGCCGTCGCCGGCATGGTGCGCGAGGCTGGCTTCGGTGGACTCCACGTTGCGCTCGCCGGCTTCGCCGAGGGCGTCGTCGGAGGTGTGCTCGGCGCCGGCGCGATCGCGGACTGACCGCAGGCCGCACATGCAAGGAGGACGAGCAAGCGCATCATGGTGACCGCGCTTATCGCACGACCTTGCCCGAAGTTGCTTTGAATTCTTCCGTCCGATATCCGGACAAGACTGCGCTGTGATTACGGCTTGAGGTTGTCAGCCCGGCCGAGTACGACAGCGCATGGTCGAACGCGTCGGTATTACGGTACGCGCGAGCGCGCGTCGAAGGCCGGCGACTACTGCGAGACGCTGGCGCCGCTGCCCTGATCACGCTCGGCCGAGGAGGAGCGCGCGGTCTCGTGGCGCGAGGCCGAGGCCTTCCTTCTCGAGCTCGCGCTCGATGCCGCGCACGAGATGGTCGGCCGTGACCGCCGCGCCGGCGTAGGTGGCGGCCGCGCAGGCGGTGAGGAGTGCGCCCTTGATCTGCGCGCCGCTCAGCTCGATCTCGGAGGCAGCGCGGCCGATCACCGGCGCCAGCTCGCGGAGACGCTCTGGCAGGAACGTGGTGCCGAGCCGCGTCCAGATGCGCAGCCGCTCGGCCGCCTCGGCGCGTGGGAAGTCGAGGATCAGGCGCATCCGTCGGGTGAAGGCAGCGTCGATGTTGCCGCGCTGGTTCGTCGCGAGGATCGCGAGGCCGGGCCACGCGTCGAGCGCCTGCAGCAGATAATCGGTCTCGGTGTTGGCGTAGCGATCGTGCGCGTCGTGGACCTCGGTCCGCTTGCCGAACAGCGCGTCGGCCTCGTCGAACAGCACGACGGCGTCGGTATGGCGAACGGCGCCGAGGATGCGCGACAGGTTCTGACTCGTCTCGCCGATGTACTTGCTGACGATCCGGCTGAGGTCGACGCGGAACAGCGGCAGGCCGAGCTCGCGCGTGACGACCTGCGCGGCCATCGTCTTGCCCGTCCCTGGCGGGCCGCAGAACAGCGCCGCGATCGAGCGCCCCTGTGGAAACAGGCGACCGATCGAGGGCTCGCTCCACAGCCGCGGTAGCACGCGCGCCTCCTGCGCGAGCTCGCGGAGCGAGGTGACGACGCGCTCGGGCAGCACGAGGTCGTCCCACTCGAACGGTGTCTCGAGGACCTCGCAGTGGCCCTCGAGGCGCTGCGTCGCATCGACGCGCAAGCGAGCGATCGCGTCATCGGGATTCGCTGCGCCCGAGAGCGCGAGCGCCGCCAGCTGGCCCGGTCGAGCAGACCAGCCGTCGAGGAGGCGCACGCGGTCCGCATCGGGCCACGTCGAAAACGCCGGCACGAGCGTGCGCCATGCGGCTTCCTTCGCGGGCCGATCGGCGACGGGCATGCGCACCATGATGTCGGCAACACCGAGGAGCGGCGGCGGCGGCTCGGCGTCGAGCCAGGCCTGCACCGCAGGCATCGACAGATCTGGCGGCAGCCGCACTCGATCGGTCCAGGCGAGCGCGAGATCCTCGAGGCGCGCGAGGCGCAGTGCAGCGCGCACGGTCGGTGCCGCGGGCTCCGGCGCGACGACCGCGGGTGTGAGATCGAGCGCGCGCGCGACCGCGGCGAACAGCGTGCGGCGACCGCTGCCGTCGGGCCCGCGAAGCCAGAGCCGCACGCTCCGTGCACCGGCGGCGACCGAGCGGCGCACTTGCTCGGCGAGCTCGTCGACCGGCCAGCCGGGCAGCGGTGCGCGGGCCGGGATCAGCGCGATGGTCTCGACGAGAATCGGATCGCGGCACGTGCGGCCCGCGAGGCGCGCCTCGATCGTCGGATCGAGCGAGAGCGCGGGTGCGGTCCGGACGATCAGCGACCAGCGCGCCACGCCGTCCTCGGCGGTGAGTCGGTACGTGCGCGGGAACCCGAGCAGGGAGGCGACCGCCTCGAGCGTGACGACGTCGCGCCCGAGCGGATCGCAGAGCAGGCCGAGGCTGCGACCGAGCTCCGGCGCGAGCGCCGCCGCGAGCAGGACGGCGAGCACCGCACGCTCGTCGCGACGGAGATCGAAGCGATCGCTCAGCGCCGCGAGGCTCGCGGGAATCGGCGGCGCGCTCGCCTCGTCCGCGCGTGCGAGGTCGAGGAGCGCATCGAGCTCCGCGCGAGGCTGCTCGCTGCTCGCGCCGCGCAGCGCATCGAGCCGCGCGCGAAGCGCATCGCGCAGCCAGTCGCAGAGCGCGTCGAGCTGCGATGACCGATCCGCCACCGTCACCATGCGATGCACTGTATGACCGCGGGCTGCGAGAGGCGGGATCGGCAGGTGGAGCAATTTGCTCCAGGAGATCTCGTGTCGGGCGCGATCACGCGCGTGCTACAGGCGAAAGGGTCGCAGTTTGAGGAGGGAGAGAGATGCCCGTGAGCCCGACTTATCCTGGCGTTTACGTCCAGGAGGTTCCAAGTGGTGTTCGCACGATCGTCGGCGTTGGGACGTCGACCGCGTTGTTCATCGGCCGTACGTCGACCGGACCGATGAAACGTGCCGTTCGATTGAACACGTATAGCGATTTCGTCCGGACGTTCGGCGACGACGGCGGCGCGGTCAGCGCGATGGCGCGCTACGTGCGGCTGTTCTTCCTGAACGGCGGAACGGACTGCTACGTCATCCGCATCGCGAACGACGCGAAAGCGTCGACGGTCGACCTCTTGCCGGCGACCGGCACGACGCCGGTGCTGACGCTGACGGCGAAGAACCCCGGCGCGCTCGGCGACTTCATTCGCGTCGCGGTCGACTACAACACCGCGGCCCCCGAGTCGACGTTCAACATGACGGTTTTCCGCTGGGAGACCGGGCCGGGCGGCGCGCGCAGGCGCGTCGACGAGGAGACGTTCCTCAACCTGACGATGGACTCGACGGCGCCAAACTACGTCGAGACGCAGCTCAAGCAGAAGTCGAAGCTCGTCGACGCGACGATCGGGACAGTGACGCCGGCGCCCGGTGTGTCGATCTCCACGGTCCCGGTGGCGGCGGCGGACTTCACCGCGCTCGCGACGGCATTCAACACCCTGCGCAACAAGGGCAAGCAGCTGAAGCTCGTGCTCGGCGGCAAGGGCCCGGTAAGCGTCACGGTGCCGACCATGACCGGGACGACGGACTTCGCGACGACGCGCAACACCTGGGCGTCGGCGGTGCAGGGTCTGATCCAGACCGCGGTCAACACCGCTGGCATCACCGGGCTGCCGACGCCGCCCGTGCTCGTATCCGCGATCGAAGGCCCCGCGACGTCGAGCGGCGAGTCGACGTTGTTTCGGTTCACCGCCGGCGGCAACTACGACGTGCGCGTGCTGTCGGCGGACGGCGATGACCTCGCCGCGCAGCTCGGGCTCGGCTCGTCGAACAACGGCATCGAGATCGGCGCATTCGCCAATGCGCGTCCCGCGCCGACGGGCATCACGTTCAAGGACTCGAGCGGCCTCGCCGCGACGCCGCTGAATCCGGCGACCGCGTTCTGGGTCGGCTTCGCAAACACGGCGAAGAACGCGGTCACTGGCATCACGCTCGACGAGCTCGACGCATCCGGCAACCTCGTCGCGAAGACGATCCCGCTGACGCTCGGCGGCGGCACGCCGATCTGGCTCGACTCGAGCGGCGGCGGCAAAGGCGTGCTCGAGGCGCTCGGCAAGATCCGCGACGCGATCAACGAATACCAGGCGAACAACCCGACCTCGTTCTCGTGGCGCGCGAGCCTGTGGGGACATCGACTCGCGATCGTCAACGCGAGCGGCGAGGACAACGCGATCGTCACCGGGGGCTTGCAGTTCACCGGCACCGCCAGCGTGCCGGTCGACATGCCGAAGCGGTTCCTCGAGAACGTGCGCTACTACAGCCTCGGGCCGAACGGCACCGCGGGCCGCCAGGCTCCCGGCGCAGCGGGGAACGACGGCACGGCGCCGAAGGCGACCGACTACACCAAGGCCTACGAGCTCGCGCGGACCGACATCGACCTGTTCAACATGCTCGTGCTTCCGCCGGATGCGGCGCCGGTGGTCGCGCAGGAGACGCTGTGGGCCGAGGCGAGCGCGCTGTGCGCTGCAGAGCGCGCGTTCTTGATCATGGATCCGCCGGACGCATGGACCGACGTGCAGACGGCGGCGTCCGGCGTCAACGCGCTGCGGCCCGGCCTGACGAAGGACTTCAGCGCGGTGTACTTCCCGCGCCTGAAGCTCGTCGAGAACGGCCGAGAGGTCGTCGTCGGGCCGGCGGGCGCGATGGCCGGCCTCTACGCGCGCATCGACAGCAACCGCGGTGTGTGGAAGGCGCCGGCGGGTAGCGAGGCCGATCTGCGCGGCATCTCCGGCGTCGACCTCAACATGTCGGATCTCCAGAACGGCCAGATCAATCCGGTCGGCGTGAACGCCGTGCGGCTGTTCCCCGAAGGCGTGATCAGCTGGGGCGCTCGCACGATGGACGGCGCCGACGCGTTCGCGAGCGAGTACAAGTACGTGCCGATCCGGCGCCTCGCGCTGTTCATCGAGGAGAGCCTCTACCGCGGTCTCAAGTGGGTCGTGTTCGAGCCGAACGACGAGCCGCTGTGGGCACAGATCCGCATGAACGTCGGCGCGTTCATGCACGACCTGTTTCGCAAGGGTGCGTTCCAGGGCACGAAGCCGTCCGACGCGTACTTCGTCAAGTGCGACAAGGAAACGACGACGGCGAACGACCAGAACCTCGGCATCGTGAACATCTGGATTGGATTCGCGCCGCTCAAGCCGGCCGAGTTCGTCGTCCTCTACCTGCAGCAGATCGCGCAGCTGCCCGTCAGCTGAACGAGGAGAGCGTCATGGCCAAGTTTCCTGCCAATCCACACCGGCAAGTGCCGTACAACACGTCGCGCTTTCGCGTGAAGATGGACGGCCGCTACGTCGCGGGCCTGAGCAAGTGCAGCGCCCTCAAGCGCACCGTCGAGGTCGTCAAGCACCGCGAGGGCAACGACCCGCTGACCGCGCACCACATGCCGGGCGCCGTCTCGTTCGAGGCGATCACGCTCGAGCGCGGCGTGACGCACGACGAGGATTTCGAGAAGTGGGCGAACCTCGTCTACGACGTCGGCGCGGCCGGCGCGATGTCGCTCAAGCAATTCCGCAAGGACATCATCATCGAGTTCCTGAACGAGGCGGGCCAGATCGCGAAGGTTTACAAGGTCTATCGCTGCTGGGTCTCGGAGTTCCAGGCGCTCCCCGAGCTCGACGCCAACGCGAACGCAGTCGCGATCGAGCATATCAAGCTCGAGAACGAGGGCTGGGAGCGCGACACGTCGGTGCCGGAGCCGATCGAGGCGTAAGTCCGTCGTGCAGCGCGTCGCGATCACATACGGTCCGCGCCGAGGCTGGGTGTACGTCCGCGCACTGTGCGGTGCGGACGAGGACTCGGTCGACGGTACCGACACGGCGTCCGCGATCGCGCTCATCGATCGCGTGCTCGTGCGCGTGCCCGGCGCGGTGTATGGACCGGGCGACGCACACGCACTCGTCGCCGCCGATCGCGATCGCGTGCTCGCCGCGATCTACGTGCGCGAGGTCGGGTCCAAGGTGACGAGCTCGCCGGTGTGCGCCTCGTGCAAGGCGGCGTTCGACATCGACTTCGACCTATCGGCGATCGTCGGCGCGCTCGTTCCCGAGGCGGCGGCCCCGATGCGTGCCGGCGATGGCTCGTACACGACGGCGGCGGGCACCCGGTTCCAGCTTCCGACCGGCGAGGACGAGCTGTGCGCGGCGTCCTCTCCGTCGCCGCGCGACGAGCTCGCCGCTCGCTGTCATCTCGGCGGGCCGCTTGACGTCGAGGCGCTCGCGGCAGCGATGGAAGCCGCCGCGCCGCTCGTCGATATCGAGCTCGACACATCGTGCGCCGAGTGCGGGCACCCGCAGTCGCTGCACTTCGACGTCCAGTCGTTCCTCCTCGGGTGGCTCGTCGCCGAGCGGCGCCAGCGCATGTTCGAGCAGCACCTGCTCGCGCGCTCGCTCCGGTGGTCGCTCACCGAGATCCTGTCGCTGACTCGCACGCAGCGTCGCTTCCATGCCGAGCTGGCGGATCGCGGCTAGCGATGGGCTATCTGGATCGCTTGATCGAGCGCGCCGGCGGCCACGCGGCCCCGCTGGCCCCCGTGGTCTCGACGCCGCGCAGCCTCGGAGGCTTCGAGGAGGTGACGACCGAGCTCGTGACGGCGGCCCCCACGCCCGCGCGGACCGAGGTCGTTCGCGAATCGGCGACGGTGATCGAGCGCCGCGTCGAGCCGACGCCGGTCGCGATGCCGAGCGCAAAGATCGTCGAGCAAGCGCCACAGATCGTCGTGCCCGCGCCAAGTGACGTCGTCACGACGGCCGTCACGGAGGCGCCCCCGCCGCGCGTCGAGCTCGCACCGGCGAGTCCGCCGGTGATCGCGGCACCGGCCGAGGCGCGCGACGCGATCATCCCGCCGGTGGTCGTCGCGCCGCCGATCATCGCGAACCCGGTCCCCGTGCAGACGCTGCGCGTGCCGGTGCGCGAGCCCGAGGAGCCTGTCGAGCGCTGGCTCGCGCCGGCGCCGGCCTCGCCAACTGTGAGCGTCGTCCCGGCGCTCGAACCCGCGCCGATCGCGCGCGACGTGCCGGCGCTCCCACCGCCGCAGGCCGCAAGGCCGGTCCTGCCCGCGCCGCCACCCGCGGTCGCGCCGCTGCCCGTCGCCGACGAGCGCCCCGCGCTCACGATCGGCCGCCTCGTCGTCGAGGTCCGGCCGCAGGCGGT
>JABFXX010000716.1 GCA_013368795.1 Kofleriaceae bacterium
GAGGCGATGGTCGCGAGGGCGCGCAAGGCGATGGCGATCGCGCTCACCGTGCTCGACGACGAGGGCAATCCGACCTCGCAGTCGTGACCCCCGTGCCCCTGCCCGTGCCCCTGCCCCTGCCCGCTCTGGCATCGGGCACGTGGTCATGCGCGTGGCGAAGGACGCAATCAGACACGCGCGATCACCGTCACCTGCACCTGAACGGTCGCACATCCGAGATTCGCCAAATCGGACGGGGCACGGGCACGGATTAGTCGATGTGGCGGCTCGTCCTCGCGATCCTGTGCGTGTCGACGGGCGCCCCGTTCGCGCGCTGGGCAGCCCCTGCCCCGCCGCTCGCGATCGGCGCGCTCCGCGTCGGCATGGCGTCGATCCTGCTCTTCGGTGCAGGCTGGCGCGAGATCGGCAAGCTCCGCACGGTGCCGCGGCGCGACTTCCTGCTCGTCATCGCGTCGGGCTCGCTGCTCGCGGTTCACTTCGGCTCGTGGATCGCGTCGCTGTCGTTCACCTCGACCGCGGCCTCGGTCGCGCTCGTCGCGACCAACCCGATGTTCGCCGCGCTGTTCGGCACGCTGCTCGGTGACCGGGTCAGCGGGCGCGAGATCGGCGGCATCGCGATCGCGGCAGCTGGCTGCGCCGTGCTCGCGGGCGGCGACTGGCAGGCGGGCGGCGACGCGCTCGCCGGCGATGGCCTCGCGCTGGTCGGCGCGGCGAGCGCCGCCGGCTACCTTGTCGTCGGCAGACGACTGCGCGCATCGGTGCCACTCCTACCGTACCTGGGCACCGTCAACCTCATCGCGGCGATCGCGCTCGCGATCGCGACGGTCGCGACCGGTAACAGCCTCGCGGCGCTGCCCGCGCATTCGTACGTGGCTTGCGCAGGCGCGGCGCTCGTGGCGTCGTTCGTCGGCCACAGCCTGCTCAACGCGGCGGTACGCGTCACACCGACTCACCTCGTCGCACTCGCGGTGCTGGGCGAGCCGATCGGCAGCTCGCTCATCACGTGGATCGCGTTCGGTGAGGAGCCACCAATTCACGCCGTGCTCGGCGGCGCGATCGTGCTCGCCGGGATTGCAGTCGGGTTCGTGCGGAAGCGATAAGATATCCGGATGCGCCTCGCGGTGTTGCTCTGTCTCGCAGCATGCGGGCGGATCGACTTCGACGAGACGTTGCCGGGCAGCGACGGTGGCAGCGGCGACGGCAGCATGGTGACGCCGACGGGGCCGAAGGGACCGCGCTGGATCAAGAAGTTCGGCGCCGGCTCCAAGTCGCAGGCCGCCGGCGTGCGAGGTGAGGTCGCCGTCGTCGGCTCGTTCAACAACGGCTCGTTCGCGGCCGACGACAATGTCGCGCTCGTCGGCCAGGGCTTCATCAGCACCGCATTCGTCCGCTACAGCGCGACCGGCGATGTGATGCAGACGGCGGTGTTCGACGCGACGGGCTTCTGCGACATGCGTGGCATCACGCTCGACGGAGACGATGTCGTCGTCGCCGGCTACACGGCGGGCACGGCCTCCATGCCGGCGTTGGGTGCGTGCAGCATGGTCACGAACCGCCAGGATCCGGTCGTCCTGCGGCTCGCGCCGGACGGCACGCAGTCGCTCGTCGGCCACTGGGTCGCGGGAACCGCGAACGCGCAGGCCTGGAATGTCGGACGCCTCGCCGACGGCTCGTTCGTGCTCTCCGGCATTTACGGCGGCACGCTGGCGATGGGCGCGGGCGTTCCGATGGCAAGCATCGACCCCAGCGGCTGGGTCGGGCGCACGTCGCCAAGCTCGGCGACCGGCGGCGTGACGTGGGCCGAAGGCCTGCGAGGTGAGACCGAAGTCCACGGTGGCCCGATCTCGACCGCCGGAGCGGTCACGTGCACGATGGGCGCGTTCAGCGGGACGGTGACGATCCTCGGTGCGCAGCTCCAGAGTGTCGGTGGTTACGACGCCTGGGTCGCGCGCGTCGACGAGACCGGCGCCGCCCAGTACGTCCGCGGCATCGGCTCGGTCGCCGGCGAGTCGTACTTCGACAGCGGTTCGATCGCCGCGCGCGACGATAGCTGCACGATCGGCGTCGTCGCGCCCGCCGACGTCACGCTCGACGCGGTCACGTATCCGATGTCCGATGGCGCGGGCATCCTCGTGCAGTATCGCAACGACGGCTCGGTGAAGTGGGCGCGCCGCCTGCCCGCAGAGCCGTTCGCCGCGTACGTCGGAGACCGGCTGTTCGTCGCCGTCGAGGTGACCGGCACGCTGTCGATCGGCGGCACGCCGTACACCGCGCAGGGCAAGGACGCCGTCGTGCTCGAGCTCGATGACACCGGCGCGATCATCGGGATGGCAGGCGTCGTCGGGGGTGCCGGCGATCAGGCACCGAGCGAGCTCGTCGCGATCGGCCCCGATGCACTCGCGATCACGGTGACGACGCGCGGCGTGCTGAGCTTCGGTGACACGAGCTTCGACACGGTCACCACGACGGCGCGCGCGGTCGCGTCGCTCGGCATCTGACTACGCAGTCGTCGCGACCGCGTTCATCAGGACCTCGGTCAGGCCCATGCCCTCGGCCTCCTCGAGCGTCACCGTCGTGACGATGTCGAACGGCGCGCCGGCACGGACCATCTCGTCGTCGAGGATCTTGAGGAACTTCCGCGCGCCGGGGTCGGTGCCGATCTGGATGAACGACACCGCGAGCTCGTCGCCGCGCTGCACGCGCTTCGCGGCGCGGATGACCGTCTTCATGACTGCCTTCTCGTCGTCGGGCGCACCGTCGGTGACGACGAGGACGGTCTCGGGCCTCGACTCGCCGCTGCCCTTGCGCTGGAAGTACGCGTCGAACGAGTGCTCGAGCACCGCCGCGAGGTCGGTGCCGCCGCACGGCTCGTTCTCGACGAACACCGCGCTGACGCGATCGGCGGTCACGCGGTCGTAGCGGCGAAACTTGCTCGCGAACACGTAGAGCGTGAGGCCATCGGGGTCGAGCTCCTCGCAGCGCCGGGCGAACGCCTCGGTGCTCTCGCGGGCCGCGGCCCACCGGCTGCGCTGACCGGGCTGGTCCTTGGTTGCCATGCTTCCGCTCTTGTCGATGATGAGGGTGTAGTCACGATTCAGCATTGATGCCTTTCTCGGTTGACGGGATCACCAGCGACGCCACGATGGCGCCGCCGAGGACGAGGGCGACGAGCGCGAGCGACAGCCACGCCGGCGCGGGCCACACGATCGCGAGCACCATCTTGGCGCCGATGATCGCGAGGACGCCGACGAGGCCGTGCTCGAGGAAGCGCAGGCGGTCGAACAGACCCGACAGCGCGAAGTACAGCGAACGCAGGCCGAGGACCGCGAACAGATTCGACGTGAACACGATGAAGCGATCGGTCGTCACGCCGAACACCGCCGGGATCGAGTCGAGCGCGAAGATCGCGTCGGCGACCTCGATCGTGACGAGCGCGAGCAGGAGCGGCGTCGCGTAGCGCACGCCGTTCTCGACGACGGTGAAGCGCGAGCCGACGAAGCCCTCGCGGATCGGTAGGATCTTGCCGACGAGCGCGCGGACCTTGTGCACGATCGGTGCGGTCGCGGAATCGTCGTCGGACTTATCGTCGCCGACCTCGCGCGCGAGCTTGTAGGCGGAGTACAGGAGGAACGCGCCGAGCACGTAGGTCAGCGCGTGGAACGTGCCGATCAGCGCCGTGCCGGTGACGATCATCAGGCCGCGCAACACGACGACGCCTGCGATGCCCCAGGTGAGCACGCGCCGCTGTGCGCCCGGCGGCACCTTGAACCGCGCGAACACCAGCATCATCACGAACAGGTTGTCGACGGACAACGCGAGCTCGAGCAGGTATGCGGTGAAGAACTCCATGCCCCGTTCGGCGCCGAGCGTGCCGGTGACGCTCATGCCGAACAGGGCCGCCAGGGTGAACCACAGCGCCGACCAGCTCAGCGCGGACTTCAGTGACGGTTGCTCCATGAAGCTCAGATATGGGGCTGCGGCAGAGCGGCCACAAATCGATAATTCGCATCAATCCATCGAGATTCTCGATAGAATGCCTTCCGTGGATTGGCTGAACTTTCACCACCTTCGCTACTTCTGGGTCGTCGCCCACGAGGGCAGCGTGTCGAAGGCCGCGAAGAAGCTGCGGGTGACGCAGCCGACGATCTCCGGCCAGCTCGCCGATCTTCAGGATTCGCTCGGCGAGCCGCTGTTCCGGCGCGCGGGCAGGAACCTCGAGCTCACCGAGATGGGCGAGCGCGCGCTGCGGATTGCCGACGAGATCTTCGCGCTCGGCGATCAGCTGCTCGACACCCTGCGCGGTCAGGCGACGGATCGGCCGCAGCGGCTCGCGGTCGGCATCAGCGACGCGGTGCCCAAGCAGGTCGCGTCGCGCATCCTCGAGCCCGCGCTCGCCGCGCGCGTCCAGCTCGTCTGTCGCGAGGGCCCTCCGGCGCGGCTCGTCGCCGACCTCGCCGCCCGTGCTCTCGACGTCGTGATCTCGGACGCGCCGTCGTCGGAGTCAGGCGCGCACGCGCATCTGCTCGGCGAATCGAGCGTCAGCGTGTGGGGCGTGCGCCGCCTCGCGACCGAGATGCGCGTCGGCTTTCCGCGCTCGCTCGATGGCGCGCCGTTCCTGCTGCCCGGCGCGAGCACCGCGTTTCGCCGCGAGCTCGACGAGTGGTTCCTCGCGCACAAGATCAAGCCGCGCGTCGTCGCCGAGGTCGAGGATGCCGCCCTGCTCTCGGTGCTCGCCGAGAGCGGCGCCGGGCTCTACGCGACGCCCGACGTCGTGATCGATGCCGCCAAGCCACGCGGGGTCGACCGCGCCGGTCCGGTGAAGACGCTGCGCGCGAGGTACTACGCGATCACCGTCGAGCGCCGGCTCGCGCATCCCGCGGTCGCGCTCGTCGCGGGTGCCGAGAGACTGTTCGCCGGGCGCGCATCAACGCATCCACGAGCCATCTCAACGGACGTCCATCGTAGCCGCGATCCATGACCGCACCACCGCGACGAACGCCTTGCGCTTCGCCTCGACGTCCGCGAGATCGACGAAGCGGATCGTTGCGCGATCGTCCGCGAGCCACTCGAGCAGTTTCGTAGGGTCCGCGATCGCAGGGCGCTTCGCGCCAGCTCGCTTCTTCGCGCCGAAGTGCATGACGAGCACGACGCCCTGCTTGCCGCGGAGATGGAACGTCGCGAAATGCTCGCCGACTGCAAAGCTCGGCGCGTTCCACTTGATCTCCTCGACGACGTTCGGATGCGCACCGAGCACCAGCTCGCGGATCCGTCTGATCGCATCCAGCTGTGAATGCGCGAGCGAGGCCAGAAGCGCGTCGACGTCGCCGGGGGCGCCCGACCGGCGCGATCGCCCCGATGTCACCTTGGTACGCGAGCTCGTCCTCGTGCGGGTTGTCGCCATTGTTCACCGGAAGCCGGCGCTACGCGTGCGCGACGCGCGCGACGGCGGTCGCCTTGCCGCCCTGGAACAGCTGGCGCTCGATGCCGAGCAACAGCGGTCCGAACGTCGCGCGATCGAGCGCCGACACGACGAACCCGCCGCCGTGCTGCGCGAGGTGATCGGCATCGGTCTCCTCGAGCTGGTCGGCCTTGTTCCACACGAGGATGCGCGGCTTGTCGGACAGGCCGAGGTCGGCGAGGATCGCCTCGACGGCGCGGATCTGCTGATCGCGATCCGGATCGCTCGCGTCGACGACGTGAACGAGCAGATCGGCATCCGCCATCTCCTCGAGCGTCGCGCGGAACGCGGCGACGAGCTCCTTCGGAAGGTCGCGGATGAAGCCCACGGTGTCGGTGATCACGACCTCGCGCTCGTGCGGGAAGCGCAGGCGGCGGCTGATCGGATCGAGCGTCGCAAATAGCTTGTCGGCGGCGAGCGCGTTGCCCTGCGTGAGCGCGTTGAGCAGCGTCGACTTGCCGGCGTTCGTGTAGCCGCAGATCGCGATGATCGGCACGTCGCGCTCGCCGCGGCGGCTGCGGCGCAGGCGGCGATCGTCGGCGAGATCGTGCAGGCGCTTCTCGAGCAGCTGGATGCGCTCGCGCGCGCGGCGGCGGTTGATCTCGAGCTTCGTTTCGCCGGGGCCTCGCCCGCCGAGGCCGGCCTGGCCACCGGGACCGGCGGTCAGGCGAGACATCATCGTGTTCTTCTCGACGAGGCGAGGCAGCGCGTAGCGCAGCTGCGCGAGCTCGACCTGGAGCTTGCCGTCTCGGCTCGACGCGTGCTGCGCGAAGATGTCGAGGATCAGCATCGTCCGATCGAGGACTTTCAGCTCGGTCGCATCGCTGATCGCGCGCGCCTGACCGGGCGTGAGATCGGGATCGAAGATCACGACCTCGGCGCCGAGCTGCATCGCGCGCAGCATGATCTCGTCGAGCTTGCCGCGACCGACGAGGAATTTCGGATCGGCCTCGGGACGGCGCTGGACGATCACGTCGAGGACCTTGACGCCGGCGGTGCGGCACAGCTCGCGCAACTCGGCGACGCGCGCCTCGGAGTCACGCGAGCGGCCGATGTCGACGTGAACGAGCAGCGCGCGATCCTTGCCGACGTCGGTCGAGGCGACGCGGTGTGCGCGGCCGAACTGCTGCTCGACGCGCGTGATCAGCTCGACGAAGTTCAGCTTCGATGCGGTCGCATTCTCCGCGGGCAGCTCGACGGCGGGACCGTCGGGCACCACGTGCGCGACGAACAGCTTGCCCGGACGCCCCGCCGCATCGACGGTGATCGCGGCGACCGCATCGAGACGCAGCAGCGTGAGGTCGGTGAGATCGTCGCGCGTGAGCGACTCGCCGCGCAGGTGCGTGTGAACGAGGCGAAGGCCGCGGAAGCGTCCGCCGCCGCCGCGAATACGACCGAAGTCGGGCAGCACGATCTTCGACGCGTCGCCGACCATGACGTGCTGGATCGCGCCGCGACGATCGATGAGGACGCCGACCTGACGATGCAGCTCCGCCGTTTGCGCAGCGAGCTGCACAGCAAGCTCCGACGAGACGACGTCCGTCGGTGCGACTCGACGACGATAGAGCCTCTCGAGCGCCTTGATCTCGCTTGCCTTGAGACCTTGCGTATTGCCCGTTACTTCTTCCGTCACGCGAGAGCAATCTACCCGTTGCAGCGACGAGTGCCACGGATATAGTGGGCCGGTGAAGGGGAAATTCCGGGCGCTGGTCGCACACCCGCAGCCGGAGGCCCTCGGGGAGCTCGCAGAGCTTCTCGGGTCCACCGGTCTGACGGTCGAGACCGCGCGCTCGACGGTAGAAGCCCTGAACAAGCTGCGCGCGTCGTCGCCGCACGTGATCGTCGCACATCACGTCACCGGCAGCTTCGACGGCGTCGGCATGCTCGAGGCGAGCATCCTCCACGCGCCCGAAGCGCTGCGCATCGCGCTGGTCTCGTCGCCCGACGAGGCCGTCGAGCTCGACTATCGCCCCGCGCACGGCGGCACGATCATCCGCCTCGTCGCGCGTCCGAGCGAGCGCAGCCGGCTCGTCGCGCTCGTCAACGAAGGCGTCAAGCTGCTGACGCTCGTCGAGCAGCAGCGCGACCTCGTGCGCAAGCTGTCGCTCGACCAGACGAAGCTGCAGCGCCGCGAGCTGCTCCTCGACACCGTGGTCAAGGAGCGCACGAAGGAGCTCGAGGAGAGCTACGAGAAGCTGAAGGCGGCAAACCGCCAGGCGCTGTTCGGCCTTGCCGAGGCGATCGAAGCCAAGGATCCATACACGAAGGGTCACTGCGGCCGCGTCGCCGCGTACTCGCTCGTGCTCGCGAGGGAAGCCGGTTATCCGGTCGACGGACTCGAGACGCTCGAGTTCGGCGCGTTCCTCCACGACATCGGCAAGATCGGTGTGAAGGACGCGGTGCTGCTGAAGCCCGGCCCGCTCGACGACGCCGAGTGGGTGCACATGAGAGAGCACCCGGTGAAGGGCTTCGAGATCGCGTCGAAGATCGAGATGCTGAAGCCGATCATGAGCGCGGTGCGCAACCACCACGAGCGCTGGGACGGCTCGGGCTATCCCGACAAGATGAAGGCCGAGGAGATTCCCCTCGCCGCGCGCATCGTCGCGATCGCCGACGCATTCGACGCGATGGCGACCGACCGTCCGTACAAGGCTGCACTGCCGCTCGAGGAGTGCGAGGCCGTGCTGCGCAAGACCGCTGGCAAGATGTACGACCCGGACCTGATCGAAGTCTTCGTGTCGCGTCACCTCGGTGCGCTGTATCGCGAGGACTACGCCGACGAGCCTTACGAGGACGTCGACCGCGCGGCGGGCAATTCGGAGTAGCCCGACGGGCACTCGTTCTGCACGGATCCTCGTCGGAGGATTTCTATGCAGAAGCGAAAAGTGTCACTACCGCTGGCGATGCTGATGAGCGCGACGCGCGGCATCCTCGGCATCGGCCTGGGCCTTCTGCTCGCCGAGCGACTCAGGCGGCGGAGGAGGAGGAAACTCGGAGCGGCCCTCGCCGGCGCGGGCGCGCTCAGCACGATCCCGCTGGCGATCCGTGCGTTCTCCGAGCGCACACGCGTGCGGCCGATGGAAGGCCTGTACGCCGACTGATCAGCGCTTCTTCTTCGGCGGCAAGTCGCGGCGCTGGATCTCGGCGCCCTTCAGCGAGTAGGCGATGCCGCCTTTCTTCGTGTCCCACGGCAGCACGATCGAATCGACGTCGCCGGCCGGAACTTCGCCCCACGTCTCGGCGGTGAAGCCGATCGCGGGCAGCGGCTCGACGACGAGCTCTGGCCCCTTCTTGCCCTTCACGAGCTTCCACGATGCCTCGAGCACGTTGGCACCGAGCTGCTTCTTGATCTCGATGTTGGCGAGCGGCTGGAGCTGACCGCTCCACACGGTCCACAGCATGAGCAGGTCGCGCGCGCCGCCGCTCGAGTCGTCCTGATGTACGAGCGCGGCGATCACGTGCTGACCGCGTGCGCCGAGCGCGAGCGGCTCGACGGACTTCACGGCAGCGGCGCTCTGCGCGGGCAGCGTCACGTACCCGTACTGATCGGTGATCACGCCGATGACGGTGCCGCCTGCAACGAGGCGCTCCTTGCCGGGGCGATCCGGATCGAGATCGACGGCGAGGTCGACCTTGATGTCGCCGCGGCCGAGCTTCACCGCGGTCAAGAAGTCGTCGAACAGATCGCGGCGATCCGATAGCTCGAGGTTCTGCGCGATGCGGAGCGGAGTGTCATCGCCGCCGGTCGCGGCATCGGAATCGAGGAACTCGGCATCGAGCTCGAACGCGGAGGTCGCGGTCGAGAACCCGGGGAGCGCTGCCGCGGGGATCGCGATCTCGACGGAGAAGCCGTTCGGCTGCAGCGAATCCGCCACCGACGCTTTCGCCGGCTTCGTGATCTTCGACTTCGCCATCGCGTTGCCGGGATAGACGACGATCTCGACAGGCCGCGCACCGGCGCGCAGCTTCACCGTGACGTGATCCTCGTGGCCGCCCTTCACGCGGATGACGCGATCGTCGGAGATGTTGAACGCGAGGCCGAGCATCGCGCCATCCCATGCACAGCGCACCTCGATCGAGCCGTCGCGCGGCGAGCCGACACGCGTGATCGCGTGGCTGTCCTTCCAGTCATCGAGCATGCCGTCGATCGAGAGGTCGGACAGATTGTCGCAACGGTTCCCGCTGGCGATCCCCGGCGAGGACTCCATGCCTACATCGACGGCGGGCTCGCTGGCGACGTGCGCGGGTTGCGCCTCGCTCGCGTGGTCCGGCTCACGATCTTTGATCACGGTGGTCGGTTTGGCAGAGCCGCCACACCCGACGATCGCGACGAGCAACAGCCTTCGCATGGGCCTCGACATTACTCGATCGCGGGAATGTTCCGCGCGGAGGGCCTGTCTTGACGCAACGGGGGTGCGTGCGCACCTTGCCGGCCAGGCCATGCGAGTCATTTCTCTACGCCGTCTGTTGTCGAAGCTGACGGTGCTCGCATTGTCGGCTTCGTCGGCGACCGCCGGCGCTGCCCCGCCGATCAGCGAGGTCGCCGCGGAGCTCGATCGCGACCTCGATGAGGACCTGCCGATCGACCGCGAGCACATCGATGTCGAGGACGCTGCCGTCGTGCTCGCACGCAGCCTCGCCCAGGCCCTCTCGGAGATGCGCCAGCTCGACGCCATCCACCTCGCGACCAGCTGGGCGCTGTCGACCGATCCGCTGCGCCGCGCGGCCGTGGCGCGCTCGCTCGAGTGGCAGTTTCAGCTGCTTCCCGACGGGATCATCCTCGACCACCTGTCGCGCGACCCCGACCCACAGATCCGTGCCGCCTGTGCGCGTGCCGCCTGGATTCGGCGGGCGTTTGGCGTCGACCCGGCCATCCTGAACCGCCTCGCGGAGGACCCGGACCCGGAAGTGCGCGCAATTGCTGTGCGCGCCTGGTAGCCGGGTGTTCTCGGCGGCCCTTCCAGATGGTATAGGACGACGGTGCTAGAGACCCTCGCTAAGGGATTCCGTTCCGCGCGTCAGCGGCTGACTGGCGTCGCCGAACTTTCGGACGACGTCATCGACGAAGCGCTCCGCGACGTTCGGCTGTCGCTCCTCGAAGGCGACGTCGAGTTCCGCGTCGTCAAGCGCTTCCTCGAGCGCGTCAAGGAGCAGGCCCGCGGCAAGCAGGTCGAGCTCCGCGCGAAGAGCCAGGAGTACGGCACGAGGACGATCACGCCGGAACAGGCGTTCATCTCGATCTGCCAGGACGAGCTCGTCAAGATGATGGGCCCCGTCGAGACCGAGCTGCGCTGGGCCAAGAAGGGCCCGACCGGCATCATGATGTGCGGTCTCCAGGGCTCCGGTAAGACGACGACGACGGGCAAGCTCGCCCGCTACGTCGAGAAGACGCACAAGAAGAAGCCGATGCTCGTCGCGGCGGACATCTACCGTCCCGCCGCCGTCGAGCAGCTGAAGACGCTCGGCCGCCAGCTCGACGTGCCGGTCTACTCGGCAGAGGGCAAGGATCCGGTCACGATCTGTCGCGAGGCGCAGAACGAAGCGATCGCGAAGGGCTGCGACGTCATCATCTTCGATACCGCCGGTCGCCTCGCGATCGACGAGCCCCTGATGCAGGAGCTCGAGGATATCGACAAGGCGGTCACGCCCGCGAACATCTTCCTCGTCCTCGACGCGATGACCGGCCAGGACGCGGTCAACGTCGCCGACACGTTCAACAAGCGGCTGAACCTCGACGGCGTCATCATGACGAAGCTCGACGGCGATGCGCGCGGTGGCGCGGCGCTGTCGGTCAAGGAGATCACGGGCAAGCCGATCAAGTTCCTCGGTATCGGCGAGTCGCTCGACAAGCTCGAAGAGTTCCGTCCCGAAGGCCTCGCGTCGCGCATCCTCGGCATGGGCGACATCGTCGGCCTGGTCAAGGACTTCGAGCAGGTCGTCGACGCGGAGAAGGCGGAGGAAGACGCCCTCCGCATGCTCAAGGGCAAGTTCGACATGCAGGACTTCCTCGAGCAGATCCGGCTCATCCAGAAGATGGGCTCGCTGAAGGATCTGTTCGAGAAGCTGCCGTTCTTCGGCGGCGGCCTGCCCGAGGGCGTGAACCTCGACGATCGCGAGCTCACCAAGATCGAGGCGATGATCTCGTCGATGACCTACGAGGAGCGCATGAACCCGCAGGTGTTCGTCGAGACCTCGTGGGAGGACTACGCGACGACGTCGGGACGTCAGGCGAAGCGTCGCCGCGCCGACTTCCACCCGGGCCGCGTGAAGCGCATCTCGAAGGGCTCGGGTCGCGGCGAGAACGAGGTGAAGGAGCTGCTCCAGAAGTTCGCGCAGATGCGCCAGATGATGGTGCAGCTCGGCGCGTCGACCGGCCTCATGGGCAAGATCCCCGGCTTCAAGCAGTTCTCGCAGATGAAGAAGCTGGCGAACATGGACATCAACGCGCTCATGGGCGCGGGTGGTGGTCTACCGGCCGGCTTCGAAGGCGGCGGCGGCATGCCGAACATGCCGGCGATGCCGGGCCTGCCGACGGGCAACATCCCCGGGATGCCGAAGGGCTTCACGCCGCCGGGCACCAAGGCTGCCGTCGGCATCCAGGCCGCGCGCGAGAAGCAGAAGGCGCGCGACAAGCGCAAGGCCGAGAAGGCCGCTCGCAAGAAGAACCGCCGGTAAGCCGCGATGGCGAACCGGTGGCCCGCGATCGCGGGGGCGTGCATGTGGGGCATCGCGGTCGGCCTGGTCGCGTATCGCTACGCGGTGCTGCCGCTGTTGTGGTCATCGCCGTGGCGTCACATCGTCATCGGCCTTGCGGTCGGTCTCGCTGTCGGCGGACGCGCGCTCTTGCGGACGCGCGAAGGGAGCCTCGGCGTCCTCGTCCTCGCCGGCGTCGTCGGTGCGGGCGCGGCATTCGGCGCCGGCTACACGCTGTTTCCGACGCTGTCGCGCGCGAAGCTCGAGACGCGCAAGTTCCCCGGGTTCTCGCTCGCGCTGCCGCGTGGCGAGGCCGTGCAGGATCAGACGGCAGGCTACGCGACCGGCAAGCTCGCGCTCAGGGGCATCGCCGGCTCGCGCAGCGTGCTCATCGTGCAATGGGAGCTCGGCGGCGAGATGACCGCCGAGGACATGAACCTGATCGCGAAGATGCTCTCGGTCGCGATCCCCGGCATCTCCGGCGAGTCGCAGCAGACGTCGGTGGCCGGCCCCGACGGCAAGCCCGTGCCGTCGGTCAAGTTCGACAGCGACAAGGGCGTCTTCGAGCTGTCGTCGCTCGTGTGCGGCAGCCGCCACGTGCTCGTCGCGACCGGCGGCGAGAAGGAAGCGCTCGGCGTGCACGAGCGCATCGTCGCGAGCTTTGCCTGCACGCCCGATCCCGAGCGCGAGAAGACCGCCTCGGTGTTCTCGTTCCCGATGAACCTCGACCTGCCCGGCTGGTATGCGACGAGCCGCGATCCCGAGGCCTTCGAGCTCACCGATGGCGTGACCGCGACGATGACACTGCGGACGCTGCCGGCCGGCATGCACGTCCAGCTCGAGAACGTGCTCGAGCCGATCTTCCGCGCCGCCGGGCTCACGCAGGGCCTCGAGGTTGGCGCGAAGCTGCCCGACGGCCGCGTTCCGTTCAAGCTGACGATCGAGGGCGAGACCACACGCGGCTGGGCTGCGCTCTTCCCGTGTCCGACCGCGACCGGCCTCGTCGTCGCGATTGCGGCCGACGACGGCGCCGATGGATTGCACGACAAGCTCGCGGCGGCCAGGTGCCGGCGCGACGGCGAGCCCGTGCAGACGTGGCCCGATCCGCCAGCCGGCGCGGACGACACCGCCGTTCCGTGACCGATGGCGCGCGGAGCAGATTTCGATCTCGGCAAGGAGCTCGCCAAGCCGAGCTTCACGCCCGCACAGCGTGACGCGCCGGCGCTCGTCGAGCTCGTCGTCGGTGGCGAGGAGCCGTCGTCCGAGCGCGCCGCGGCGGCGCTCGCCAGCCTCGGCGACGTCGGGCGCAAGGCGATCGAGGCGAGACTCGGCGGTCGCGCGAAGACGGCCGACATCGACGTCGATGCCGGCGAGCTCGGCGATGCATCGACCGCGCGGCTCGTCGGTGCGCTCGGTCTCCTCGCTCGTCGCGGCGATGCGGTCGCACGCGCAGAGGTCATCGCGAAAACGTCCGACGCGCACGTCCGCGTGCGGCGCGCGGCGATTCTCGCGCTCGGCAAGCTCGGCGCCGACAAGCGAGGCGTCGCCGACGAGACGGCGGTCGCCGAGGCGCGCGCGGCCCTGCTCGCTCGCTGGGACGCCGGCGATGCGCCGCCCGACGAGCGGCGGGCACTTGTCGAGGCGCTCGGCAAGCTCGGCGGCGACGAGGCACGCGTGCGGCTCCAGGCGCTCGAGCCGGGCG
>JABFXX010000343.1 GCA_013368795.1 Kofleriaceae bacterium
GGCGACGAGGCGATCGCAGTTGTTCGTCTTCTTGAAGTTCTCGATGTCGGCCATGACCTGGTTCGCCAGGTCCATCTTCGACGTGCCGGTCTTCTTGTTCGGACCGTCGAGCTTCTTCACGAACGCGTTCTCGAACACGGCCGGCATCGGCTTGATCGCCTCGAGCTCGGACTTGAGCTGGTCGAGGAGACGCGTATCGAGCACGCCCGCGCGGACGGCCGCCTGGTAGGCGTTCTCGGGGAAGATGTCCCAGCCGCCGAACACGAGGTCGTCGAGGTTCGCGAGCGAGACGTAGTCCTTGATCGCGGGCGAGTTGTTGTCTGTCCGTTTGCCGATGCGAATGTGACCGAGCTGTGTCACGGAGCCGATCGGCTTGCCGAGCCCGCGCCGGATCGCCTGCACACCCGCAATGAACGTGGTTGCAACCGCGCCCATTCCGGGAAGCAGGATGCCGAGCTTGCCGCCGGCGGGCCTGACCTGGACGTTCTTCTGGAGAGCCACGGCGCGGACCATCCTCCAACGCACCCGCGCACGCAAGGAACAAACGGGCGAGCCGTGCTATAGGGAGCCGTGCCGCAGCCGGCCGACGGACCTCACAAGGTCCTCTTGTTCATTCCTCACCTCCAGCAGGGTGGCGCCGAGCGGCAGATCCTCGAGCTGATGCGACGGCTCCCGCCGCACTACGCGCCGACGCTCTGCCTCTACCGCGCCGACGATGCGGCCGCGCACCACTACGCGGATTACCTGCCGCCGGGTGAGCCGCGTCACGCGCTCGGCGTCGATGACATGGGCCCGGTCGGACTCGCGCGGCTCGTGAAGCTGCTCCGCACCGAGAAGCCGGCGATCCTCCACAGCTACCGCGACAAGGCGAACCTGTGGGCGCGCCTCGCCGCGCTCGCCGCACCGGTGCCGGTCGTCCTGACGAGCGTACGCAATCGCTACCAGGGCCCGCTCTACGGCGCCGCCGAGTTCATGCTGCAGACGACGAGCGATCGGATCCTCACGAACTCGCGCGGGATCGAGGAGGAGCTCGTCAACTGGTCGCGCGTGAAGCCCGACCGGATCCAGATCATCAACAACTTCGTCGACCTCGAGCAGTTCCATCCGCCGAGCGCCGACGAGCGCGCCGCCGCGCGCGGCAAGTACGGGTTCGCCGATCACGAGCTCGTGCTGCTGTTGCCGGGCCGCCTCGCGATGCAGAAGCACCAGCTCGGCCTCGGCGTCGCGCTGTCGATGCTCAAGCGCCAGGGCAAGCTGCCCGACCACGTGCGGATCGTGCTCGCCGGTCGGCGCCGCGACAAGATCTACAGCCGCATCGTGCCCGTCGGCATGCGCGCGCTCGGCCTCGCCGACCACATCACGTACCTCGAGCCCGTGAAGGACATGCTGACGCTCTATCACGCGGCCGACGCGCTCGTGATGCCGTCGCTGTTCGAGGGCATGCCGAACGCGGTGCTCGAGGCGCACGCGTGCGGGTTGCCCGGGGTGGTCTCGCACGCCGCGAACCGCGACTACATCGTGATCGACGGCGAGTCAGGTTACGAGTCGCCGACGCTCGATCCTGCCGCGCTCGCCGCGAGCATCGCGAAGATCATCGCGGCGTCGCCCGAGCAGCGCCGCGCGATGGGCGAGCGTGGCCGGGCGCACGTTGCCGAGAAGTTCCACCCCGATCGGATCCTCGAGGAGACGGTCGCGCTCTACGATGGACTCATGGCCGAGAAGGGCCTCGCCTGATGTGCGGCATCGCCGGTCTGCTCGCGCCGGACGGCGAGCTCGGAGACGTCGATGCGGTTCGTCGCATGACCGACGCGCTCGCGCACCGCGGTCCGGACGGCGACGGTCTCTATAGCGACGGACCGTGCGTGCTCGGTCATCGCCGGCTGTCGATCATCGATCTCTCGACCGCGGCATCGCAGCCGATGGCGAACGAGGACGGCTCCGTCGTCATCACGGTCAACGGCGAGATCTACAACCACCTCGAGCTCCGCAAGGATCTCGAGGCGCGCGGTCATCGGTTCCGCAGCCACACCGACATCGAGGTGATCGCGCACCTCTGGGAAGAGTACGGCGGCCGGACGCCCGCGATGCTGCGCGTCATGTTCTCGCTCTCGGTCTGGGACAAGAAGAAGCGCGAGCTGCTGCTGGCGCGCGATCGCTACGGCGAGAAGTCGATCTACTGGACGTTCGGCAGCCATGGCCTCGCGTGGGCCTCGGAGATCACGGGCCTCCTCGAGCTGCCGCACGTCGGTCGCGAGATCGACATGGCGGCGCTCGATAGCTACCTCGCGCTGCAGTACGTCCCGCATCCGCAGACGATCTTCACCGACATCCACAAGCTGCCGCCGGGGCACATGATCGTCGTCAAGCCCGGCGCCCGCCCGGTCGTGCGGCCGTACGTCACCGTCGATCACTCGCCGAAGTACGCGGGCATCGACGAGGTCGAGGCGATGCGCGAGGTGCGCCGGCTCGTCGAGGACGCCGTGCAGGTGCGCCTGATGAGTGACGTGCCGCTCGGCGCGTTCCTGTCGGGCGGCATCGACTCGTCGATCGTCGTCGCGTGCATGGCGCGCGCGACGAGCAAACCGGTGAAGACGTTCTCGATCGGCATCGGCGACACGACCGAGCTGCCGTTCGCGCGCATGGTCGCCGAGCGCTACCAGACCGATCATCACGAGGAGCACGTGCGGCCCGACACCGTCGCGCTCCTGCCGGCGGTCGTGCGCAGCTATGGCGAGCCGTTCGCCGATCCGTCTGCCGTGCCGACACGCGTGCTCTCGGAGATGACGCGCAAGCACGTCACGGTCGCGCTCTCGGGCGATGCCGGCGACGAGGCGTTCGGCGGCTACAAGCGCTACATCTGGGCGCGCGTCGCGCACGCGGTGCAGCGCCTGCCGCAGCTCGCGCAGAGCGGCGTCGCGTCGCTCCTCGAGCACGTGCCCGGCGGTCCGGCGCGCTGGCTGCGCGAGTACGGCTCGCACCTGCGCGCCGACGAGGCGACGCGCTACCTGCGGTTCATCAGCCACTTCTCCGCGGCCGAGAAGACGAGCATCTACACGCCCGCGCTGCGCGAGCGGTTCGCGCGCGACGCGACCGCCGAGCGATTCGCCGGCATCCTCTCGCGCTCGCACGCGCCCGACGCGCTGGGCCGGCTGTTCGAGCTCGACGTGCGCACGTATCTGCCCGACGACATCCTCGTCAAGGTCGACATCGCGAGCATGCAGCACAGCCTCGAGGTGCGCGCGCCGTTCGTCGACCATCACGTGATGGAGCTCGCGGCGGGCCTGCCGACGTCGCTCAAGATCAAGGGCGTCACCGGCAAGGTGCTGCTCAAGCGTGCGTTCGCCGACCTCGTCCCCGAGCCGATCATCAAGCGCGCCAAGCGCGGCTTCTCGTTGCCGCTCGCGAAGTGGTTCTCGAAGGACCTCTACGGGTTCGCGCGCGAGACGCTGCTGTCGCAGGCGGCGCGCGAGCGCGGTCTGTTCGTGCCCAAGGCGATCGACGGGCTGCTCGATCGTCACAAGAAGGGCGAGGATCACGGCGATCGGATCTGGAACCTGCTCGTCCTCGAGCTGTGGTACCGCGAGGTCTTCGATCGCCGGCGCAGTCGGCCAGCGGTTCCTGCCGCGGCGGTCGCGCGATGACGCACGTCGCGTTCTTCACGCAGGGCGTGAAGGTCCCCGCGGCGCGGTTTCGCGTCGAGGCGCTCGTGCCCGCGCTCAGCGAGCACGTCGAGTGCACGGTGCTGCCGGCGCAGCCGAGCGTCTACGGCGACACCGGCTCGCTGCGGGGCGGCTGGCGTGCGTTCGCGAAGCCGATGAGCGTCGTCGATCGATTCCGCCAGCTCGGCGCGGTCGAGCGCGCCGATGTCGTGTGGCTGCAGCGGCCGATGACCGAGTACTACTGGACGTCGCTCGAGCGTCACGTCGCGAAGAAGAAGCCGATGGTGTTCGACTTCGACGATGCGATCTTCCACAACCGGTGGGGCCTCGAGGCCCGCAAGATCAAGAAGATCATCGCCGCTTCGCGCCGCGTCGTCGCCGGCAACTCGTACCTCGCCGAGTTCGCGGCCGCGCCCGACAAGACGGTGATCATCCCGACCGTCGTCGACGAGAAGCGTTACACGCCGCGCGTCGACCCCGAAGGTCCGTTCACGATCGCGTGGACCGGGATGTCGCACAACCTGAAGGAGCTCGCGCCGTACGTCGGCGCGCTGCGCCGCGTGCTCGCCGAGACGAACGGCCGCCTGCTGATCGCCGCCGAGGCGCTCGACGCACCGTTCCTCGCCGGCCTGCCGATCGAGTTCGTGAAGTGGTCACCCGAGACCGAGGTCACGGTCCTCGCGGCCGGCCACGTCGGCGTGATGCCGCTCGCCGACACGCCGTACAACCGCGGCAAGTGCGCGTTCAAGCTGATCCAGTACATGGCGCGCGCGATTCCCGTCGTCGCGTCGCCGGTCGGCGCGAACAACGACGTCGTGCGCGAAGGCGTCGACGGTCTGTTCGCGGTCACCGACGAGGACTGGGCCGACCGGCTGCTCACGCTCGCCCGCGATCGCGAGCTGCGGATTCGGATGGGCACCGCCGGCCGCCGGCGCGTCGAGGAGGCGTACAGCGTGAGCGCGGTGGTGCCTCGCTACCTCGACGTGTTGCGGTCGGTGTCGTGAGCGAGCCGTCCGGAGACGAGCAGCGCAAGGTCCACCGCGCGGTCGCGTGGGTCGGTGCCGCGAGCGCGATCATCGCCGTGTTCGACGCGTGCTCGCTCGCGCTGCTGCTGTGGAAGTGGGTCAGCCGCGAGGCGTTCGGCACCGCGTCGCTCGCGGTGACGCTGTTCTACTTCCTCGATCTCGTCACCGAGGCGGGGCTCAGCACCGTGCTCGTCCGCAAGGAGAAGCTCGACGAGGACGCGATCACGACCGTGTTCTGGCTGAACGTGATGGTGTCGGTGGCGGCGTTCGCCGCGCTGCTCGGCATCGGCCCGCTGATCGGCTGGATCCAGGGCCAGCCGATCGTCGGCTGGATGCTGATCGCGTACGGCACCAAGCTCCTGTACCAGAACCTCTACTTCGTACCGGCGGCGCTGCTCCGCCGCGAGCTGCGGTTCAAGGAGCTGTCGATCGTCCGCACGCTCGCGAACGCCGGCGATGGCATCGCGAAGGTCACGTTCGCCGCGATGGGCGAGCCGGTCTGGTGCTTCGTCGCCGGCCCGCTCGCGCGCGTGTTCATCACCGGCATCGGCACGTTCATCGCGCACCCGTGGCGGCCGCGCGGCAAGGCGCACTTCGGCGAGGCGCGCGCGATGCTGTCGTTCGGGTTCAAGAGCACGGGCAGCCAGTACCTCCAGCACCTCTACAACAACATCAGCTACCAGATCGTCGGCTTCTACTTCGGCACGTCGCTGCTCGGCGCCTACCGGCTTGCCTACGAGATCGTGCTGTACCCGATCAACTGGGTCAGTAACGTCGTCGCGCAGGTCGCGTTCCCGGCGTTCTCGCGCGTGTCGACGCGGTCGCGCGAGCTCGCGGCGCAGTTCCTCCAGTTCAGCCGCCAGAACCTCGCGGTCGCGCTGCCGATCCTCGTGCTCCTGCTCGTCGCCGCCCCCGAGTTCCTCAGGGTCGCGTTCCCGACGTCGGGCGACTCGCCGATCCACCTCGCGAAGTGGCCCGACATTCAGGCCGCATACGAGGTGTTCTTCCCGAGGGTCGGCGACATCTCGACGCCGGTGCGCCTGCTCTGCATCGTCGGCCTGTTGCGCGCGATCGACTGCCTGTACCTGCCGCTCCTCGACGCGATGGGCTTTGCCGGCCGCAACTTCGCGGTCGCCGGCCTCGCCGCGGCGGTGCTGACGACGTTCGACATCGCGTTCGCGGCGCTCCTCGGCGACCAGCTGAGCTTCGTGTCGGTCGCGCTCGGCCGGATGCTCGGCTACCCGATCGTGATTGCCGTCCACGCATACCTCGCGCTCGGCCAGCTCAAGATGACGGCGCGCGCCTACGTCGGTCACCTCGCCGGCATCGTCGCGTGCGGTGCGGCGGCGCTCGTGCCGGGCCTCCTGTTCGGGCTCGTCCTGCCGGCGAGCCTGTCGCCGCTCGTCCGCCTCGTCGCGCTCGGCGGCGTGTCGGTCCTCACCCTCGCGGCGCTGCTGCAGATCTTTCACGGCCTCGGAGTCCGCGCGGTCGTGCGCGCGCTGCGCCGCTGACGTATAAGACGGCCCTCCATGCGCCCCGGTCCCACTGAAGGCTGGATCCTCGCCGGATCGCTCGACGGGGCCGAGTCGCGCCCGGAGCTGCGCGAGGACGTCTGCGGCATGCCGTACGTGCTGCGGATCGCGGCCGACCTCGCGCACGCCGGCGCGAAGAAGGTGTTCGTCGTGTGGAGCGGCTCGTCGCCGGCGCCGTCGGTCGACGACCTGACCACCGACGTCCGGCTGAAGGGCGCCGCGCTCGCCGTCGTCGCGCATCCGCCCGCCGGCAACGCGAGCGACCCGATCCTCGTCGCGCGCGCCGATCGCATCTACCACCGTGACCTGCCCAAGCTCTCGGTCGCCGCGTGGAAGGGCTCGACCGCGCAGCTCGCGCGCGTGTCGGCCAGCGCGGCCGACGCCGAGCAGATGACCGCGATGCAGGGTGACTACGACGCGATCGTCGTCACCGACCGCGGCCGGGCGACCGCGATGTCCACGGCCGCGCCGCGCGCCGGTGGCCTCGCAGCGGCGACGTCGACGTCGACGATCGCGACCTCGCCGCCGCCGTACCTCGGCTTCTCCATCCCCGCCGCCGATCGCCCCGCGCTGCGCCGCGCCGAGAAGCGCCTCGTGTGGTCGCTGCGCAAGCAAGCGCAGGGCATCGCGGCCTACTGGATCAACCGCCACATCTCGCTGCCCGTGACGCGCGCGATCATGCGCACGTCGATTCTGCCGAACCACGTCACCGTGTTCTGCTTCCTCCTCGCGGTCGCGGGCGGCATCGTGATCGCACAGGGCGGCTACCTCGCCGGCGTCATCGGCATGGCGCTCGTCAACCTCGGCTCGATCCTCGACGGCGTCGACGGTGAGTCCGCGCGCCTCAAGTATCGATTCTCGAACATCGGCGCGTGGCTCGACACGCTCGCCGACGACTTCGGCAACGTCGCCTACGTCACCGGCATCGCGATCAACCTCCACAAGGCGGGCGTCACCTGGACGACGCCGCTCGCGATCACCGCGCTCGCGTGCTTCGCGCTCACGCAATCGACGCAGTACTTCCTGATCACGAAGGTCTACAAGTCGGGCGACCTCGCCGCGATCCCGTGGGCGTTCCAGAGCAACGAGTTTCTGACCTCGCGTCCCGAGGGCTTCGTCGCGTGGGTGAAGGCGACGCTGCCGAAGACGCTCAAGCGCGACTTCGCGCTGACGATGTTCGTCGTGTTCGCGCTGATCGGCCGGCTCGACTTCATCCTCGTCGTGTTCTCCGCCGGTGCGATCGTGTTCTTCGTCGTGTTCCTGATCCAGCTGCTGCGGAACCTCGGCTCGGTCCGCGCGCAGCTCAAAGGTCGGTGAGTCCGACCTGGAAGTAGAGCGTCGGCGTGCGGCTCTCGAGGCCGTAGCCGACGTCGAGACCGAGCAGCGGCAGCACGATGTTGCTGACGTAGATGCGGATGCCGCCGCCGACGTCGTTGCGGAAGATGTCGCGGCCGATCTGATCGGGTAGATAGCTGCGCTGGTCGGGATCGGTGAAGTGAAAGCCGATCACGCCGGAGTCGAAGAACGTGAGCCCGCGGAACGAGAAGATGTTCCACTGCGCGATCGGCACGGAGTACTCGAGGCGGGCGAGCGCGCGGACGTCGCCGCGGAACTGCTCGGTCGGATAGCCGCGCAGGTCGCTCGCCGCGCCGAGCGTCCACTCGTCGTGGAACGGCAGGTGGTAGCCGAGGTTCGCGTACGTGCGCAGCTCGATCTCGTGTGCGCCGAGCAGGCGCTTCGCGTAGAACGCGCGTAGGCTGACCGCGCTGTAGCTGTAGTCGGAGAGGCGAGGGATCGTCTGCTCGAGGACGACCTGGGCGTAGGGCCCGTCGGTGACGCCGTGATCGTGCTCGCGCGCGTCGAGCGTCAGCCGGCCCTGGATCGTCGTGTCCCAGCCGTCGGGCGAGGGCTGCGCGAGCGTCATCAGCGGATCGTCGGGGACGTGCGGATCGTCGTAGCGGACGTACGCGGCGCGCAGCCGGCCCTCGCTCTTGAGCCACCAGCGGTGGTTCCAGCCCGCCGCGACGGCGGTGTTGACGAACACGTGATCGCTCGTGCGCGCGAGCGAGGTCGATGCGGGCTTGTCGACGGGGTTCGCGTACTCGTCGTAGATGCGCTTCTGCCAGTAGGTGTCGGCTCTGAGCGACAGCTTGCTGCCGCGGAACGACGGCACGATGTACGCGGCGATGAAGAACGAGTTGATCTCGCCGAGCTGCGCGTAGAGGAGGAGCTTCTTGTTCTCGCCGAACAGGTTGTTCTCGGCAAAGCCCGCGCCGACGGCCCAGTTCGACGACAGGAGATATGCCGTCGGCATCACGATCCACGAGTGCTTGTCGACGACGTTCGCTACGACGACGACCCCATCTGGCATCGACTCCGTCGGCGGCGCGGGCTCGAGCCGGACCGAGACGGATTTGAACAGCTCGCTCGACCTGAGCGCGCGCTCGAGCGCGGGCACGCTATCGGCGGAGACCGACTGGCCGATCTCGACGCGCAACAGATAGCCGAGCGTCTCGTCGGTGACCTTCGAGTCGCCCTCGACGCGAAACGCCGCGATCGGCCTGGGGCCGTCGATCGGGGCGACGTCCTCGCCGTACGCCGTCGCGCTCGCGACCAGGACGCCGAGCGCGAGGTACAGCCGCATCGGCCGTGAACTGTAGATCGGACCGAGGGTCCGAGGGGCGCGTCGCTACGTCTTGTGTGCGGTCCGCACGAGGTGGCGCGCGTCCTTCATCAAATCGTCGAGCTGATGGATCCGATCCGAGTCGTAGATGCCTCGGATGTGCAGGTTCTGGTCGACGAGCAGGAAGTAGCCGCCGTGCGCGATATCGGGCACGCCGCTTGGCTTGTCGGGCAGGCGCAGCATCGAGGTCATGAACGGGCCCTCGATCAGCTGGTGCACCTTGTCGTACGGGCCGGTGACGAACCGCCACCGCTCGGGGTTCGCCTGGTAGCGCTTCGCGAACTCGGCGAGCTTCTCGGGCGTGTCGTACGTCGGATCGACGGAGAACGACACGAGCTTGACCATCGCGCCGACGTCGAACGTCTTCTCCTGGATGCGCGCCATCTTCATCGCGGTCACCGGACAGATCGTGTCGCAGCGCGTGAAGATGAAGCTGACGATCGATACGTTGTCGCGCATCGCTTCGTCGGTGAACGGGCGCCCGAGCTCGTCGGTCAGCGAGAACGCTGTCACCGTGCCGAGATCGGGGAGGATTTTCTCCGCCGGTCGGCACATCAGCGTCGGCACGAACACCGCGGGAATCACCGCGGCGAGGAACACGACGAGGAGGCCGACGAGCAATCGGGGACCCGGAATCCGTCGAGTCTTGACTTCGACCACGTGCGCAACCTGGCAGATCTCGATGCGAAATGCACGCATCGTTGCCTGCGGCAAGCTGGCGCGCTAGTTGCTCCTAGACCGTCTGAGAGGCCTTCCATGTGGCTGGCGCACCTGCTGACGCTGTCGAGGATCCCGATCGCCATCGTGTTCTGGCTGACTTACGGGAACCCCTGGCTGTCGCTCGCGCTCGTCGGGCTCGCGGCGCTCACCGACGCGGCCGACGGCAACGTCGCACGCTGGGCGCGCCGGCGAACCGGCGATACCTCGCCCTCTGCCGGAGAGTGGCTCGATCCGCTCGCCGACAAGCTGTTCATCGTCATCGTGCTCGGTGCGATCCAGTTCCACGATCCGGTGCCGTGGTGGATCATCGGACTCATCCTCGCGCGCGAGCTCGTCCTGGTGCCGCTCGCGATCGCCTATCGCGTGCTCGTCCACGGTCGCGCGGAGCATGCGTTTCAGGCCGGCGTCGTCGGCAAGGCGGCGACGGTCGCGGAGATCTTCGCGATCATGGCGCTGATCACGCACTCGCCGGCGATCATGCCGCTCGCGATCACGTCGGCGGTGCTCGGCCTCGTCGCGGCGGGGCAATACATCGCACGCGCCGCGCACGCGCGACCGCGAGAAAGGCTGGCCTCTTGAAGGTGATGAAGACCCGCGTGCAGGACGAATTCAAGGTCCTGCACGGCACGCCGACCTCGCAGGTCGCGATGATGACGATCCGCCCCGGTGGCAAGAGCAACGAATCGGGCAAGAACGAGCACCCGTGGGCCGAGCAGTGGCTCTACGTCGTGCAAGGCGAGGGCGTCGCGCACAGCGGCAAGAAGACGTACAAGCTCGCGGTCGGCTCGGTGGTGCTCATCGAGAAGGGCGAGCCGCACGTGATCGAGAACACCGGCGACACGGCGCTCGTCACGCTGAACGTCTACTCGCCGCCCGCGTACGGCAAGGATGGCGAACCGCTGTTCGATCTCTAGGACGCGCGCACGCCGAGCGGCTGCCTCGTGCCGGTGCGCGTGAACACGAGCTGCATCAGGTTGGTCTCGCGTGCGCGAAAACTGCCGGCGCAGCTGAGCAGGTAGTACTTCCACATCCGGTAGAACGTCGGGCCATACTTCTCCGCGAGCGTCGGCCACGCGGCATCGAAGCGCTCCCACCACGCCATCAGCGTGCGGTCGTAGTGCTCGCCGATGTTGTGCATGTCCTCGACGATGAACAGATCCTCCATCGCGTGAATGATCGCGTCGGGCGTCGGCAGCACCGCGTTGGGGAAGATGTACTTGTCGAACCAGGGCTCGATGTGATTCGTCGTCTTGGTGCCGCAGATCGTGTGAACGAACGCGACGCCGCCGGGCGCGAGGCAGCGATCGACGAGCTCCATGTAGCCGCGATAGTTCTTCGGCCCGACGTGCTCCATGAGGCCGATCGACACGACCGCGTCGTACTGGCCGGAGGCGCGGCGGTAGTCGTCCTGCCGGATGTCGACGGAGAGGTGCGCGTAGCGCTCCTTCGCGAGCTTCACCTGCTCGGCGGCGACCGTGTAGCCGGTGACGATCGCGCCGTAGCGCTCGGCGGCAAACGCGGCGAACCCGCCCCAGCCGCAGCCGAGGTCGAGCACGCGCATGCCGGCGCGCAGGCCGATCTTGCGGCACACGAGATCGAGCTTGGCGTCCTGCGCCTCGTCGAGCGTGCGTGCGTTCTGCCAGTACGCGCACGTGTAGAGCAACCGCTTGTCGAGCATCGCCTCGTAGAGGTCGTTGCCGATGTCGTAGTGCCGCGATGCGTTCTCGGATGCACGCGACAGGCTCTGGAGGTTCGTGATGCGCGCCTTGACCGCGTGCGCGAACAGGACCCAGTTGTCCTTGATGACCTCGCGCAGGCGCGCGCGGCACACGCGGTCCATCGTCTGATCGAGCGCCGGCGAGTCCCACCAGCCATCCATGTACGCCTCGCCCCACCCGAGCGTGCCGTCGCGCAGCAGGCGGTGATAGAGCCGCTCGTCGTGTACCGTGATGTCCCATGGCCGCGTGCCGCCGACGGTGATGCCGGCATCGGCGAGCGCGTCGCGACACAGCTCGTTCGCGCGGCGAGAGTCGAGTTGAGACAGAAGCTTCGTGGCGCTGCTAGCTTGCATGGCGAGCGGTCTCCTTCTGCTTCGGCATTCGATCGAGGAGAAAATCGACGACGCGTGGCGCGGGGATGCGCGCGCCCGAGAACATCCACGCGAAGCCGCGGGCGACGAGCCGGTCGGCGCGGCTGCCGCCGTTCGGCCTGGAGTTGCCGCTGCGCTTCGCGCGCAGCGCACGGGCCGCCTCGACGACGCGATGGGTGCGGCGGTAGTCGGCGAGCAGCGCATCGTCGTGCAGCCGCTGCGGATAGCTCTCGGGCGCCGACGCGAGGATCGCGCGAGCGGCGTGGCGCGCCGACGTCACGGCCGGCACGATACCCTCGGCGGTCAGAGGGTGGGCGAGGCCGAGTGAGTCGCCGACGAGCAGCGCCGTTCCCTTTGCTGCCGCATCGAGGTGAATCGGGTCGAACAGGAAGTACGAGTGACCCTTCATGTGCTCGAGCTCGGCCTCCGCCTCCGCGGGGATGTGGCCGGCGCTACGGAGCAGCGTGTGCGTCGTCTGCCACGCGCCGCGCACGATCGTCGCGTCGAGCGTGCCGCAACCGACGTTGATCCAGTCGCGCTTGGGCACGTTCCAGCCGTAGCCGGAGAGATCGTCGAACAGCACGAGCTCGGGCTCACCGTCGTCGCCGAGGCGCGTGCGCTCGACCGGAGCCTCGCCCGGCTGGAGCTCGAGCTCCTGCACACCGACCGCGCGGCGAGGACGCGTCGGCGCGAGCATGCGGGCGACGGGGCAGTGCGTGCCGCCCGCGCCGACGAGGTAGCGAGCGACGAGCGTCCGCTCGCCGACGGTGATGCGCCACTCATCGCCACACTGGACGATGTCCTTCACGTTCTTGCCGAGAATCAGATCGGCGCCGCTCTCGCGAAGGAGCCACTCGTCGAGCTCGTAGCGGCGAATGAAGTAGCCGCGGCCGCGCATCGCGTACTGCTTGCCGCGATAGTGGACGTAGCAGGTCTGCCACTGCCACAGACCGCGAGGGTACTCGCGCGGTGTGCGGCCGATGGCGTCCCAGAACGGCGGCGAGAGCCAGCCCGCGCACAGCTTCACGCGCGGGAACTCGGCGCGATCGACGATCGCGACGCGCATGCCCGCGTCGGTCAGCAAGCGGGCACAGGTGCTGCCGGCGGGACCGCCGCCGACGACGAGTACGTCGTAGATGCCTGCCTTCATCCCAACCATCACATCGTCGACATACCACGCAAGGATCGCGGTGACCGTGGTTCGCGTCGCGCGCAGAAGACCCGTGACCACGTCGTGGCAGAACGCTGGATTGACGGGAGCGGTACGGATCTCGTCGTGATTTCAGCCGAAATCGGATCGTCTGCACCGCCGATCGTAAATCGCGCAGAATCGTCCACCCAAACCAGCGGGCTGGCTCCATTCGTCGTCATGAAGGTCTTTGGTTCGGTTCTGTTCGTGGTCCTGGCCGCCCGTGCGGCCGCGGCTGATCCCATCGCGCTCGACTACAAGGCAGAGGACGCGTCGTGCATCGACGCATCGAGATTCGCCGACGAGGTTTCGGCGAAGCTCGGCTTCGTGCCGTGGGGCGCGAATGCACCGGCGACGATCCGCGTACGCGTGACGCACGATGGCGCGCAATTCTCCGGATCCGTGAAGAACGTCGACGGCACTGCGAAGATCATCGACGGTGCGACCTGCGCCGAGGTGACGTCGAATCTCGCGGTCACCGTCGCCGCCGCGGTCGATCAACGTCCTGCCACGCCGGCGAAAGAGTCTGCGCCCGGCGACGACATGGTCCCGGTGACGTTCGAGTCGGTCGAAGGCAGGCGCATCGACGTGCGGCTGGGCGCGGGCAGCGTCGCGGTCTCCGCGAGCGGCGATCGCATCATTGCCGACATCCGCGCCGGCGTCTGCACGACCCCGTGCTCGGCGCGGCTGCCCCGCGGTCGTCAGTACCTCAGCTTCTCCGATCCCGACGAGCAGATGTCTGGCCAGGATCGGTTCATGTTCGATGGCCCGGCGACGATCACGATCGGGCGCAAGAGCCGCCACGGCACGCGCGTCGGATTCTTCATCGCGGGCGTCGCGCTCGCTGGCGCCAGCGTCGCCAGCATCGTGATGCTGGATAGTCCGGCCAAGTGGATCGTCAGCCCCATCTCGGTGACGCTCACCGGCTTCTCGTTCCTCGGTGCGGCCTAC
>JABFXX010000588.1 GCA_013368795.1 Kofleriaceae bacterium
CTCGCCCCGCGGCACGACGCGCGCCACGAGGTTCGTGCGGCCCTCGACGGGAATCTCGACCTCGACCGCGCCATCGTTTGTCCGATCGCGGCGCTCCGCGGCCAAGGCGTAGCGGCCCGGAGCCGGGACCTTGGTCGCGAAGCTGCCACGCGCATCGGTCTTTGCAGTCACATCGATGATCTTGGCAGCACCAGCGGGCCCGGAGAGCACCACGCTCGCGCCCGCGACCGCGTTGCCGTCGGGTCCGACGACGGTACCGCTCACCGCGACGCCTCGGCTCAGCCGAATGTCGAGGCTGACCTGCGCCGGGACGTCGGCACCTCCGAGAAGAATTGCCGCGCGGGTGTCGAGTGCCGTATCGGTTTGCGCGTATTTCAGGATGTGGAGCACCTCGCGAGCGGGGGCGTAATGGTCCGCCTCCACCGTGATATTGGATGGCAGCGGTACGCTGACGCGCGCGATGCCGTCGGGGCCGGTAGCCGCTGACACGCCATCATCGGAAGACCATCCGCTCGCAATCCTGGCGTTGGCGATCGGCGCGCCGGTCTCGGCATCCATCACGCGGATCACGGCCGCGGACATACGCCGCAGCTGGACGACCGTCCGGAGCCGATCGTGTTCGGGCCCGCCGAGTGCCGTCTGCAAGCGCTCGAGCTCGAGCACGGCGCCGCGCGCGTCGATGGGCGTCCCCAACGAGTTCTGCTCTCCTCGCGCATCGCCCTTGCTCGCGATCAGGAGGTAGCGGCAGCGCGAATCGGTGTCGAATGCAAACGTGCCGCCGACGCCAGAACGCTGCTTCTGCTTGATGCCGTCATCGTAGCCGCAGTCGAGCTCGACGTCGGCGCCCTCGACGCCTTGCCCGTTGCCGTCGATCACCATGCCTTGGAGGCGGCGCTGCTCGGCGCCAAACACCGGGTCAAAACCGAGCGCCTCGCTCACGCGCCCCGACGAAGCTGCCTCCGCGAGCACCGCCAACCGAGCGGGCCGTGCTGGCGAGTGCGCGGCTCGTGACATCGGTGTCTCGCGCTCTGACTCTTCGAATTGCGCGCGCAACACGAAACCAGCGATCGCGAGGAGGACGAATGCGGCGAACAGCAGTTTCGGCAGCAGCGCGACTTTCACAGTCTGCGTGGTGCGTGCGAATGCAGCGAGCGATGGCAGCCATGCACGATTCGGCGAGCGCTGCTCGAGGCGTTCGCGAAGCTCGTCGATCGCTTGCTTGAGCCGCCAGCGGACGGTGCCAGGTGCAATCCCCAAGCGCAGCCCGATCTCTTTCGACGTGAGGCCTTCGAAGTAGTGGAGCAAGACCACGTCGCGTTGCGAAGCGGCAAGATCGAGTACGAACCCGGCCAACGTTCGCTGAAGCTCGATGCGATCCAGGATCTCGTCGGGGCGCGCTGGCGACATAGCGAGCTCGCCGAACGCCTGCTCGCGCGCGCGTCGCCGACGAGCACCGCGACTCGCCGTTCGTACGCGGTTTGACAATACGCGTGCAAGCCACGGCCGGAGCGGACGCCCGTCCGCGGGCGCTTGTGTCGCGGCAATCCTGTACGTGTCCTGCACCAGATCATCGGCCGTTGCCTCGTCCTTGACCAGCGCGACCGCGAGTCGGCGTAACCAACTGGAATCCGCAACCAGGTGTTCGAGGGTTGCCGAGGCATTCACCATTCCCATGCATTAAAGGGCCGAGCGCGGGCGAGGTGTTGGAAGAATCGCTTCGGCCGGCCCGCGCGGATGGCAACGGCACGGACCGCTGCGCTTCGACGAACCACCGTCGTCGATACCGTTCAGGCCAGCGGCCCTGTGAGCATCTCGATCATTCGCGCGAGCCGATAGCCACCCGATTCGTCATCGGCGGAGCGCGCGATCACGAACACCGGCTCGACCGCGTGAAGGGCAAGGCCCGCGCGCGTCAGCACGTGGTCGAGCGCGAGTCGTGCCGCACGACCATTGCCGTCGGCGAATGGATGCATGAAGCAGATGTCGAGGAACACGCGCGCCGCGCGGAGAGTCGCCGGCTCGTCCCTGTTCGCGTCGGCGAGCGCGCTGCGAACGTGCGCGTCGAGATCCGGCGCGTACGCGTAACGGACCGCACCGTCACGCGCGAATGCATCGGTGGTGCGCAGCGGCGGCGCGTCGATCGTGCCCAGCACGAGCGCCTGCCAGCTCGCGAGCCGCTCGAACGTGAGTGCGTCGCCGGCGCGGGCCGACGCTCGACATGCATCGAGCGCTGCGGTCATGCGGCGCGCTCGCGCGGGATCCCGGTCGCGATCGCGCGTCGCGATGAAGCGAGCGTGCGCGTCGCCGGCGACGACACGGCCGCGTGGCAATGACAGCGGGCCCTCGAGCGAACGGTGACGGTTCGCGAGCCAGAGCGCGAGCTCGTCACGAACGGGAGGTGGATCGCGCGTAGCGATCGTGCGCCCGAGCTCGGCGGTCGTCGCGGCAACGGTCTCCGGCGCCGGAGCGAGCCAGCTCTCGAATCGGCCGCGCGTGGCGGCGACGATCGCGTCGCCCGTGTCCTCGATGCCGCAGCTCTCGAGGAACCACTGCAGCAGGGTCGCGAACGTGCCGTACCACGCGTCCTCCGCGCCGGTACGCTCGATGACGAGCGCGACAAGCGTCGCCGCTGCGTGCTCGACCTTTCGCGCGAGCTCGAAGTTCGCGGTGCGCGCGCGAAGGTCGCCGAACACGCGGTCGAGCTCGTGAATGAACGCGTGCCACTCGGTGACTGCCGCGACGACACGATCGATCGTCGCTGCGGCCGACGTCTCGCCCTCGGCGAGAATGCTGTGCGAGGCGCAACACCAGGCGCGCACCGGACCGCCTCCGCCTGGCTCGGAGGTGGCCCAGTTCCAGCCGCTCACCCAGAGGCCGAAGGACTCGAGCAGCGCGGCATCGAGCTGGGCCTCGAGGACGTCGCGCTCTCGGCGCGCGCGTGCCTGGAGATCGGGAACCGTCTCGAGCACGGTCGCCGCAACGGCGCGAACGGCGTCGAGGGCCAGACTCGTCGGCGCTGCGAGATTCGACCAGCGGCACTCATGCGGGGCGAAGGTCGACACACCTAGCCACCGAACAATCGGCGTAACCACGACTTCTTCGGCTTCTCGTCCTCGACCTCGACCCAGTCGCAGCCCTCGCCATCGAACTCGAGCCGCGAATGCCCGCCCTCGATCTCCAGCTCGAGGAACGACCCTTTTCGCACGTACGGTGCGAGTTGCTCGCAGACCCGTTCAAACTCGGACGGCATGTCGATCTCGTTCTCGATCGTGGCGCTAACGACGTTGCCCGTCGAATCCACGTCGAAGCAAATCCCGCTCTCTTGCTCCGCAAACTCGAGCATCTCGTCGACGGACTCGTTTCCGTGCGCGGCAGCAGCGCGTTCGAGCGCAGGGCGATCGATTCGAAACTCCGCCTTGATGAGGCTCCAGCTGTCGCCCATGGCTTCGCGAAATAAAAAAGCCGACATCCGAAGATGCCGGCTTTCTGGTGACCCCAAAGGGACTTGAACCCTTGTTTTCGGCGTGAGAGGCCGACGTCCTAACCGCTAGACTATGGGGCCGGAAGGAGCGGACGTTCTACCTGTTAGGGTTGGAACGGTCAAGCTGCTTTGGCTGGTTCGGGGACTAGGATTCGAACCTAGATAGCAAGAGTCAGAGTCTTGCGTCCTGCCGTTAGACGATCCCCGAGTGAGGCGGGGGATTAACTAACGGCTCGCGCGCCTTTCGTCAAGCCTTTGGCCGCGCGACGAAGAAGATCAGGGTTTTGCCCCCGGCGCGGAGGACGTGAATCGCGAGCCATGGCGTGGTGTTCTGCTCGCTCACGAAGCGAGTGATCTCGGTGCCGCGGATCCGGTACGGACCGATCTGCTGCGTGGCGATCCCTCGCCTACCGAGCTCCTTGGCGATGAAGTCGGTCGAATCGCGCAGGCCGCGGCCCGAGACGAACGAGCCATCGGGGGCCTCGCGCGTGCCCGGAGGAAGCCTGACTGCGGGCTCTGCGAGGGTGACTTGCGGGTGCAACAGCCCTGTCATCAGGATGATCCGGGCCAAGAAACCTCGTAGCATCCTGAGTTGGAGGATAACGCAATGCGCATCGCAATGACGCTGTTGGCCCTGGCACTCGCCACGTCGGCCGGTTGCAAGAAGAAGGAGAAGGCGGCGGAGACGGGTACGGGCTCTGCGATGGTCGCGTCGGGAGCGGAGACGGGATCGGCGGGCTCGGCGGGATCGGCGATGGCAGGTTCGGACATGGGATCGGCGGCGGGTTCGGACATGGGTTCTGCCGCCGGCTCGGCCGCTGGGGCTGACCTGTCGAAGCCGAACAAGGCGGGCATGTGCCCGAGCACGGTCCTCAACACCGAGACGAAGGCCACGACGAAGGGCAAGTCGGTCGTCGTGACGATCACGTCCAAGGACAAGGACGCGGTCGCGTCGGTGCAGAAGCGCGCCGGCGAGCTGCTCGCCGAGAAGAAGGACGCACATCAGGGCGAGGCGCACGACTCCAAGGGCACGCACGGCGGTGCGGCCGGCATCTGCCCGGTCTACGTGCCCGAGGGCGCGAAGGCCGAGGCGAAGAATCAGGCCGACGGCGTCGCGATCACGATCACGCCGAAGGACAAGGTCGAGGATCTCAAGACGGAGATCGACGGCCGCATCACGAAGTCCGCTGACTGGGTGAAGGAGAACATCCAGACCGGCGAGCAGGGCAATCAGGGTGGCGTCGGCGGCGGCAAGGGCGAGCACGGCGGCAACCACTCGGGCGAAGGCGACGGCAAGGGCAAGGAGCGCAAGGGTGGCGATGGCACCGGTGGTGGTGCAGGCACGGGCGGCGGCGGTGGCAAGGGCACCGGCGGCGGCAGCGCGAAGAGCAAGTAGCGCGAGCCGATAGCGCGGCGCTCGAGCGCGACCGCTACTTCTTCGGCGCCGGCGCGGGAGCGTGGCCCGGCGCGACCTTGATGTACAGCTCGGTCAAATCGTCCTGCATCGCCTTGGCGACCGCGGGATCGATCATCGACTGGGTGCTCATCGCGATCGCCCAGTCGCTCTTCTCCTTGTCGTTCTGGAACGAGACGAGCGAGACACACGTCGGGAGGCCGTTGTCGAACCGGATGGTCCGCGTGTGGACCGTGCCGCGGATCGGGTGCTTCACCGACAGTGCGATCGGCGCGTTGACCAGGTCGACGCGGTAGACGAGCACCGCCTTGCCCGACTTCTCGAACTGGGCGGCGGCGCGTCGCTTCGCGGGCGCGTCGGCGCTGGCGTCGAGCAGCGTGCTGACGCCCGGGCCATCGAGCTGCGATGGATTGATCCAGGGCTTGAGCGTCGCCTCGGTATCGGGCGCCGGCCAGCCTGCGAGCTGGAGCAGCGACCGATACGTGATCGTCGGGACGCTCTTGAAGTCCGCGTCGGTGCACTCGCGCACCTGCGACGGCGACGGCATCGCCTTGAGCAGGCGCGTCGCGACGTCCTTCGCGACGGCGGGGTCGGCCTCGGGCGCCTTCTTCGCCTTGGAGCCGCTGCAGCCGGCAGCCGCGAGTGCGGCGGCCAGGAGAGCGACGTTACGCGGAGATGATCGTTCCCACATCCTTGCCCTCCAGGGCGGCGAGCACTTGTCCCGGCTTGAGGCCGTTGACGACCTGTAGCTCCTTACACCAGCGAGCACGGGGCAAGTATTCCACGACGACGCGCTCGACGACGAGATCATCGAGGTTACGTTCGACGAGCTCCTTCGACGTGATCCGCGGGATATGGGTCGCCGTCGGATCCTTCTTGGGATCGTTCGTGTAGAGGCCGTCCTCGTCCTTGATGTAGATGGCGCGGCGCGCGCCGAGGAACTCGCAGGACAGGAACACGCCGGCGTCGGTGCGGTGCGGCGGGATGCGACTGCCCTCCTCCCGCTTCTCCCAGTAGCCGAACGGCGGCATGCCGCTCATGACCGGGATGCAGCCGAGCTGGAGGTAGAGCGGCAGCTTCTCGAAGTCGTCGGGGAGGATGAACAGGCCGCCGTGCTTCGCGAGCAGCATTTGCAGCATGCGCGCGTTCTGCATCGGGATGTACTTGCCGAGCGTCGCGACGACGCCGGTCGGCATCTCGAGCTCGCTCGCGATCGTGTAGATGTGGCGAGCGCGCGTGCCGCCGCCGGTCAGGAGCACGACCTGGATGCCCTTGCGACGCGCCTCGATGATCTCGTCGAGGATCGGGAACAGCGCCGCGCGGCCGCGGTCCATGATCGACTGGCCGCCGATCTTGACGACGCGCACGTCGGGCATGACCGCGACGGGGCGATAGTCGATCGACGACGGCTGGCTACCGGTCAGCGTCGAGCCGGCGAGTGCGGAATCGAGTGTACGGCGCTCGCTGCTCACGACGCGCCTCCCTTCGTGATGATCGTGCCGACGTCTTCACCGTCGAGCGCACGCGTCAGCTGGCCCGGCTTGAGGCCGTTGACGATGACGACCTTCTTGAGGTTCTTCGCCTCGTGCCACGTCCGATAGAGCTCCTCGTCGAGGATGTTCTCCTTCGGCGGATTGGCGAGTAGCTCGTCGAGCGAGACCTTGCCGTAGCGCTTGGCGTCGGCGTGCTGCTTCGGATCGCGATCGTAGAGGCCGTCCTCGTCCTTGACGTAGATGACCTGCTTCATGCCGAGCACCTCGGCGAGCTGGAACAGGCCGAAGTCGGAGCCGTGCATCGGCACCGCGCCCTCGAGCGGCGGCGGCTCCCAGAAATGGAACGGCGGCACCGAGATCGCGATCGGCGTGATGCCGGCGTCGAAGTACAGCGGGAGATCCCAGAAGTGATCGCGCTGCATCGGCATCGAGCCGTGCGGCGCGAGCAGTGCGTTGAGGAGGATCGCGTTCAGCTCCTCCATCGCGCCGACGAGCTGCGCGATGCCGCCCGTCGGTAGGCCGAGGTCCATCGCGATCGAAACGGTGTGGCGCACGCGCGTTCCACCGCCGACGCCGATCACGATCTTGTGCCGGCGCTTCACCTCGGCGAGCTCCTGGACGAGCGGCAGGATCGCGTCCTTGCCGCGGTCGAAGATGCTCTGGCCGCCGATCGACACCAGCGAGACGTCGGGGAAGATCTGCAGATCGCGTTCGCTGTCGGTCTTCGACAGCACCTTGCGGTCCTGCAGTGATTCGCGCATCAGGCGCGACTCGATATGCGTGCGGCCATCGCCGCTAACGAGCTTGTTCATAGACCTCGGCCTTAGAGAGTACCGCCGAAAAATACGAAAGGCGCCTCAACCGCGGCGCCTTTCGAGACTGCGTCAATTGCTGACCGATTACATCGCGGGCGGGTCGAGCTTCGTCGGACCGCAGTTGCCGGTCGCGCCGGCCGCCGCGACCTTCGCCATCGTCAGGTCGTACCAGCTCTTCAGTGCGGTCATGCCGTTGTTGTTCGTCGAGTTGAAGCGCGGGTGCGTCGAGTGCGGCGCGACACCGTTAGCAACACCGTCGAACGCGGTCTGGTTGATGATGATCTTGCCCTTCTTGCCGTCGGGGCCCATGACCGACAGGTCGACGGTGAACCACATGATCATGTACTCCTTGACCGTCGCGATCGTCGTGAACATGCCCGGAGGACCCGAGCCATCCGCGGCCGTCTCGGTGATCGGCGTGATGATCATGTTGTAGGCGCCGGTGCCGTGGCACGTGCGGCAGGCGGAACCGCCGGCCGTCATGTTGTTCCACGCCTGCGACATGTTCGCCGTCTGGAAGTCGGTGACCGAGAGGCAGCTCGACCACGCGTTCATCAGGCGAGCCGTCGCCGCGCCGGGCGACTCGGTGCCGGTGCCGCCACCGCCACCACCGCCGCCGCCGCCGGCGCGCTCGGTAGCTTCCTGCGCGAGCCAGTCCGTGATGGCCTGGCGCTGCGCCGCCGAGTAGGTGCGGCCGTTGTGGCCAGCGTCGAGCTTGGTCAGGATTGCCGCGGTGCTCGGGGTGAAGGCGCCGACGACCGAGGTGAAGCTCGTCACCGTGGCCCAGCCCTCTTCCTTCGTCTGCGCGACGAACTGCGTCGACGCAGGCGTGTTACCGATCATGTGGCAACCGACCGACGCGCAACCCGAGGCCGAGGTCTTGTCGGCGATGATCGGGTACACGTTGTCCTCGAACATCTTCCGCGCGACGCTGTCTTGACCCTGCGGGTTGGGGTTCGTTCCCGAACCGTCGCCCACGTCGTTGTCATCCGGCGTGCCGGTACCCGGGTCGAGATTTCCGACGCAACCAACGAGGCCCAGCGAGGCAATCGTGGCAAGGAGTACAGAGCGCATCGTCGTTCTCCGATTCTTCTGGGTAGAAGGGTGTGGCGTGGGTGGTTGGGTGGGGTTGGTTAGCGGCGGCGGCGGATGAAGGCCGCGAGACCGATGAGGAGGAGCGTCGCGGCGCCGCTCGAGCCGCCCGAGGTCGAGCAACCACCGAGGCTGGCGCCCGGGTCGGCCACGTCGTCGCCGGTGCCCGTGTCGTCGCTACCCGTGCCGGTGTCGGTGCCCGAGCCGGTGTCCGAGCCCGAGCCGCTACCCGTGCCACCGCCGGTGCCGCCGCCCGTGCCGGTGCCACCGCCGGTGCCCGAACCCATCGGGTTCGAGGCGATCGGCATGATCGTGAGGTACGCCGAGAGCTTGATCTTCGCGCAGTCGAGGCAGGTGGCCGACGGCTGGTCCGCCATGTCCTTACCCGTGGTCGCGATCATCATCAGGTACTGGTCCTTGCCGGCGTCCGTCTTGCTGACGAAGGGGTTCTTGATGACCTGGATGTCGGCGTAGTTGCGGCCCTGGTTACCCGGGTTGTTACCGAGGTAGTTCGGGTACATGTGCATGTCGTACGGAGCAGCCTCGCGCGCCTCGCCCTTGGCCATCTTGTTCGTCACCTGGTCCCACACGACGTGCTGGACCTGCGCACCGAAGTAACCGCCGTTCGGGTTACCGCCGACGATCGTGATGGTCGGCTTGAGAGCGTCCGTCGTACCGACGACCGAGTACTTCATCGCGAGGTGCGTCGCCTCGAGGCCGAGCAGCTTGCTCGACATGTCCGTGAGGGGCACCACGTACTTCATGCCGGTGCGCTTCGCCTCGATGACGCCCATCATGTTGCCGTAGTACTGGCCACCCTTGTTGTTCGTGTTGTTGTTGCCGCGGAGAACACCGTGGCGCCACACGATCATGTCCGTCTTCTCGAGCTCGCCCGTCGTCGCGTTCGGCATCTCGAGGCGGTCGTGCATCGCGCGCATCGCGTACGCGCGCTGGCCGTTCGGCAGCGTGACGCGGCCTTCGATCATCTGCTTCCAGAGGATCGACGCCTGGCCGTTCTTCGTCAGGTCGATCGCGGCGAGCCACACGCCGTCGCGCTGCGGCTGCGTGTTGCCTTCCGTCCACGAGCAGATGGCAACGTTCGGGTCCGTGCCCGTCGTGCACTTGCCGTGGCTGCGCTCCTCGCGAGCCGCGAGCGAGACGTCACCCTTCTGCGTGTACGTGACCTTGGTCGGGGCCGCGAGGTTGTCGACCTTGTACTCGCCCCACGAGGCCCAGCCATCGTCCTGGCCGTTGCCGTTGCAGCCGTACCACTTGACGACGCGGGTCACGCCGTCGGCCTTCGCCTCGACGACGTGCGTCGAGCCATCGTCCTGGCTCATCGCGCAGTCATCGTTGTTCTTCGCGTAGATGCGGGTCTGCGCGAGCAGCGTCTTGCCGGCCGTGTCGAAGCACTGCGTGTAGCGCTCCGTGTTGTTGTTCGGCTGGTAGTTGTACTCGGCGCAGATGACGTTGTCCGAGATGCGGAACGCCGTCGGGTGGTTCGCGTTGCGCTGCTCGTTGCCGTTGTTGTTCGTCACGAAGCGAACGCCGCCGGTCGCCGCGGTGTTGGTGCCGAGGCCCGTGAAGTTCGCCTTCGCCGAGACGGCGCCCGTCGTCGTGTCCTGCACGAGCTCGAACGGGATCATGGCGAGCTGCATCTTGTTGGGCGCGCGGTGCGAAACCGTCGGCGCCGCCGGATCGACGAGGTCGACGTTCATCGTGAAGTAGAGACCCTTCGCGGCGTTCGCGCCGCCGAACATGGCGACGTGCGACATCTCGTTGCCCGGCTGCTCCTGGTCGGTGCGGCGCAGGCGGCCCGGGGTCTGGCCCTGGGCTGAAGTGATGGGAGCGAAATCCGTGGGGCTCGAGGCCACCATGCGGGTCTTCTGCGGAGCAAAGTCCGCCGAAGCGATTGCAGGGACAAAGGCTCCGGCCGCCGACAGCATCGCGATGTAGAGCTTCTTGTTCATTTGAGATGGCCTCGGGGTCTTGGGGTTGTTGATGTCGAACCCTAGAGCAACCACCGTGCCGCGATTTTTCAGCTCCAACTCGCTGGAATCACTGCATGTGACCTGGGTGAAACATGGGGGAGACACTTCCCGGGGGTGGGGCCCCAGTTTCTCCAACCCCTGGGGATCTCGCGATTTGTCATGTCAGGACAGGTGCGAATCACATCCGGACAGCCACCAACTCGGTGTCCGGTGCCCGGACGGGCACCACGTGACGCATGCACGTGCGGGTAACACGCCTGTTACGCCGTACCGAGCACCGAGTCGGCACTCGGTACTGTCAGCGGTGGTAGCGAGTACCTCGTGGGGGCGGGGCCCCAGGCATGGGGCTCGAGTCCCAGCCAGGGGATTGGCATGACACGCCCAGAACACGGGCTTGGCCGAGCGATGACAGGCCCCCCGCTCGCTCCGCGGCAGCGACCGCCTCCATCGTGGCCGCCGCCTCACATTTTGGCGCTCGAGCGAAGGGTTCGCGAGCGCAGCTGAGAACAACAATCGGCGCGTGATCGCGCGCAGCGATCACCAGACTTCGTCGGGACGGATCACGGGCAGCTCGTCGTCCTTGACGGTGCGCGTGTGGAGCGCGAGCGAGTTCGCGATGATCTTCTTGTCGCCGAGCGCGATATGCCCCTTGCCCTGCGAGTCGGCGGTGAAGCTCATCTTCGAGAGCTCCGCCCACGGAATGCGCTCGGTCCGCTTGTCGTCGCGGATCACCCAGCCCTCGACAACCTTCGACGTGTCGACGCCCTTCGACGCGAGGAACGCTTGCAGCGGCCACTGAAACGAACCATCGGGCAGCTGCGTCGCGAGCTTCACGTCGAGCTCCTGACGCTTCACCATCGTCGCGAGCTTGTCGTCGAGATAGATGCGAATACCGCCGCGCACGGGCTCGCCGTAGTACGGCACGCCCATCTGCTCGACGCCGTCGAGGATGAGCCCATCGGGCGTGATCGTCGGCGGCTTGCGGTTGATGTAGATCATCACGCTGACGAGCTTGTCGGGCGTCTCTTGATTGCCGAAGCCCTCGGGCGTGTGCGGCAGCGGCTTGCCACCGACGAGACCACCGAAGCGGAACATGAAGTCCTTCGCGAGCGGCGTCTGCAGATCGTGACCCGTCGCCGCGATCGTCTGCGACGCCTTCGGCGCGAGCACGTGGATCATTTTCACCTTCTTCACGTCGATCCCGTACGCCGCCATCAGATCGAGGAAGCGGTAGTAACGCATGCTCGACTTCTTGCGATCCGGACACTCGGGACAGCCCGGCGGCTTGTTCACCGACACTTCGTCCTCGACGAACACGGGCTTGAGCGCGATCGGCAGCTCGCCGAACGTCAGAAAGCCGACCGGCTGGCCGTCGACATAGACGCCGCAATCGCGCCACTTCGCCATGCCGCTCTTGAACTCGGCGGGCACGTACGCCGAGCCACTGCCCTGCCCCGCCGTCTCGTCGGCGTTTGCCTCGTCGGACGATTCCGCCGAACCCGATCCAGCGGTCGCGGCCGCGCTTCCCGTCGAGGATCCGCTCTCGACTCGCTTCTCGTTCTGTCCAGCTCCTTTCGAATCGCGGCACGCGGCGAACAAGAGCAGAGACAGTGCGAGCAGCGCATGCTTCATGGGATCCCCATTGTTGCAGTGGTCATTCCACGCGCAAGCTCATGACATCTCTCTCTTCCGCAATCTCCGTACGCGAGGTGCGGACTCCCCAGGTGGGGACCTCTTCCCGAATTCGAATCGCGTCGGTTGAAGGAGAAACGCGGCCTTCGCGCTGGCATCATGGTTGCTGATGAGGGGCACCATGAAGCTCGCCGGGGCCTTCGCACTCACTCTTCTGGTAGCCGCATGCGGCGTTGGTGATCCGGGTGACCCCGGTCCCGGCTCCGGTGGCATGAACCCGACCGGCCGCGTCTGCGGCGCGGTCCTCTCCACGACGGGCACGTTCGCGCCCGACACCGCGCACCCGCAGCCGACCGACAGCGAGGGCTGCTGGCCGTACGGCACGTGGACGTTCACGGCCAAGGTCGAGACGAACGAGTGCATGCAGCAGCCGCCGATGCCGCTGCCGCAGTACCAGATTCGCGTCGACTACTCGTTGAACGCCGACGGCGATCCGGTCCAGGACTACACGTTCACCACCGACCCGAACGCGCGCCACGTCGTCAAGGTCAGCCAGGGCGGCGCCGGTCTCTGCGAAGGCGAGCTCCAGATCTTCTCGGCCGACGGCAAGGTCGTCTACCTGCTGAAGCCCGAGCTCTACGGCGACGGCTCCCTGCTCGGCGACGGCGAGTACGGCGTGTTCAACGACGATCAGTGGCCGTTCTGAGCACGCCATGGGGAAGTGGCTCGTAGCAGGCGGGCTCGCGATCGTCGGGCTCCTCGCGTTCCTGCTCATCCAGCTCAATTCCGAAGCCGCCGCGCCGAACGTGGAGGCAGCTCCGACCGCGATCGCGCAGGCGCCAGCCGCGACACCGGCGACCGCGACGCTCACGCGCGAGAAGATGAAGGCCGACATGGCCAAGCTCGCCGAGGTGCAGAAGCAGTCCGGCAAGCTCGATCCCGCGAGCGACGAGTTCTTCAAGCGCTACGACGACGCCGTCCCGCACATCCTCACGCGTAGCGCCGCCAAGTGCTACACGGGCGGCCTTCACCGCGTTCATCGCAACCAGAGCGTCAAGCTCAACTTCACCAACCGCATCGTCAACGGCGATGCGTTCGTCGAGAACGTCAGGGTCGTCGAGACGTCGATCAACGATCCCGAGCTCGTCGCGTGCTTCGTGCGCGAGGTGCAGAACACGCGCTGGCACGACGACGAGCTCCCCGACTACACGGCTCCCGACGAGCTCGTGATCAGCCCCGAGCGCGGCATGAAGAAGTTCACGAAGGAGAACATCGAGTACGTCGGTGAAGAAGCTCCCGTGAAGGCGCCGACGCAAGAGCCCGGCGAAGACGTGCACTGGTAGCGCGCTACTCGATCGCGCTCGTCGCAGCCTGGAAGTCCGAGGGCGGCACTTCTGCTCCGCGCCCGTAGAACACGAGCGTCGGATCCGTTCTCGGGCCCGAGCACGACGTTCCGGACTTCGTGTAGTAGGTCGTGTACTCCGTGCCGCGCATGTAGATCGTCGTGCGGCCGTCGGCGGTTTGCGCACAGACCTGTGCGATGGCCGAGACATACTGCGGTGGGGTGCAGTTCGTATAGAAGAGGCCCAACGGGATCGTGCACGCGGCGTCCGCATAATAGAACCCGCTGTATTCGTTCGCGACCTCGCTGGGAAGGCAGCGAGTCATGCCGTCGGCCGCGACGCGGAACGCGCAGGCCTCGTTGTTGCGCTGGGTGTCGACCCAGCCGACGAACGACTTCGCACCGTCGGGCGTGGTGAGCACGCGAGCCTTGATGCGAGTGCCGCTCTTGTTGACGTCGATGCTGTCGCTTCCGCTTCCGCTTCCGCTGCCGCTTCCGCTTCCACTGCCGCCGGCATCGCCGAGTGGGCCGTCGGGATTCGAGGTCCCGCATCCACCAAGCAACGCCATCATCACGCACGC
>JABFXX010000003.1 GCA_013368795.1 Kofleriaceae bacterium
GCGCGGGCGGCGGCAGCGCGGGTGGAGCGATGGGTGGCGCAGGCGCGGGCTCGGCGGGCTCTGCCGGTAGCGCGGCCGGCTCGGCCGGTTCTGCGAAATAATCGGCTCCCGTAGCAGCGAGCGCCTCTCACTCGTTCCGAGTCGTGTCGCGCTCGTTCGCGAGTCGCGTCGCGCTCGTTCTGCGTGAACCGCGACGCGAAGCGGTTATGCTCGATGCCGTGCGCGTCCTCGTGATCCTCGCGGCGCTCGCCGTAGCGATGCCCGCGCACGCGGCACCGCCGACGCTCGTCGCGCTCGCGCCCGCGGCCGATGCGCGCAAGGCGATCGCGATCGGGCCCGCCGGTCAGGTCTACGAGCCCGACGGCAACGGCGCGTGGGTGCGAACGCAGGCCGGCGGCGTCGCCGAGACGCTCGTCGCAGCAACCAGCGTCGGCGGCACCGTGATCGCCGGCGCGGTCGGCTCGACGCCGTTCAAGCTCAAGGGCGGCGCGTGGACGTCGATCCATCTCCAGCTCAAGACGAAGGCGATCCTCGGCACCGGCTCGCGCGCGCTCGCCGCCGTCGGCAAGAGCATCTACGCGCTCGACAGCTCGCAGCCGACCAAGCTCGCCGATGCGCCCGCGCCCGTCACCGCGCTCGCCGGTGGCAAGGCCGTCGTCGCCGCGACCGCGAAGGGCCTCCTCCGCCTCGCCGGCACCGCGTGGAAGCCGATCAAGAAGGCACCTCGCTCGGTCAACGCGCTCGTCAGCGACCGATTCGCGCTCGTCGACAAGGGCGTGCTCGATCTCGAGACGATGAAGATCACGTCGTGGCCCGCCGGCCTTCGCGTCACCGATGCGACGGTTGTCGGTGGCACCGCGGTCGTCGGCGTCTCGGTGCGTGGCAAGACGGTCGAGCTCGTGACCGTGAAGGCGGGCAAGGTCGAGCGCGAGACGATCCCGTTCGGCGACGTGAGCCCGATCGTCGGTATCGTCGGTGACAAGGCCGGTCGTGTCGTCGTTGCCACGCGCGACGGTCACATCGGCGTGCGCGATCCGAAGGGCGCATGGACCATCACCGAGGTGCGCGACGAGCTGCCCGCGGCGAAGCCCGGCCCTGCCCCGGCGGAATCGAAGTGACCGCGGGCCGGGCAAAGCCCGAGAAGCATCTCGCCAGTCACGCATTCAACATCGGCGTCCTCGTCGTCGGCACGGTCGCGCTCGTCTGGATGCTGAACCGGCTCGGCATGACCAACGTCCGTCGCGTGTTCGCCGGCGTCGGGAGCTGGTTCTTCGTGATCGTCGCGTTCGATGTCGCCGCGCTCGCGTGCGAGGCCGGCGCGATCCGCGAGTTCATGCGGCCCGAGGCGCGGATGGTCAGCTACTGGCGCGTGCTCGCCGCGCAGGCGAGTGGCCGCGCGATCAACATCCTCACACCGGGTGGCGCGCTCGGCGAGCCGACGAAGATCACGATGCTCGTGTCGTCGGCGCCGCGCGGCCGGGTCGTGTCGTCGATCGTCCTCCTCAACCTCGCCGCGTTCTACCTCTCGGTCGCCATCGTGATCGTCGGCGTGCCGATCACCGCACTCCTCGTCGATCTCCCGCACGACCTCCGCCTCGTCGTCTGGGTTGGCCTCGGCATCCTGGTGCCGCTCGTCGTCGCGATCGGCGTCATGATCCAGCGCGGCGCACTCCAGACCGTGCTCGGTGCCGCGCGCGGCCTCCGCCTCCTGTCTGCCGAGCGCAAAGACAAGTGGGCCGCCAAGCTCGCGGAGCTCGATCGCCACATCCGCTCGCTCCAGGCCTCCGGATCGGAAGCCGGAACACACGGCTCGACGACGCCAGCCCGCTCACACGGCTCGACGACGCCAGCCCGCTCGCCCGGCACGCGGAGTGGCCTGCTCCTCGTCTGTTCCGCTCGACTCTGCTCGTGGTCTGCGACGACGCTCGCGCTCTACTCCGTCGGCGTCCACCTTCACTTCACGCTCCTCGCCGGCGTGTTCTCGGTCGGCGTCCTGATTGGCTGGATCTCCGCGATCGTGCCGTTCGGCCTCGGCGTCGCCGACGGCGGCAACTACGCGCTGTTCAACGTCCTCGGCGCCTCGGGCGCACAAGGTGTATTCGTCACGCTCCTCGGCCGTGCTCGCAGCCTCACGCTCGCGCTGCTCGGCCTCGTCGCGATGGCCGCCGCCCACTCCGTCAATCGGCTCGAGCTCGCACGCCGAAATCGCCTCATGGCGCGGCTAGAGGCCGCTCACGGCTCCGAGGCGCTCGAGCACAGCGGCTAACCCGCCGTAACCCTCGCCAACCTTGCCGTCCCCGCAGTTCGCACGCTACCTTGACCCGACAGATGGCTCCGCACGTCCTGGTGGCTGACGACGACGCCTGGATCTTGCGCATGGTCGCGACCGTGCTCGAGAAGCGTGGCTACAGCGTCGAGACTGCCGTCGACGGCGAGGACGCCCTCCAGCGCGCGCTCGCCCGGACGCCCGACCTCCTCATCACCGACGTGATGATGCCCAAGCTCGATGGCTGGTCGCTCGTCCGCCAGCTCCGCTCTCACGCCGAGCTCGCGATGCTCCCGGTGATCTTCCTCACCGCCCTGTCCTCCGAGGACGATCGCATCCGCGGCTTCCGCCTCGGCGCCGACGATTACGTCACCAAGCCATTCCGCTTCGAGGAGCTCGACCTCCGCGTCGCCAAGACCCTCCGCCGCACCGCGCAGGCCGTCCAGGACACGCGCGATCAGCTCTCCGGCTCGGGCCTCCGCGGCGACCTCTCGCAGGTCGGCCTGTCCTCGCTCCTCGTCCTCATCGAGATGGAGCGCAAGACGGGCCTGCTCCAGCTCCGCGCCCCGAACGGCCCCTCGGCGCAGGTCCTCGTCCGCGAGGGCAAGGTCGTGCACGCGCGCCTCGACGATCAGGACGAGCCGGTCGACGCCGAGTGCGTCTACTACCTGCTCACGTGGGGCGCCGGCGAGTTCGAGTTCATCACGTGCCTCGTCGAAGGCACCGATCGCGTCAGCGTCTCGACCACGCACCTCCTGATGGAGGGCGCGCGCCTCATGGACGAGGCGAACGAGAAGCCGATGGGCGCGCCGATCTCGATCCCGCCCAAGGGGCCGCCGGCCGCAGCCGTCTCCGACGATCCGACCGACGACAACTGGGATTAGCTCGGCAGCGGATTCGTTCCGCAGTGCGGCCGGGATTCGCTCGACAGCGGTGCTGCCGGGATTCGCTCGACAGCGGTGCTGCCGGGATTCGCTCGACAGCGGTGCTGCCGGGATT
>JABFXX010000508.1 GCA_013368795.1 Kofleriaceae bacterium
GCTCCTCGAAGGGCCCGGTGCCGACTGCGCCCGCCGACGATCCGCTCGAGGCGCTCGCGGCCTCGTACGCCGCGCCCGCCGCATCGTCGGCGGCCTCGTCGGCGCCGCGCATGGACCTGCCTCCGCCGCGCGTCACGCCGCCGGAGCTCTTCGATCCGATGGCGTCGTTCGGCTCGGGCATGCTCGGCCGCGATCGCAAGTCGGGCAGCAAGGGCATCCTCTACATCGCGATCGGCGGAGCCGCCGTCGCGGTCGTCGCGGCCGTCGTCATCATCACGATGACCGGCAAGAAGGACACCCCGAAGGCGCCGACGACCACCGCCGCCACCGAGACCGCCACGCCGGCCGCCACCACGCAGCCGACGACGGGGCCCGCGCCGACCACCGGTGCCGAGGACCCCAACACCGGCTTCGATCTCTACGTGAACCCGCCGGGCACCATGACGTGGCGCCTCGACGGCGAGGCGCGGACGACCAAGCTGCCGTCGCGCGTGCGCGGTATCGCGCCCGGTGTCCACACGATCCAGATCGACGCGCCGTCGGGCTTCCTCAGCCAGAACCAGACCGTCACCGTCGAGCTCGGTCACGCGCCGAAGGTCGAGATCGTCTTGCAGCCGCTCGAGATCGCCGGCACGTTCGAGAGCGATCCGGCGGGCGCGACCGTCTCGCTGATCGTCGACGGCAAGCGCGAGACGCTCGGCCCGAGCCCGGTGAAGTACAAGCTCGATCCGCGCAAGACCTACCAGGTCCTGTTCGAGAAGCCGGGCTTCGTCTCGCGCAACCAGCCGATCATGTTCGCCGGTGGTGCCGAGGAGAACGTCGCCGTCACGCTCGAGAAGGCCGGCTCGCAGCAGGTCGCGAAGGTCGAGCCCAAGACGGAGCCGAAGACCGAGCCCAAGGCGGAGTCCAAGCAGCGTACGCAGACGCAGGTCCCCGTCACGCGTCCCGACAAGGGCGAGAAGACGGAGCCCAAGACGGAGCCGAAGTCCGAGCCCAAGACGGAGCCGAAGGCGGAGCCGGCCGCGGGCGGGCAGGGCACGCTGCTGCTCGGCAGCAAGCCGCCGTGCGACATCTTCATCGACGGCAAGTCGACGGGCCTGCAGACGCCGCAGCGCGATATCAAGCTCTCGGCGGGCAAGCACAAGATCACGCTCGTCAACAACGAGTTCGGGATCAAGGAGACGTTCGCCGTCGACATCAAGGCGGACGCGACCGAGAAGCAGATCAAGGACTACTCGGATCGCATTCCGAAGTAGTGGCCGCGCACCGCGTGATCACGTGCCGTAAGCTCGTGATCGCGTGAGCGAGCCAGGCCGTCTCTCCGATCGCACGCTCGATCTGATCGTGCTCCTGCTCGCCATCGGTTCGCTGATGGCGTTCTGGGCGGTCGGCGACCGGCCGCATCCACTCGGGTTCCCGCTCGACGACGCGTGGATCCACATGGTCTACGGTCGCAACCTGGCGCACAGCGGGCTGCTCGCATTCAACGAGGGCGTCGCGGCGACAGGCTCGACCTCGCCGCTGTGGGCCGGCTTCGTCGCGATCGCGCACTGGATCGGCGGCGGCGACGTCGATCGCATCGTCACGTACGTGCTCGCATTCGGCGCGGCGTGCCACGTGCTCACGGTCGTGCTCGTCAGCCGCGTGATCCGCGCGTTGACCGTGGACTCGTACGCCGGGGCCGTCGGCGGCGCGCTCGTCGCCGTGTCGGGGCCGATGCTGATGGGAGCCTATTCGGGGATGGAGGTCTCGCTCGCGGCGGCGCTGTTGCTCGCGGCCGTGCTCTCGGTGCTACGGCGCGCGTGGCTGTCGGCGGGGCTCTACCTGGCATTTGCAGCGCTCGCGCGGCCCGAGACGGTCGTGGTGTCGATCGTCTGCTTCGCGTTCGTCGCGTGGACGGCCCACACGACGGCGCCACGCGAGCGGAACGGCGTGCTCGCGCGGCTGACGCTGCCGTCGCTCGTTCTTGGCGCCGGGCTCGTCGCGTACGCGCTCTGGGCGACCGGGCACGCGCTGCCGGCGACGTTCTACATGAAGCAGGAGCGCAATCTCGGCGAGCTGCCTGCGCGGCTCGCGACTGCGTTCACGGGCCTCATCGGCGACGTGCCGCCGTTCCAGACCGGGCTCGTCGCGCTCGCGCTCGTCGGGTTCGTGTTCGCGTGGCGGCGCGTGCCCCAGCTGCGCGGCGCGTTCGTACTCGTGCTCGTCGCGCCGCTCGCGTTCGTGCTCGCGAATGTCGTGCTGATCCAGCCGCGACCGAACGTGTTCTATCACCTGCGGTATCTACTTCCGGCGATTCCACTGCTCGTCGCGGCGGTCGTGGTCGGTGCATGCGAGCTCGGCCGGTTCGAGCCACTCGCGAGCCGGAAGTTGCGCTACGTGCCGCTCGCGCTCGTCGGGGTGTTCGGGATCGCGCAGGGCGTGGTCACGATGAAGAGCGACTCGACCCGGCTGCACAACGACACGCGCAACATCGAGGAGGTCCAGCGCAAGCTCGGCGGATGGATCGAGCAGCACACGTTGGCGGGGACGTGGATCGCGACGGGCGATGCGGGTGCCGTGAAGTACTTCGGCCGGCGACCGACGATCGATGTCATGGGCCTCAACACGCCGGAGCTGTACTGGCAGCCCGGCTGGGCCCAGCTGCACTCGATTGCCGCGTTCGTGATGCTGCCGTGCTGGTTTCATCCCGTCGATCCGAGCGTCGCCCGCATCGCGACATCGGCGCAGACGGAGAACTACACGGTCACGACGCTCGGCTGCATGTTCGAACAGTACGTTGTCACGTGCGCGGGTTCGCGGCTGACGCGGCTCGGTTTTGCCGGCGTGAAGTCATTCGACCTGTGGTGTCAGCCGGGCTCGCTCGTCACGGGCTCTTCGCCGACGACTCCGAAGTAGGCCGGTCGGTCTTGCGCTGATCGGAGCGCGTGCTGCGTGCGCCGAGCTCGAGCTCGATGCGCTTGATGCGGAACAGCACGTCCTCGACGAGCGTGCGGTTGTGACCCATCACGTCGGCGAGGAAGCCCGTCAGGATCGTCTGCGCGCCGACGACGAGCAGGATCACGCCGAGGAGCAGCGACTGGATCTTTCCGGTGCCGCCCTCGGTGAAGTAGTAAACGAGGAAGCGTACGCCGAGTGCGACGCCGAGCGCGAACATGATGCTGCCGAGCCACACGAACGCGCGCATCGGCTTGTACATCGAGTAGACGCGCACGATCGTCTTCGCCGACTTGCGAATGTAGGCCCAGTTCGACTTGAACAGGCGGCTCTCGCGCGTGACCGGATTCGTCGACACCGGCACGGAGGCGGTCGCGAGGTTCTTGTTGCCGGCCTGGATCAGGCTCTCGAGCGTGTAGGTGAACTCCGAGATGATGTTGAGCTTGAGGGCGGCATGACGAGACAGCGCGCGGAAGCCGCTCGTCGCGTCGTTGACCTCGGTGCCGGAGGCCTGGCGGACGACCCACGAGCCGAGGCGCTGCAGCCGTTTCTTGGTCCACGAGAAGTGCGCGATCTCGTTCGTGCCTCGATCGCCGACGACGAGGTCGGCACGGCGCTCTAGGATCGGCCGCACGAGCTCGGGGATCGCGGCGGGATCGTACTGGTTGTCCGCGTCGGTGTTGACGATGATGTCGGCACCGAGGCGAAGGCACGCGTCGAGACCGGACTGGAACGCGCGTGCGAGCCCCTGGTTCTGCGGGTGCGAGACGATGTGGTGCACGCCGCACGAGCGCGCGACGGCAATGGTGTCGTCGGTCGAGCCGTCATCGATGATCAAGAGCTCGACAACGTCGATACCGGGGATTGTCTTGGGCAGTGCGGCGATCGTCGCGGGAAGCGTCTTGGCCTCGTCGAGGCACGGGATCTGGATGATCAGCTTGCTCATCGCGCCTCGACTTCGCCGACGATGACATGGTCGCGATCCGATAGACGCCGCACGGACTTGCCGGCGAGCGCGCCGCGGTTCTCGAGCTCGGTCCAGCCGTTCTTCGGCATCGCGACGAATACGCGGCGGCCGGATGCAAGCGAACGCGCGATCAGCGAGCCAGCACCCGCCGACTGGTCGAGGTAGGGCAGCGCGATGACGACATCGCGATATTCGATGATGCCGTAGTAGGGCTCGGGCACGGTGACAAACACGATCGCGTGATCCGGCAGGATGGCCGCCAGGTTCCGGCTCGTATTGTAGTTGTAGGCACGCAGCGAGCGCGAATCGAGAGCATCCTCGTACGTGTTCGCTGCGGACCACCCGGCGGCCCCGGCGACGGCGAGGACCGCGAGGAGCTTCGCATGCCCGCGCTCGGCGACCACCGCGGCGGCAAGGACCGCGAGCGACAGGACCACCGGGATGGTCAGGAAGAACGTCTCGCGGCTCTCGAACGTCATCGGAATCAGCGCGCGGTACGCGATCGCGACGGCAACGGCAACCGCCACCGCGAGCCAGGGCGTGCGCGCGCCGTCGAACCAGGGACGAACGACGTATGCGACCAGGATGCAGAGAAACGGCAGCGCGGCCAGCAGGTAGCGCTGGTTCAAGCAGATGCCGCCATGCCACGCGAACACGCCGAAGAAACCGATCAGCGTTGCGGGTACCACGAAGAGCCAGCCGATCCTGCGGAGCTCCTCGCGCTGCTTCACGGCGCGCCAGAGCGCGACGAGCGCCACCCCGAGGAACGGGCTGCTCTGCAGCAGCGCCTTCTTGAACCCGGCGCCGAAGAGAAGGGCCTTCGAGCCGATCGCCTCACCCGGGATCGGTAGCCAGCGCATGTCGAACGTCAGGGTCCCGATACCCTGAACGCTTCGCAGGATCGAGTCGGCGCCAACGACCAGAACGCCGCCGAGGACGACGAACAGGGCGGCGAGCGTGACCTGCTGGGCATGCGCGCGCAGCCACGCGCGCGACCGAGGCCGAGTCGCGATCCAGAGCGGGATGATGGGGCTCGCGGCCGCGAGTGCGAACAGCGGATAGTGGTTCGTCTGCTGCTGCGGTCCGTAGCTCAGCGGAGATAGCGAGTGCCAGCGTGCGAGGTTCGCGGCGACGATGAACGCAGCGCCAGGGACCAGGCCAGCGCCGAGCGCAAGGAGCGAACGGAACCTCGTCGGGCTCGCGAAGAAGAACGGGGCGCCGAGCGCCGGCAGACAGAACAGCACGTCGAGCCGGAACGTCGCGCCGACACCGGCGACGAGGCCCGACGCGGCGGCCAGCGCGAGCGCCCGTCGCCCGCTTGCCCGATATGCATCGATGGCGAGCGTGGCGGCGCCGAGCACCGCGACGACCGCCGTCGCATGGGGCCATGCGGCAACGCCGTACTCGGCGAAGTACGTGGTCGCAAGCAGAACGCACGCGACGAGCGCGGTCGTCCGATCGCGGAGGAGCTGCAGCGCGATGCGATGGCAAAGCCAGAGCGCCGCCACAAATGCGAGCGCGTTGACGATGAACATGCCGCGCAGCCCCAGCGACAAGTAGAACGGTGCGGCGAGCACTGCGGTCCCGTATGGATATTGCGCCGCGAGGTGGCCGTCCGAGGTCGCGCGCAGGTACAGCGCCTCGAGCTCGGGCGAGGGCATCTGCTCGTAGCCGTTCTCGAGATAGAACCCGTTGCCCGCGATGAGGTCGCGCGTCATCCGGTGGTACAGGACCTCGTCGATCGAGAGCGGTCCCGGGACGACCCACGTGTACACGATAACGATCGCGCAGCACGCGAGTAGGGCCAGGAGACCCGTCCGGACCATTCGACCCATCGTATACACTCGGGCTCCTGTCGGCGAAGCGGAATGTCCTGATTCTCACCTCGACGTTCCCGCGCGACGAGAACGATCGAGTCACGGCGCGCTTCGTCCTCGATCTCGCGCGGCACCTCGTGCGCCACTGCAACGTCGTCGTGCTCGCACCCTCGAGCCCGGGCGCCCTCGACGAGGAACGCTGGGGCGAGGTCACGGTCGTCCGGCATCGCTACTTCGCTCCGAAGTCGGCGCAGCGTCTGACCGGCGGCGAGGGCGTCCTCGCGTCGCTGCGTGGCGATCCGCTCACGCGCCTGCAGGCGCCGCTACTCGTCGGTTCGCAGCTCGCGGCGATTCCGCGCCTGCTCCGGCGGTACGCGATCGATATCGTCAACAGCCACTGGCTCGTGCCACAGGGCCTCAATGCGGCGCTGGTCCGCACGGCGACGCGCACTCCCCACGTCGCGACCGCGCATGCCGCCGACGTCGCGCTGCTCCAGCGAGCCCGGCTCGGCCGGCACCTCGCTCGCTTCATCCTCGATCGGACCGATATGTTCCTGCCGGTCTCGTCCTATCTCGCACGCAGCGTCGACGCACTCGTCGGCCATCGCGTCCGTCATCGCGTCGTGCCGATGGGGGTCTCCGCCGAGCGGTTCCAGCCCAAGCCGCCTGATCCGGCGAGCCGGATGATCCTGTTCGTCGGCAAGCTCGTGCCGAAGAAGGGCCTGCGCTACTTGCTCGAGGCGGTCGCGCTGCTGGTCGAGCGCGGTGTGCGCGCGCACCTCGTCATCGTCGGTGGTGGGCCGCTCGAGCCTGATGTCCGCGCAGACGTCACGCGGCTCGGCCTCGACGCCACCGTCGAGCTCGCGGGCTGGGTGAAGAACACCGAGCTGCCGGCGGTCTACGCGCGCGCGGCGGTTGTCTGCGTGCCGTCGATCATCGACGAGCGCGGCGAGACCGAGGGCATGCCGGTCGTTGTCCAGGAGGCACTCGCGTCGGGGCGCGTCGTCGTCGCGAGCGAGGTCAGCGGCATCCCGGATGTTATCGACGACGGTCGCAATGGATTTCTCGTTCCTCCGCGCGATCCGGCAGCGCTTGCCGCGGCGCTCGAGCGCGCACTCTTGATTTCTCCGCAGGTGCGGGCCGCTGTCGGGTCCGCGGCGCGCGAGACCGCGCTCTCCCACACGTGGGAGCGCGTCGCCGAGCGCTACGCGGAGGTGTTCGACGAGGTGAGCCGGTGAGCGGCAGGGCGGTTGTCCGCATTCTCGGCATCGTCGTCACGATCGCGAGCATCGCGTTCCTGCTGTCGCGCCTCGCATCGAACGTCTCGGACCTTCCCCCGATCGAGTGGCGCCCCGCCGCGGTGCTCGCGCTCGTCGCAGCGATCGCAGCCGTCGTGCTGATCGAGGTCATTCACTCGTTCGGCTGGCGCACGCTCGTCCGTGCGATCCGTCCCGACTTCACGTGGCGCACGAGCTTCTCGATCTGTGGCCGGTCGCAGATCGGCAAGTACCTCCCCGGCAACATCTTCCACTACGCACAGCGGGTGACGCTCGCGGCAGAGCAGGGCATCGAGTCCAAGCTCGCGATCGCGTCGGTGACGATCGACAGCGTCCTCGTCCTCGCGGCCGGCTGTCTCGTCGCGGTGCCCGGCCTCCTCACGGTCGGCGTCGAGCACCTGCCACTCGTGCTGTCGCGCAGCCTGCTCGCGCTCGGGCTCGCCGCCGCCGCGGCACTCGTCGCGATCGGTATCCTGTGGCGCCGCCGTACGCTGCGCGATTTCATCGACCGCGCGCTACCGCTGCTCGCGCCGGGGCGCCTCGTACTCGTCCTCGCGATCGCCGTCGTGCCGTTCCTGATCGCGGGCGTCAGCGTCCAGCTCGTCCTCGACGGGTTCTGGCCGGGCCAGTCGCCGCTCGGCTGGCTCGATTACACCTGGGGCTTCGCGCTCGCGTTCGTCGTCGGCTTCGTTACCCCGGGCTCGCCCGGCGGCATCGGCGTGCGCGACGCCGTCCTGTTCGCGCTGTATCAGCAGCAACTCGGTCCCGCGCTCGCCGCGAGCCTCTCGCTCGCGACCCGCGTCGTCTATATTCTTGGAGACCTGGCGACGTTCTGCGTCGCATCCCTCGTGCGGCGAACCGAATGAGCCTGCTCCGACGTCTGGCCGAGAACCGTGCGCGCATGAGCGAGGCGGGCGAGGACGCGTCGCTCTCCGCCGCGAGCCGGGTCCGGTTCGATGCCGCGCGCGAGCTCATCGCGAAGCATGCGCGCGGTCGTGTGCTCGACGTCGGCTGCGGGCGCATGCCATTCCGCGACGACATCCTCGCGACCGGCGCCCGCTACGAATCCCTCGACCTCGAGGCACGCGTACCCGGCGTCGATCACCTCGGCGACGTTCAGGACCTTCGCGCGATCGCGACCGCGACGTACGACACCGTCACCTGCTTCGAGGTCCTCGAACACGTGCCCCATCCCGATCGCGCGGCCGGCGAGCTCGCGCGCATCCTCGCGCCCGGCGGCTCACTGCTGGTGACCGTCCCGCACCTGTCACGCCTCCACGAGCTGCCGCACGACTACTACCGCTTCACCGGCTACGGCCTCCGCGCGCTCGCCACCCAGGCGGGCCTCGACGTCGTCGACGTTCGCGCCCACGGCGGCCTCGCGAGCTTCCTCGGCCATCAGGCCTCGACGATGCTGCTCGGGCTCACGTGGGGCATTCCCGGCGTACATCGCGCGGCACGCGCGCTGAACCGCGCCGCTTTGATCCGCCCTCTCGTCCAGCTCGATCAGCTCGATCGCTCGGGCCTGTTCGCGCTCGGGTTCTCGCTGGTGGCGACCAAACCATGACGACGCAGCTCCACACGCCGATGTACCTCTTGCGCCGGCACATGGTGCTCCACGCGATCGGTCACGACGCGTCCGAGCGCTTCCTCGAGATCGGCTGCGGCCGCGGCGATCTGCTCGTCCAGCTCGCACATCGCGGGTTCGAGGGCGTCGGCGTCGAGATCTCGCCCGAGGCGTTCGCAACGGCCGCGACTGCCGCCGCCGAGTTCCCTCGCCAGCTGCGCGTGTTCGACCGGCTCGACGCCGTCGCCGGACAGACGTTCGATCTCGTCATGGCCTTCGAGGTGCTCGAGCACGTTCCCGACGATCGCGCGACGCTGATGCAGTGGGCACGGCACGTCGCGCCCGGCGGCCGGTTCCTCCTGTCTGTCCCGGCGCACATGCGCAAGTGGACGCGCGCCGACGAGTTCGGCGGACACCTCCGCCGCTACGAACGCGCCCAGCTCGAGGAGCTCCTCCAGGGCGCGGGTCTCGCCATCGATGATGTCTGGACCTACGGATTCCCCCTCTCGTCGCTGACGCGACGCGCGCGGAACCTCGCGTATCGCCGGCGCGCCGCCGACATGGCGATGCGCACGCCGACGGAGCGCACGCTCGCGTCGTCATTTGACTCGACGCGGGCTTTCCGCGGCGCGGCGCTCGCGGCTCGTGCGCTCGACGTCGCCGGGCGCGTGGGCCACGCGGTGCAGCTCGCGTTTCGCAACACCGAGCTCGGCGAAGGGTTCCTCGTCGCCGCGCACCGCCCGACCTAGGGCGACAACGAGTCGCGCAGCTGGCGAATACGGATGCCGAGCACCGGATCGCTGGCGCACGCCTCGAGATGCGGGCGCGCCTCGGCACGTCGGTCCAGCTCGACGAGGGCGAGCGCGAAGTTGAAACGATTCGCGCAGGTCGGCTCGAGATCGAGGGCCCGACCGAATGCGGAAAGCGCTTCGTCCCCGTGGTGCATGGCGAGCGCTACCTTGCCAAGCGTTCGCTGAGCGTGTGCGTTCGGGCGAAGCACGGCCCCGCGCCGTGCCCAGGACAGCGCCTCCTCCTGCGCGCCATCGGCAAGGAGGAGCAGCGCGAGGTTCGACATCGCGATCGGTTCGCCGCCTTCTGCTGCCCGACGCATCAGCTCGATGCCACGCGTACGATCGCTGTCGAGCACCGAGAGCGCCTGACGCATGAGCAGGCGAGGGTTGTTCGAATGGTGGAGCGCCTCGGCGAGCGCAGCTTCGGCCTTTTCTCGATCGCCGGCTAGAGACTCGACGTACATCGCCCAGGCGTTTCCGTCGTCCGGGTTTGACTCGACCGCGCGTGCCCACAGATTCCGCGGTGAGCTCCAGCTCGACTGCGCGTCGAGCGAACGTAGCATCGCGGCGAGCGCGATCGCCGCGATCAGTGCGCGCCGAATGCTCGGCCGCGTGAGACGGACGATTCCCGCCGCGACGACGAGCGACGTCCCGAGCGTCGGGAACAGCAGATAGCGGTCTGCGACGAACATTCGCTGCAGTGGCAGCACGAGATAGCTCACCGGGAGCCAGCCGAACAACCAGAGGATCGCGCCCACACGAATTGCCTCCGGTGGCTTCCATCGGCCGCGCCTGGGCACGACGGCGAGCGCGACGAGGAGCGCAAGGCCGCACACGCCGAGTGCGATGTCGAATGCCGACGGGCCGTGGATCGAGAGCGGATACGAGACGGCGTTTCGGATCGCCATCGCGGCAGAGCGAAGATAGAAGCCGTGCACGCCGAGCACGAGCTCGATGCGGCCTACCGGCAGCGGTGTCTCGGTTCCGACGATCGCGTTCGCGCGAGCGAGCAGAACGACCGGGACGAACGCCGCGGCTGCGACCGTCCCGATCGCTACAAGACCGACCAGGCTTCTCCGCCAGCTCACACGCGAGCGAGGCAGGACGAGCTCGAGACCGGCGAGCGCGCCGACGGCAAACGCGGCCGGCGCCTTGCTCCAGACAGCACAGACCGCGGCGAGCATCGCGAGTGCGAGGTACCCGACACCGCCGCCGCGCCGAAACCGCGCATAGCCGAGGGCGCATGTACCGGCGAAGGCGAGCCCGAGCAGTCCCTTTCGCTCGGTGATCCATGCGACGGACTCGGCGTGCGCGGGATGAAGCGCCCAGAGCAAGATCGCGATGCCGACGAGTTTCCGATCGATCCCGAACCGCGTGAGCGCGGCGAACCACAGGCCGATGGCAGCGAGGTACAGGACGAGGTTCGTGATGTGGAATCCGGGATACCAGTCGCCCCAGATCGCGAAGTCGCCCATGATCGACAGATCGCGGACCGGTAGGTACTCGGCACCGAGCAGAAGGAATCGCTGAGGCGAGTGCAGGTCGAAGAAGATCGAGTGCAGCGTGCTCGGCGACGGGTGCTGCAGCATCCAGTTCTCGCCGACGAGCCACGGGTCGTCGTAGTTGATGAGCCCACGCGACAGTGTCGGCGCGTACAAAGCGGCCGCGACGAGCAGCGCCGCGACGAGCATGACGCCGCCCGGATCGCGTCGTGCGCGTTCGACGAGGCCCTGCATCCTGCGAATGATAGCGGCCACTCTAGGGCTGCGGGCCGATCGTGCGCGCGGCCTCGTACGCCCAGGCCGCGAGCTCCGGCTTGCCGAGCTGCTCTGCCTTGTGGCCGAGCGTCGTCCACGTCCCGGCGTAGCGGTAGTGGATCGCGGTCGCGAACTCGTCGTCGGTGCCGGGCAGCGGATAGCCGAGATCGAACTTCGCGTAGACTGCCTTGTTCTCCTCGACGATGGCGTCGATCGGTGGCGTCGGAGTCCCTCTCGGCAGCACCTTCATCACGGTCCCGTAGGGGTACGTCGTGAAGTGCTCGATCACCTCCGTACGCTTCTTTTCGACGAACACCTGATGGCCGCTGGCAAGCAGTTTCTCGACGAGGCGGACCATCGGATGGCCTTCGCCGGGTGGCGCCGCGATCCCACGCCGTGCCATGCGTTCCGCGTACCACGCCAGCTGCGTCAGCTGCGGTGCCACGACGACCACATCCTGCCGCACGCCGAGGGCCCACTGCTGATAGCCGACCCCGAAGTACTCGTCGTCCTGACCGATGAACAGCACCGAGTCCTGGGGCAGCACCTTCAGGAGGTTTCCTGCATAGCGCTCCACCGCCGGTGTCTGCATGCGGGACATGTGGGGCAGGGCCATCGCGAGGATGGCCGCGAAGCCGAGCGTCGCGACGAGGCCGCACGCCACCGACGGACGAATCCGCCGGCGTTCGAGCACCGGATCGATCGCGCCAAGTCCGACCGCGACCGGAATCGTCAGCAAGAGCGCGGGCAGCACGTAGAAGCGCTGAGAGACGTAGAGCCCGAGTCCAGCAGGCTCGATGTTGAACCGCGCTACGAGGAAGGGACCTGCCGCAAGCCACGAGAGAGCGAGAGCGAGCCAGTCCCAGCGCGTGTCGCCACGCCGCGCGACTCGCGCAACGAGCGTGACCACACCGACCAAGAGCGGAATCCATAGCCACGTTCGTCCGAGCGTCAGCGCGAATGCGAGGAGCTGCTCGGACGCGGGGACCGGGTTTGGTGTCGGGAGGAACGCGCCGGGACCACCGTAGTCGCGGCGCGTGACCATCGCGATCAGGTCATCGAAGCTCCGCACGGTGCCCCATGACATCGGCGTGTCGGAGGCGAAGAACAGATAGGCATAGGGCAGGAGCCCGACCGCGAGCGCGACCACCGCCAGCGCGAGCGTTGCCCAGCGCGCTCGCGAGTCTTCACGCGCCGCACGCACCACGCCGAGGAGTCCGACCGGCGCGAGCAGCACGCATGTCATGTGGTTCGCGATCCCGAGACCGGCGACGAGCCCGAGTGCGATCGCACGTCGTCGGCCCCGGAACGGTCCACCTGCCGCCGCAAGCCAGAGTACGAGCGCGACGGCGAGGCAGTTCAGAGCGAACACTTCGGCCGTCGTGGTGATGCGAAGGACGATCGGAGCACCGCCGATGACAGCGGACGCGATCGTCGCGCCGAGCGCGGAGGCGCCCCACGCACGGCAGGCCTGGAACAACGACCAGACCATCGCAGCTCCGAGGATCGCGGTCGCGAGGTTCGCGGTGTGGGCCGGGCTCGCACCAGGGATCCATTCGGTCGCGTGCAGCCATAGGAGGTACAGCGGATATCCCGATGGGTGTGCTGTTCCGCCGAGCGTACCGAGGGTTGCGAACTCGGCATTGTCACCGTCGACGATGTGGCTCGGCGCGAGCACCAGATACACGACGAGCGCAGCGATCCCGAGCAGGGTTCCGCGCTCGAACATGATCGAACGAAGCCGCTCGCGGCTTCCGGCCATCAATGCACGACCACCCTACACGCAACTGGTCCGCCGCGCTTATCGCCGCGCATCCACGTCGTGCTACCCGACGGCTACCCAGCGGGTTTTGACACCCCCTGGGTGCCAAAAAAGGGCACTCGCGCGCGTGGGGTTACGTAACTGCGCGGTGTCGGGCGTTTTGTTGCTGGTACAGCCCTTGCTCACGTAGCGTCGCACTCTCAAGGGGGCATACACATGATCCAGAAGTTGAAGCAGCGCGGTTTCACACTCATCGAGCTGATGATCGTTGTCGCGATCATCGGCATCCTCGCGGCGGTCGCGATCCCGGCCTTCATGGACTACATGAAGAAGTCGAAGTCGAGCGAAGCGTCGCTGAACCTGAACAAGGTCGGTAAGAACCTGAAGGCCGCGTTCGACGCGAACCAGGCGTTCCCCAACGCGGCTGGCGCGCTGCTGCCGACGTTCTCTCCGACCGGTGGCCTGGGCTGCTGCGGTGGTACGGGCAAGGACGCCTCGGGCAACGGCTCCACGACGGTCAACAACAAGTGCGACGCGAAGCCGGACGAGTTCGCGAACGACGCGGGCTGGAAGGAGATCGAGTTCGTGATGGCCGAGCCGTCGCAGTACCGCTACCAGTACACCGTGACCGCGGCGAACGGCACGGGCGCCTCGGTCCAGGCGTTCGCAGTCGGCGATCTCGACTGCAACAGCGCCGAGTCGACGTGGACGCTCAATGCGACCGCGATCAGCGCCGGTGGTGCGATCACGGGCGCCGCGGTCAGCCTGACGCCTCCGCCCAAGGGTTCGTACTAGTCGAGAGTCGCGCCGGTTTCGCGCCGGCGTGAACTTCTCCTCGGCCCGCCCGGCTTCACGGCCCGGCGGGCTTTATTATGTCCGCGTTCATGCCGTCGTTTGATCCAGCTACACAGTGGTATCGGCGACCGCTGTTTCTTGGAATCGTG
>JABFXX010000717.1 GCA_013368795.1 Kofleriaceae bacterium
GAACATCTCGATCAGCTTCGGCGTGTGCATGTTCGCCGTGAGCGGGATCGCGAGACCGATGGTCGCGATCAGCATCGCGAGCACGTTGTTGTACGCGCGCGCCATCGGCGACAGGACGTCGACGAGCTTCTCCGGCTTGACGTCGACCCAGCTCGTCGCGCCCCAGCCGGGATAGCCGGCGCGGCTCCACGCGACGAAGAACTCGACGCCGAACAGCACCGCAAACGCCACGAATGCGATCGCGACGGACCGCACGAAGAGCTTGCGCATGGGACGTCTAGCCTAGCGCGATCCGCGCGCCGGCGAGAACTCGCGCTTCGATAAGCGGGCTACTCGGGGTCGTCGGCCTGGAGGAACGCGAAGTAGCGCTCCGGCAGGTCATCGAACTCGAGCGCGCCGCCGCAGTTGGGGCACTTGAAGACGGGCGGCTCGAGGTTCGAGGCCAGGATCGCCGCGGACTGGAGCAGGCGCTCCTCCTGGTGATCGCAGCTGAGGCAGTGAAACGGTGCGAAGAACGAGGTCACCGTGCCGCGGCCGATGACGTCCTTCACCATCGACGCCTGCAGCACGAACGGCACCGAGCACGCGTGGAACTCGTAACCCTGGATCCGCGCCTGGCGCAGGAACTCGCACCACGCGCGCACGCCGAGCGAGTTCATGTACGTGACCTGGGCCATGTCGAACACGACGCGGCCGACCATCGCCGGGAGCAGCTCGTCAAACCGGGTCGCCTCGGTGAAGTCGCCGCGCAGGACGACGCGCGTGCGCTCGCCGTCCTTGACGACCTGCCACTGCGTCAGCTTCGCGAGCTGGGCGCGCGCCTTGTCGTCGAGCGCACCGAACGCGATGCCGGCGACCGTCTTGCCGTCGCGCGGCTGCGCCCACACGCACGATGCCTTGATGACGACCGCTGGCTGACCCTCGGGCGTGATCGTGACGTCGACCGCCTGGCCCTCCGCGACCGGCTCCATGAGGACGATGCGGACGCCGTCGACCGACAGGTTCGACACGGTCGCGTCGACCTTGCGGCCGCCGATCTGGATGTTGACCGCGAACGCCTCGGTGCCGGGGCGCGGCTCGCCGAGCTGGATCGCGATCACGTCGTGCAGCTCGTCCGCGGTCATCGGCGCGATCAGGAGCTCGTCGCAGCCGCTCGCCGCGACCTCGCGCATCTGGTCCCCCGAGAGGCGCTTGCCGGCGACCAGGATCACGCGCGCGGTCGGGTTCTTCGCCTTGCACTTCTTCGCGATCGCGAAGCCTTCGGTTTCGGCATCGAGCACGACCAGCGGCGGCTCCTCGCGTTCGAATAACGAAGTCGCCTCATTCGCGTCTTGCGCGACGAGCAACTCCAGGCCGAGCCTCTGGAATGGCGGCGCCGTGAAGTGCCGCAAAAGCTCGCTGTTATTCGATACCAGGACCTTGGGCACCGTGGGCCCACCCAGGTTACTACAGGACCGCTCTCAGAATGACGATCAGGGCGATCAGGGCAACGAATGCGCCTCCGATGGTGGCAACGCCACGGACGAGCGTCCCTCGATCGTAAGCCTCGCGCTCGGCGGTCAGCTTCTCGATCTCGGTGGTCCGCGCCGTGATCGCCCCTCGCAGGCGATCGATCCGCTGGTAGAGCTCCGCGAACTGCGGGTCCTCGATCCGGTTGAGGTTCACGAGGGTCCCCAGCGTGACCAGGCGGCGCTGGATCTCGGCCTCGGCCAGCCCCACCTCGCGCGCCTTGCGCTTCTGCTCGGCATCGAGCTCGGCGAGGCGGTGCGTGTGACCCTCGCGGGCATCGTTGAGGCTGCGCTTGGCGGCGTCGAGCTCGGCCTTCGCGGCGTCGAGCCGCGCGGTCGCCTCGTTGATCGGCCGCTCGAGCGAGGCGAGCCGGCGATCGATCTCCTGCTTGTCGGGCTCGAGCGCGGCCGCTTCCTTGCGGTGACCCTCGGCCGACCGCCGCAGCTCCTGGCGCTGATCGCCGAGCGGCGCGGACCCGGCCTGGCGGTCGGCGTCGTCGGCGTTCTTGAGATACGCCTTCTGGCGCCGCTCGAGCTCCTTGCGGCGATCGCGCAGGCTGCGCCGCTGCGCCTCGAGGTGCTGCAGCTCGCGCTGCGCCTCCTCGACCATCTTCTCGGCCTCGACGAGCTTCTCGTTGCGCTCGCGCTCGACGTCGACGAACTTCGAGTTCTCCTCGACCTTGCGGCCGTCGACCTCGGTGTTCTCCTTCTGCAGCTGGCCGACGCGCTCCTCGGCGGCGGTGATCGCGGCGTTCTCGGCGGAGAACACGCGACCCTCGACGCGCGCACCTCGGGCCGCACGGCCGAGCGCACCGAGCACCTGATCGAGCGCCTCGGTGTCCTGCTTGATCTCGAGGCCGAGCTGCTTGATCGCACCCCGGCGCTGCCAGCGCGCGATCGCGAACTGGTACGCGTAGCGCGCCGCGTGCACGAGCCCCGGCTCGGGGATCTCCGGCACCTGGGAGACCTTCGGCGGCGTGAACGGGCGGTCGACGAGCGCCTCCGAGCGCTGGATGCGCGTCGGCGGCGGCTCGGGCCCGGTCGGCGTGTCGAGGCGACGAGGATAGTCCTCGATGACGAGCGGCCCTGACTTCGGCAACGGCGGCGGCGGGGTCGGCGGCCTCGATCGCTCGACGGGAAGCGGCGGCGGCGCGGTCGGCGGCTTGGGCCGCTGGTACGGACCCGACGTCGGCACCGGCCCCGACGGCGATGGCACCGGTCCCGACGGCGATGGCACCGGTCCCGACGGCGATGGCACCGGTCCCGACGTGATCGACGGGATCGCGGGCGGCACCGAGGACGTCTTCGGCCGCATGGGCGGCGTTGGCGGTGGCGGCGAGCCGGGCCGCGTGTTGAGGCCGCGGCGATCGCCGATGATGCGCGGCTCCGGCGCGACCTCGCGGCGCTGCGCTGCCGGTCCCGGCGAGATCGCGTCGAGCAGGCTCTGCTGCTCGGGCGTCGGCGCGCTGATGCTGCCCCAGCTGTCGTCGACGCTCGGCGCGGGCGGCACCTGCGGGCCGGCCATGTTCGGCGGGCCTGCGACGACGGTCGCGTCGCCCTTCACCGCGAGCTGCGACGAGTTCGCGTTCGGCGGCGGGTTCGTCGTGCCCGCGCGGCGCGGCGGCATGTTGATGCCGGTCGGCGGCGCGTTGCGGCTGCCCGCGCGGCGAGGCGGCAGCGGCGGCAACCGGCGGCCACACGCCTGGCATGCCGCCATCTCGTCGGCGTTCTCGGCGCTGCAGAACGGACAGA
>JABFXX010000568.1 GCA_013368795.1 Kofleriaceae bacterium
AGCTCGGCGCGACCCGACAGGTCCGGCATGCCGTCCTTGCCCGCGGTGATCCGCGCGTCGGGAATCGGTCCTCCGCCGACGTCGGTCACCGTGCCGCTGACGACGACGCCGCCTGCGGTCAGCACGAGGTCGAGTCCGCCGCGCTGCTCGCTCGAGCTGATCGTGACCTTCTCGCGCGTGCCCGGCAGAAAGCCCTTCGCGGTCGCCGAGATCACGTACGCGCCGGGCATCACGCGCGGCGCCTTCCACGCGCCGCTGGCATCGGTGACCGCAGTCAGCGTCGGCGCGCTCGACTTGATGAACATCGCCATCAGCTCGGCCGGTGCGATCGACACGATGGCGCCGGGAATGCCCGCACCGTCGGACGCCCGCGTCACGCGCCCCGCCAGCGACGCCGGCACCGGAGGTCCGGTGTCTTTCTTGCGCGCTTCGGCGCCCGCTGCGGTCTTCGCATTCGCGCCCGCTGTCGCCTTGCTCGGCGACGATGACGAGTTTCCGCCGCACGCCTTCCACGAGATCAGCGCCGCGACGAGCAGGACGATTCCAACACCGATTCCGACGGACCTGCGCACGTCCGGCATCCTACCGAGACCCGGACAGTTGTTGTCCGGACACCGGAACATCCGGACAAGGGACCTCGCGATCTCGCGCGCTTGGCGCGGCACGCGATCGGCAATGCGGCCCCGAGATGGAGGCGATATGCTGGCAGGTATGCACGAGCTCGAGCTCGTTCCCGACTGGATCCGACCGATCTCTCGCAAGGAGTTCGATCAGATGGTTCATGCCGGGATCTTCGACGGAACCGACGAGCACGTCGAGCTGCTCGCGGGAATGCTCGTCACGATGAGCCCGCACGACCCTGCGCCGTCGCGCGTGGTCGAGTGGCTGACGCAGCAGATCATCCTGCGAACCCAAGGGCGATATCGCATTCGCTGTCAGCTGCCGTTCGCTGCTAGCGAGTGGTCGGAGCCCGAGCCTGACGTCGGTGTGTTCAGCAGGGCCCAGCCGGTCGAGGACGACCATCCGAGCGCATCACTCCTCCTGATCGAGGTCTCGAACACGACGCTGAAGCATGACCGTCTGAAGCGTGTCGTCTACTCGGCCGCCGGTGTCCCCGAGTACTGGATCATCCGCGTCAAGGACATGACGGTCGAGGTCTACGCGGACCCTCGGTCCGACGGCTATGCAACCTGTCGCGTGTTGCGCGACGGCGATGTGGTTCGCCCGACGACGATTCCGGATCTCGAGATCGCGGTCGCCGAGCTGCCGCGATAGTTACTCGCGATGCCAGCGCTCGAGCCTCGATGCCGCGGGGCGGGGCCACTTGCATGGCGCCATCTCGAGTGGCGGCTGCGGATCGGCGACGACGACCTGCAGCCCATCGGCCTTGCACTTCGCGATGCGAATCGGCGCGGTCGCCTCGCACAGCGCGCTCCCGGCCATGAACCGGCGCCTGACCTCGCCCTGCAGCTTCTCGCCGCGACGCAGGTCGATCACGCGCGGTGCGGCTTCGGGAGCCGAGTCGTCGAACAGCGGGTACGCCTCGAGCGTCGCGCTGTTGTCGAGCATCATCCAGCGCGCGCCGCTATCGGTGACCCACACGCCGTGCAGGTCGTCATCGCATGACGTGACCGGCGCGCGCCTTGCGCACGCAGCGAGCAGGGCGACGACAGCCAGCGCGAGCCGGGTCACAGACCGGCCTGCGCCTTGAGCGCTTCGGCCTGGTCGTGCGCGCGGAGCGCGTCGATGATGTCGTCGATGTTGCCGTCGATGATCGACGGCAGGTTGTGCTTCGTCAGGCCGATGCGGTGATCGGTGACGCGGTCCTGCGGGAAGTTGTACGTGCGGATCTTCTCGGAGCGATCGCCCGAGCCGACCTGCGACTTGCGCGATGCGGCCTCGGCCTGCATCTGCTTCTCGCGCTCGGCCTCGAGGATCTTCGAGCGCAGGATCTTCATCGCCTTCGCGCGGTTCTTGATCTGGCTGCGCTCGTCCTGGCAGGCGACGATCACGCCGGTCGGCATGTGCGTGATGCGCACGGCCGAGTCGGTCGTGTTGACGTGCTGACCGCCGGCGCCGCTCGACCGATACGTATCGATCTTGAGGTCCTTCTCGTCGATCTTGACGTCGACTTCCTCGGCCTCGGGCAACACGGCCACCGTCGCCGCCGACGTGTGGATGCGGCCCTGCGCCTCGGTCGCGGGCACGCGCTGGACGCGGTGCACGCCGGACTCGAACTTGAGCTTCGAGAAGACGTCTTTGCCTTCGATCAGGCAGATGACTTCCTTCATGCCGCCCGAGGAACCCTCGGACATCGACATGGTCTCGACCTTCCAGCCCTGGCGCTCGGCGAACCGCGAGTACATGCGGAACAGATCGCCGGCGAACAGCGCGGCTTCGTCGCCGCCGGTGCCTCCGCGGATCTCGAGGATGGCGTTCTTGCCGTCGTTCGGATCCTTCGGGAGGAGGAGGATCTTCAACTCCTGCTCGGCGGTCTCGCGGTTTTGCTCGAGCTGCTTGGCCTCCTCGCGCGCGAGCTCGCGCAGCTCGGCGTCGCTCTCGGCCTCGACCATCTGGCGCGCCTGCGCCAGATCATCGATGAGCTTCTGATACGACTTCCACGCTGCGACAAGCGGATCGAGGTCCGCGTGCTCGCGCGAGAGCTTCATGAACTCGGAGCGCTTGTTGATGACCTCGGCGGTGCCGAGTAGCGCTCCGACTTCTTCGTGACGACGCTCGAGCGTCGCCATCTTGTCTTTGAAATTACGCGTGTCGAACATGGCGGGCTCTCGCTTAGTAGAGCGAGTAGCGCGTCATTACGACTTCGCGGTCGCCTTCGCGTACTTCTTGTTGAAGCGGTCGATGCGGCCGGCGGTATCGAGGAGCTTCTGCTTGCCCGTGAAGAACGGGTGGCATTGCGAGCAGATGTCGATACCGAAGTCTCCGCGCGTGGAGAACGTCTCGTGGATCGTGCCGCACGCACAGGAGATGCGAGCGGGACGGTAGTGCGGGTGACCTGCGGTGTCCTTCATAGCAGCGCGTAGATATAGGGATCGAATGGCCCGAATGCAAGGGGCATCACGATGCCTTGGCCCGACCGCCCAGGCGGGCAGGGGCCTTGTCTGGATAGAGGGGCAAGAGCTCGTGCCCGATGCGCAAGTCCTGGACTCCTCGATACTTTCCGCTGAGGTCGAGGGACACGTAAATCTTGTTCGTGTCGAAGACCCCGAAGCTCGTCGACACGACGATTTGCTCGTCTCCGACCTTCTCGAACCCCTCGGGGATGACGTCGTGACCATAGATCGACATCGTTCCGCCCATCGCCCTCAGGAATCTTCGCGCCTCGCCCTCGGTCGCCGACCGGGCCCACAGAATCTTGCCGACGACCGGTGTATCGAGGACATCGAGCGGGCTCGCGTAGCCGGCACCGGAGAGATCCGCAGCCTCGAGGTCCGCGACCGACTCGACGACTGCCGCCGGAGCGCCGTGCGTGAAGATCGCACCGCACCGGCTGACCGCCGCGAGCGCGAACGTGTGGATGATGCCGCGCATCCGCGCCGTCGCCGACGGGCCGAGGATGTGCTCGAGGAGCGCCACCTCGTCAGCGGCAAACTTCGCCGTGTGCGGCCCGCCGATGTGGCCATGCTCGTGATTGCCGAGCAACGCGTGGACGCGGCCGGGGTACTGCGCGGCCAGGCCCGCGTACGCGATCATCACCTCGCCCGACTGATCGCGATAGTACTCGCCGAGGAAGTCCGGCCAGTCCTCCGGCTCGATATGAGGGCCGTGGATGAGGTCGCCGGTGAACAGGAGGTGGGCGTCGCCCGCATGCGCGATCAGCGCCTGCTCGAAGATCTCGACCATGCGGTTGAAGTCCCGCATGCAGCCCTGCAGATCCGTGCACACGAGCAACCGACCTTTGTCGGGAAGCCTGAGCACGCGGGCCATCCTTCTCAACCTAACACGCTGGACGTGTGGGAGAGTTCCGCTATGCGCCGCATCCGCGCGATCGTCACCGGGCGAGTCCAGGGTGTTTCGTTCCGCGCGGCGACGGAGCACGAAGCCCGCCGGCTCGGTGTCGTCGGCTGGGTGAGGAACAAGCCAGACGGCAGCGTCGAGCTCGAAGCCGAAGGGACCGACGACAAGATCGCCGCGTTGCTCGCGTGGTGCCACCGTGGCCCGTCGGCCGCGAGGGTCGATCGGGTCGCGGTCGACGAGCTCGCGCCGACCGGCGCCGAGCGCGAGTTCGACATCACGTACTGATTCGTAGACTTGGTCGTGGTCCTTGACGGCGACCGGGCCTGGTCGAACCGCGTTGACGGCGCGAGACCGCAGATACCCCGCAGCTCACGACCGGACGTGATCGTCAGCTCACGGCGACAGGAGCGATCGCCCCAGCGTGAGCGGTGCTGGATCCGGCGAGCAGCCGCAGGCGCCGTCGCTCTCGGGTGATCGTCAGCTCAGGCGCCTGCATCGATCTCGAGCACGGTGGCGACCAAGTTCACGTCGCCGTCGCCATCGACGACCACGACGACGTTACTGATCGAGTCCCAGCAGCTCTTCCGCTTCCGGATCGGGCGGGCGGCAGACGACGCGATCGACGGTCGCCATCTTGGCGTGGATGACGTCGCACACCGGCGTGAACGACGCCTTCTGGAACGCGCGAATCGACGCCTGGTTGTGCGACGAGATCAGCGCCCAGCTGCGATACGCGTCGGTCGCGCGCAGCTCCTTCGCGAGGTGCTCGAGCATCACGGGCGCGACGGCGCGACCGCGGGCGGCAGGCGCGACGAACACGCTGTGAATGTACGCGTCGTACTTCGACATCCGCAGCGTCCGGCCGAGCTCGGGGACCTCGACCGGGCCACGCGCAGTCCACGCGATACCGGCGGGGCGAACCCCGAGCGTCGCGAGCACCGCGTTGTCGCCGCGGCGCCAGAACCGGCGCGCGGTCTCCTCGTCGAGCTGGAGCTGCTCGATCAGATCGGCGCGGCGCGCCTCGTCGAGCTTATCGAAGTCGCCCTCGGTGAACGGACCGAGCTCGAGGCCCTGCGGCGGCTCGATGCCGCGCGTCCACAGCTGGCCGCGGTAGAGCCCGTAGCGATCGTAGTGCGCGACACTCGCGGCGGCGGTGCGGATCTTCGTCCACGCGGCGCGGGCCTGCGCGGCGGCGACCGCCGGCGTCTCGCGAGCACGGCGGGCGCGCTTGGCGACGCTGTTGACCGTGCGGCCGACCGACGCGGTCTTCGATTGACCCCAGATCCGGACGGAGAGCGCCTGCTGCTTGGACGTCGGCAGCTGCGGCATCGGGTACTCGGCGGCGCCGGTGACGACGTCGAGCGCGATGCAGCCGCGCGACCGGGCGGCGAGCGCCTCGGCGTGGAGCAGGCGGGCGGCGCGCTTGGGCGGAACCTGCGGATCGACGGCCATCGCGAGCACGACGGCGCGGTCGCCGTCGTCGACGACGAGCGCCGCGGCAACGGCCTCGCCGGCGGCATCGTCGAGGCGCGCGAGCCGAACGCGGCCCTGCTTGCCGAGGTCCATGCCGACCTCCTCGAGGAGGGATGCGGCTTCATTGTCGGCGAGCGGCGAGGGCTCGTCGCGCTCGGCCCACTCGAGCCTGGACAGGCGGCGCAGCGCGCTCATGCCCTTGCGGAGCGTGGCGAGGTCGTCGCCGTGCGTCGTGATGACGCCGGTCGCGTCGCTCGCATCGGTCGGCGCGAGGCCGAGCGCGACGCGGCTCGCACCGCCGGCGCTCGGCGCGCTCTCGACGGCAAAGCCCGCGGGCGCGATGCGCTGGACGAACGTGGCGCGCACGCGCGACGGATCGGCGAGCGGCTCGAGCTCGATGAGATCCCAGCTCGCGGCGTCCTCGGTCAGCGTGCGCGCGAACGCGGCACCTGCCTTGTCCTCCCAGCCCGGACGGGCGAGGAGATCGAGCGAGGGCGGGCGAGGGCCGGCATCGCCGATCATGCGCAGCTCGCGCGTGTCGAGCAGCGCGACCTTGACGGTGCGGCGATAGAACGGCGCGAGACAGACGACGTCACCGACATTCGTGCCGGCATCGTCGGCTTCGGTTGCACGCCCGACGAGGACGTACAGCTCGGCACCGAGCGTGTTGTGGTAGGCGAGCCACCACGGAAGAAGCCAGTCGGGACCACGAAACAGCGTGCCCGGTCCGACCGCAGCAAGGGCTCGCCATTCTGACTCGAGAGCGCGAAGCGCAGTCAAATCGCGCACCACGCTGACATCGATCGGCATCCGCTTTTCGAACGTATCACGACGCGCGAGCGCCTGCGTGTTGCGGTTGGCAACGGAGAACGTTGATGAAGGCGTCACCTCATCCCGGTGGGCGCGGTCCATGCCTGGAAGGATGCAGGGACGATGCCCAGGTGGCACGTCTCGATCATCAAAGGCGCTTCATGACCCGGGCGTAGAAGCCGTCGGTGCCGTGCTTGCTCGGCGTCACCGTCAAGGCGTTTTGCCGGCCGAGCGCACGCGCACGCTCTTCGCCGAGCACCTCGGCGAGTGGCACCTGGGTGACGCCTTCGAGATTGTTCGCAACGCCGTCGTTTTCCGCAGTCAAAAGCGAGCAGGTCGCATAGATGACGCGCGCGCCGGGGGCCGCGAGTCCGATCGCCGTCTTCATGATCTCGGTCTGCCTCGCGACAAAGCCCGCGATGTCGGCCTCGCGCAAGCGCCACCTCGCCTCGGGATTCCGACGAAGCGCGCCGATTCCCGAGCACGGCGCATCGACGAACACGACGTCGGCCTTCGCGCGCAGCGCGTCGAGCTCGCGCGGCCAGCGTCCGCCCTCGATCAGGATCGCCTGCGCGTTGCTCACGCCAGCACGGCGAGCCCGGCGGCGCAGCTCCTCGAGCTTCTTGCCGTCGACGTCACTCGCGACGATCCGGCCGCGGTTGGCGAGCCGCGCCGCGATCGCGAGCGTCTTGCCGCCGGCACCGGCGCAGTAATCGATGACGAGCGCCTTGGACTCGGTTGGATTCGCGAGCTCGGCGAGCAGCTGGCTGCCCTCGTCCTGCGCCTCCATCGCACCGCGCTTGAACGCGGCCGATGCGAACAAGTTCGTGCGTGTATCGACGACGAGCGAGGTCTCGCTCCACTGGCCGGGATGCGTCGCGAGCCCTTCCTTGCCGAGCTCGGCCGCGAGCGCGGTACGATCTGCGACGAGCGTGTTCGCGCGGACCGTCATCGGCGCGCGCTGGTTGAGTGCGAGCGCGAGCGCTTCGGCTTCGTCGCCCCAGTCCTCGTAGAGGCGCTGAGCGAGCCAGTCGGGCAGCGATGCGGCGAGCGCGATCCGCGTGACCGGCTTGCGCTCGAGCGCGATCACCTCGTCGACGCCACGGACCGCGTTCCAGTCGAGAGCGGGCTCGACCTTCGCGGCGCGCGCAGGCTCGACGAGACCTTCGAGCACGAGCAACGCGATCAATCGCTCGAGATCGCGCGGGACTTTCTTCGCGCGTCGGCCGCGCTCGAGCGCGAGATCGATCCGCCGCATGTGTCGGACCATCCCGTAGAGCGTCTCGCTGACGAACCTTCGTTCGTGACTCCCGACCCAGGTTTCCTTGCGAAACGTGGCCGACAGTCGATCTGTGACAAAGCCCCAGTCCATCCGGGTGCGTTGCCAGAGCTCGAGAAGCAGGGCACGAAGTCGGCCTCCTTCGACAACTTGAGAGGCGAGCTGTTGATCCGTCACGCTCTACTACTATTACGCGCCGCGTAACGATGTGAAATGGGCAAGGATTTGATTGCTACCTCCCGGTCGAGGGCGGTACGCCTAGCCGCAACATGAGTACTGCAACCACGCCACCGGCGGCTCCGGCGGCTGCGAAGACGGCCGAAGTCTCCCTGAAGGACCGCGGAAACCTTTTCGAGGTCGCAACCAAGCAGATCGACAAGGCGATGAAGCTGATCAACATCGATCAGGACGTCGCCGCGATCCTCGGTCAGCCGAAGAACGAGCTCATCGTCAACTTCCCTGTCCGTCGCGACAACGGCAAGTTCGAGATGTTCAAGGGCTACCGCGTCCAGCACAACAACATCCTCGGCCCGTACAAGGGCGGCATGCGGTACCACCACGAGGCCAACCTCGACGAGATGAAGGCTCTCGCGTCGTGGATGACGTACAAGAGCGCGCTCCACGAGATCCCGTTCGGCGGCGGTAAGGGCGGCGTCAAGTGCGACCCGCGCCAGTACAGCAAGAACGAGCTCGAGCGCATCACGCGCCGCTTCACGGCAGCACTCGGCAGCAACATCGGCCCGGACTTCGACATCCCGGCGCCCGACGTGAACACCAACAGCCAGACGATGGTCTGGATGATGGACACGTACATGAACATCGTCGGCGCCGGCGACCGCAACACGGTCCGCGGCGTCGTCACCGGCAAGAGCGTGTCGGCCGGCGGCAGCCACGGCCGCGCGGAAGCGACCGGCCAGGGCGTCGTCCACTGCATCACCGAATGGGCGAAGGACCGCAACTTCAACCTCGACGGCGCGCACGTCATCATCCAGGGGTTCGGCAACGTCGGCAGCTACGCCGCGCGCCTGCTCTCGCAGAAGGGCGCCGTCATCATCGGCGTCGGTGACGTCGGCGGCTACATCGCCAACACCGAGGGCATCAACCCGCACAAGCTCGGCGAGCACGTCCACAAGACGGGCTCGGTCGCGAACTACAAGGGCGCCTCGAAGATCACGCGCGAGGAGTTCTTCTCGCTCGACGCGCACATCTTCGTGCCGGCCGCCCTCGAGCTCGAGATCGGCGTTGCCGAGGCGAAGGCGCTCAAGGTGAAGATGGTCGTCGAGGGCGCGAACGGCCCGACGTACCCCGATGCCGAGGCGATCATGCTCGACCGCGGTATCGACGTCATCCCCGACATTCTCTGCAACTCGGGCGGCGTCATCGTCAGCTACTACGAGTGGCTGCAGAACAAGCGCGCGGAGCAGTGGGAGCTCGCCGACGTCCTCGGTCGTCTCGAGCGCCGCATGAAGCAGACGTACGCGAACGTCCGCCAGTACGCGCAGGCGCAGAAGACCGACTGGCGCACCGCCAGCTACGCGATCGGCCTCGAGCGCCTGCAGCACTGCTACAAAGAGCGCGGCATCTTCCCCTAGTGGGTTAGGATCGCCCGGTGAGGAGCCGGGCGATCGTCGTGATCGCGCTCGCGTCGAGCGGGTGCGGTCGCTTCGGTTTCGACGTCGTCGATCTCGGCGACGATGGCCCGGACGGCGATGGCAGCATCGCCGATACGGCGCCGCCGTGCCTCGGCACGTCGCACCGGTTTGTCGTGCGGTTCGATAACCTCAGCGGCGGCATGCCCTAGCATGTTCGCGATCCCGCGCCTCGCCCGCTGGCTCGGTCCGTGGGCGGACTCGACGAGGTCGCCCGCGGTCGACGTGCGCGACGATTTGCTCGACGGCATGCGCGTGCGGATTTACGGCAAGCGACACCGCCGTGCGCGCACGTACCTGATCGCGCCGGGCCTTCACTACGCGGGGCCCGACGATCCGCGCATGGATCGGTTCTGCCGCATCCTCGCCGCGGCGGGCCACCTCGTCGTCGCGCCGTTCATCCCCGCGTACCTCGCGCTCATGCCCGATGCGACGGCGATCGCCGACTTCGCGAAGGTCGCCGCCGCGCTGCCGCGGTGGAGCGACGCGAGGAGACCCGTCGTGTTCTCGATCTCGTTCGGCTCGCTGCTCGCGTTCGCGCTCGCGGCCGAGCATCCCGACGCGGTCGAGCGGCTCGTGATCTTCGGCGGCTACTCGGACTTTCACGAGACGATGCGGTTCTGCCTGACCGGCGAGGTCGTCTCGGGACGGGCCGCGATTCGCGATCCGCTGAACCAGCCGGTCGTGATCATGAACCTGCTCGATCACATCGACCTCGAACAGAGCGCGCGCGAGGCGCTCGTCGCGGGCTGGCGGCGCTACGTCGAGCGCACGTGGGGACGCGTCGAGATGAAGGCGGACAGGAGGTTTGTCGCCGTCGCCGAGGAGCTCGCGCCGACGATTCCCGAGCCAGTGCGCGAGCTGTTCCTCGTCGGCATCGGCGCGCGGCCGGGCGCGACCGAGCTCGCGATGCCGGCGCTCGCGAAGTTCGATGCGCGGGTGCTCGATCCGACGCCGTACCTGCCGCGCGTGCGCTGCCGCGTCGACCTCGTCCACGGCATCGATGACGACGTCATCCCGTTCGAGATGTCCCACGAGCTGGCCCGCCGCCTCGTCGCCGCCGACGCCCACGTCCACATCACGGGCCTCTACGGCCACACCGGCTCACAGCGGCCACCGCTAAGTGCGCTGGCACGCGAGCTCGTCACGATGGTCAGGGTCCTCCGGGTGATGGCATGAGGCAACCGGGATACCATTGCCCCTGGTGGCAAAGCCGACCGAGAGCGAGACCGCGATCGCGGTGATGGATCCGCTGGTCGGGTCCATCTTCGACAAGCGGTTTCGCATCGAGGAGAAGATCGCGCAGGGCGGCTTCGGCGCGATCTATCGCGCGGTCCACGTGAAGAGCGGCCATCCGATCGCGCTCAAGGTCCTCCACCCGGATCTCGCGTCCGACCTCGGCGTGCTCGCGCGGTTCCGGCGCGAGGGCGCGACGATGACGAGCCTGCGCAACCCCCACACGATCACCGCGTACGAGCTCGGCCAGGCGCCCGATCGCACGCTGTTCATCGTGATGGAGCTGCTCTCCGGCGAGAGCCTCTACAACCGCTACGAGGCCGGCGGGCCGATGGACTGGAAGACGGTCGCCAAGATCTCGACGCAGGTCTGCGAATCGCTCGAGGAGGCGCACGCACTCGGCATCGTGCACCGCGATCTCAAGCCGACGAACATCCACCTCGAGCGCAACGACGACGATCCGGACTTCGTGAAGGTCCTCGACTTCGGGATCGCGAAGATCATTCGCGGCAGCGAGTCGTTCGATTCGTCCGACATCACGAACGCGGGACAGATGATCGGCACGCTCGACTACATGTCGCCGGAGCAGATGGTCGGCGGCTCGGTCACGGGCCAGACCGACATCTACACGCTCGGCATCGTGATGTACGAGATGATCGCCGGGACGCGGCCGTTCCCCGAGGCGCCGACTGCCGCCGCGGCGCTCGCCTCGATGTTGAAGCTCAAGCCGGCGTCGCTCTACCTGCGCGCGCCGGTCCCCGAGGAGCTCGACCGCATCATCATGCGTTGCCTCGAGAAGGACACGGAGCGCCGCTACACGAGCGTCACCGAGCTGCGCGAGGACTTGCTCGCTCTGCTCGCGACGGCGGAGCCCGATCACACGCGGACGCTCGCCGTCGAGGTCCAGCGCGAGACCATGCGAGGTCCCGCGGTCGCACCGCCCGACGACGATTCCGACGCGACGACGATCACGCCGCCGCCGGAGAAGATCCTCGACTCGCTGCGCACGCCCCAGATCGAGCGCGTCGATCCGTCGGACAAGATCCTCGATTCGCTGCGCACGCCGGAGATCGAGCGCGTCGATCCCTGGGACGACGAGGATGACGCGACCGTCGCCGAGGACGTGCGCGCCCGCGAGGACGTCGAGGTCTCGCGCGGCGATGCGACCATGCCGCGCGCGATCGGACCGGCGCCGCGGCCGCTCGAGTCCAAGCACGCCGCGCCGGCGGTACCGCAGGTCGTCGTCGCACCGTTCTCGTCGAAGCCGCGCCCGCAGACCAACCCTTCGGGCCAGGTCGCGGCGCCGCCGCCGGCCGCGTTCGGCAATCCGCCGAGCAATCCGAGCGCGCCGGCGTTCGGCAACCCGCCGAGCAATCCGGCGATGCCGCCGATGCCGCCGGCGCCGTATCCAGGGCAGGGTGGGTTCGCCGCGCCGTCGCAGTTCCCGACGTCGCCGCCGTCGTACGACATGAGCAAGATGGCCGCGCGCGAGGCGGCGATCCGGCGGTTCGTGTGGATCGTCGCGCTCGTGGTCGCGATCGCCGTCGGCGTCGTGCTCGCCGCGGCGCTCTAATCGACGCGCGCGGGGACGCGCATCGCGTTCATGAGCTGCATCGGCAGCTGATCGACGGTCGGCATCGTGCGCGCGCTCGGCATCGGCGGCGCGTCGACGGCGAGTCCGAAGATCTCGAGGCACATCTCGTCGAGCGAGCCCTCGCCGAGGTTGATCGGCACCGGCGCGCCGAGGCCCGCGTCGGCGAGCGCGCGCTGCACGAACGGATTGTCCATCGTGTTGTTCCACTTGCACCTGAGGTCGAGCACGTCGCCCGCTTGGATCGTCGGCAGCTTGTCGAGCGTCGTGTCGTAGATGTACGTGCGCTGCCAGTCGAAGTTCCAGCCGCCGTTCGCGAGGCACTCGGTCTTGGGATCGCTGCCGCGCGCGCTCGGCCGCTCGAGCGTCGCCGAGATGTGCGTGCCGACCATGTGCATGTGAGGGTTCGCCGAGTAGAGCTGGACGTTCTGCAGATCGCCGAGGGCGGGGATGGTGATGCGCATGTGCTCGTCGTGATCGGCCGCGCCCGCCGGGATGCGGAACTCCGGGATCGCGGTCCGATCGTCCGGATCGGCGAGCAGCTCGGGCGCCTGGAACGAGTTGCCGAACGCGCCGACGAAGTACATCTTGCGCGGCCACGAGGTCGACGTGCGGATATCGACCTCGGTCGCGTCGGGCTCGTGCACGCGATTGGCGGGGTGGTAGTGGATGTTCATCACGAGCTTCGCGCCTGCGAGGATCGGCACTGCGAGGTCCTGCGTCGTCTGCATCGGCTGGTTGCCGGGCGTCCAGATGTTGACGACGAACGAGCCGGGCGTCGTCGTCTGGCTGCAGTCCCACGGCATGCCGATGCCCCGCTGCGCGACGATCGCATCGTGCTCGGCGCCGGGCATCAGCTCGGTGAGCACGACGTGGTGAACGACGTCGTTGTTGCCGGGACGGATCTGCATGCCGGTCAGCCACGCGCCACCGACGAGCTTCGGATCGAGGACGTAGCAGATGAACTGATCGCGATCGCCGCTCGCGGTGAACGGCACGGTCGGCTTCAGCGTCTGCGTGACGTTCGGCAGCTCGATGCTCGGCGGCGCCGGCACCTCGGCGACCTCACCCTCGGCGCGGCCGTCCTCGATCCACGTCCGGATCGTGTCGATCTCGGCCTCCGACAGGCGTGGATCGTCCTTCCAGGTGAAGCGCGGCGTGCAGTCGGCTTCCTCGCGCGCGTCGAACGGCGGCATCTCGCCCGACTCGATCTTCGCGAGCATGCGGCCCGCGTTGTCGTACGCCATGTCGTAGGTCGTCAGATCGAACGGCCCGATGCCGCCCTCCTGGTGGCACTCCATGCAGTGCTTCGACACGATCGGCGCGACGTCCTGGTACCAGGTCGCGCGCGCCGCCGGCTCCTCCGGATCGGGCTCGCGAACATCGGTACCGCAGCCAACCAGCGTGAGCGTGGCAAGACCCGACACGCAGAGCGTGCCCCACAGTGAAGTGCGCATGGCGGTCCTGTTCAGCAAACCCCGTACCCGCAGATCCGTGGACGATCGCGACGCCGGTGTGGGGAAAGCCGACGGCAGGTCCGTTTCGATCTGGAGCACCCGGGACGCTATAGTCTCGCGGTGACACGGCTCTCGGTCCTGGGCATCGCGCTCCTGTCGCTCGGCGTCGCTTCGTGTGGTCATCCTTCGACGGGCGTCAACTCGGCCGGCGGCGGCGGCGGTGACAAGGGCACCGGCAGCGGTAGCGGCATCCCGCCCGCGGGCGGCGGCGGTGTCCCGGCCGCGGGCTCGGGCGCTGGCTCCGGTGGCGTC
>JABFXX010000338.1 GCA_013368795.1 Kofleriaceae bacterium
GTCGTCGAGATCGCTGAACACGCCCTTGTCGGCGAGCCCGAGGCACGACTCGCCTTTGGCGGGCGCCGGCGACACCGCGGCAGCGGCGGTCTTGGCCTCCGGGATCGGCTGAGCGTCGCTTGTGCGCCCGCAACCCATGGAGATCGCTAGGAGGATCGGCGCCGAAACGAGCGCAAAAATCTGGGAACCCAACCAACGCTCGGGTGTCATAGCTCCTCGTGGAGGCCTACCTGGCCCTCCGACTACAACGATCGAGACACACGAACGGCTGATTCCATTGCAGGGTTTTGAAATGTCTTCTACCGTTCGAGACGTGCGGAGGATCCGATGAGTTTCATGGATTTCTCGTCCTGGCCGCGGGACCAAGAACAGAGCTTTGTCGTGTACGAGCAGCGCAGCGCCGAATCGTCGAAGAAGGCCCTCATGGGGGGCATCATCGCCGGCGTCGCGTTCTTCGTCATTGCCCTCGGCGTTTACGCCGGCGTCGAGCCCGATAAGCGGGACATCACGAAGGGCATGAACATGGACAACCTGACGAAGAAGGCGAAGAAGGCCGATGCAGCGCCGACGCCTGCTCCTGCCGCGGCGCCTGCTGCTGAAGCCCCGAAGGCGGAAGCTGCCCCCGCTGCTGCGCCCGCCGAAGAGAACAAGTAGCCGGCTCGTCTTGCTGCGGCGCCTCGCGCCGCTCGTTTCGTGTCTGGTCGCGGGCTGCTACCAGCGCCCGCCGTCTGCGAGTGCTCCGAAGCAAGCGGATCGCATCGCGATCATCGCTGCCGAGAGCGGGCCGCAAGGCGCGCGCCTCGTCGTGCTCGACGAGAACGGCGATCGGCAGTTCCACCTGCTCGATGGGCCCGAGTCGATCGTCCGCGACACGCACCCCGTGGTGTCGCCCGACGGCAAGTGGGTCGTGTTCGCGTCGAGCCGCGATCGCAAGATCGACGCGACGAGCCTGTGGATCGCGCCGCTCGAGGAGGGCGCCGCGCCGACGCGGCTGACGACCGGCGACGCGCTCGACAGCCACCCGTGCTGGACGCGCGACGGCAAGGCGATCGTGTTCGCGTCGACGCGCGACGGTGGTGACTTCGATCTGTATCGGCTCGCGATCCAGGATGGCCGCGCGACGGGCGCGCCCGAGCCGCTGACCAGCGGCGCCGGCCACGAGGTCACGCCGACCATCGCAGCGGACGGGACGATCATCTACGGCTCGGTCACGCCGCTCGGCGGCGGCCAGGTCGAGAGCCACCTCGAGGAGCGCGCGCCCGACGGCACGATCCGCAAGATCTCCGACGGTCCGGCCGATACCGCGCCGGCGCTCTCGCCCGACGATCGCGTGCTCGCGTTCGCGCGCCCCAAGGAGCACAACGGCTCGCTCGACGCCGAGCTCTACACGATGCGGCGCAACGGCGATGGCGCGACGCAGCTGATCGATCTGCCGCTGACCGACGAGACGGGACCGGTGTGGTCGCCCGACGGTCGCTATCTGTTCTCGACGTCGCTCCTGCGCGGCGCGGAAGGGAACACGGTGTTCACGTCGGTGATCGTGATCGACATGCAGATGCGCCCGCTGAAGGCGCGGATGCTCGAGGATCGAGCGGGCGCTACCGCACGCCTCACTCCCGCGATCACCCGGACGGCACTCGATGCCAGAGCGATCGCATCCGATCCAGAGTACCTTCCAGAGCTGGCCCGCATCGTCGCGAACGCGATCGCTGCCCAGAAGAATCCACCGAGCACTCCATGATCCGATCCGTGGTCGTCTCCGCCTTTGTCCTCGGCTCGTCCGCCTGCTCGTCGCCGCCGGCTCCCGCGAGCCCTTCGAACGCCGCATCGGTCGCCCCGCTGTCGCTCGCGAAGGAGCCGCACATGATCGCGATTCCCGCGGGCAACTACATCGCGGGCTCGACGCCGGAGGAGCGCAGCGCCGCGTACGACGACTATCAGCAGACCGCCGGGCACGACACCGCGCGCGAGAAGAAGTGGTTCGAGACCGAGGAGGATCGGCACCTCGAAGAGCTGCCCGGGTTCCGGATCGATCTGCTTCCGGTGACGCAGGCCGAGTACGCCGAGTTCGTCGCCGCCAAGCTCGCCGAGCCGCCGCGCATCGACGCGCAGGCGTGGGCGAAGCAGGGCTTCGTGCAGGACTTCGCGACGGTCGAGCGGTTCAACTGGCCCGAGCTCGCGCCGCCGACGGGCCGCGAAGATCATCCGGTCGTACTCGTCACGTGGAGCGAGGCCGACGCGTACTGCAAGTGGCGCGGCAAGCTCGTCGGTCAGGAGCGACGCCTGCCGACCGCCGACGAGTACGAGAAGGCGGTGCGGGGCGAGACCGGGCTCGCATATCCGTGGGGCAACACATACGACCCCGAGAAGCTCAACAGCGCGGTCAAAGGTCCGCTCGACACGACGCCCGTCGGTCAGTACGTCACAGGCGCGAGCCCGTACGGCGTGCTCGAGCTCGCCGGCAACGTGTTCGAGTGGACCTCGTCGAAGTTCCCCGACGGTCAGATGACCGTGAAGGGCTCGGCGTGGGAGGACTTCGGCGGCGTCGGCCGCGGCGCATCGGCGCACGGTCGCGCGGCGACGATCCGGCACGTGATTGTCGGGTTCCGCTGCGCGGCGTCGTCGTGAGCGCAGACACGATCAAGGCGACGATCGGTCGCCGCGTCCTCGAAGGCACGCTGCCGTCGTCGATCATCGTCCACGGTGGAGCAGGGCAGGTCACGCCCGATCGCCACGACCGGCTCCGCGAGGGCGTCAGGCGCGCCGCTGCCGCGGGCGATGCGATCCTCGTCGGTGGCGGCAGTGCACTCGATGCTGTCGTCGCCGCGGTGCGCGTGCTCGAGGACGATCCGGAATTCAATGCAGGTACCGGTTCGGCGCTGACGCGCGACGGCACCGTCGAGACCGATGCGTCGGTGATGGACGGACCGACCCAGCGCGTCGGTGCGGTCGCCGCGGTTCCAGATCTCGGCAACGCGATCGCGCTCGCGCGCGCCGTGCTCGATCGCGGCGAGCACGTGATCCTCTCCGGCCGGCCAGCGTGGCACTTCGCCGCCGAGGTCGGCATCACGCCGGCGCCGCCGGGTGCGCTCGTCGTCGAGCGCGCGCGCGTACGCTTGAAGTCCGAGCTCGCGCGCCTCGCCAATCCAAGCGATCGATCAGGTGACAACTCGGGCGGCACCGTCGGTGCGGTCGCGCGCGATCACGCGGGTCGGTTCGCAGCGGCGACGTCGACCGGTGGCATCGTC
>JABFXX010000223.1 GCA_013368795.1 Kofleriaceae bacterium
GGCGAGCGCCTCGCGAGCACCGGCAAGAAGGCCGGCCTCGAGCTCGCGATGGTCAGTGCCAAGGGCGAGCTCGTCCACGCGACACCGGGCTTCCCCGCAGGCGCCCAATCGATCTCGCTCGACGAGCGCAAGATGATCGATGTCGGCGACAAGACGTTCGTCGTCGACGCGTTCACCGACGACCGCCTCGTCTCCGGCCGCGGCAATGCATATCGCCTCGTCGCGGCGCGCGACGTCACCCGTCTCAAGTCCAAGCTCTACCGCAACCTCGCCCTCGCGCTCGCGATCGTGCTCGCCGCCGGCATCGCCGCGATCGCGTGGGGGCTACGCACGGCGCGCATCATGTCGAGCGCGCTCGGCCGCGTCAGCGGCGCGCTGGTCCGCCTCAAGCAGCAGGAGTACGTCAAGGTCCACGGCATACGCACGGGCGACGAGCTCGAGGATCTCGCGACCGGCTTCAATGAAATGGTCGACGGCCTCGCCGAGCGCGACAAGCTCAAGACCACGTTCGGCAAGTACATGACCGAGGCCGTCGTCGAGCACCTGATGGCCGGCAAGGTTCAGCTCGGCGGCGAGTCACTCACCGCGACGATCCTGTTCTCCGACATCCGCAGCTTCACGTCGATCAGCGAGAAGATGGATGCCAAGCAGCTTGTCGCGCTGCTCAACGAGTACTTCACCGAGATGGTCGACGTGGTGATGCGCGAGGACGGCGTCGTCGACAAGTACATCGGCGACGCGATCATGGCCGTGTTCGGCGCGCCCGTGCCCAAGCCGGGTACCGCAGTCGCAGCGGTGCGCGCGGCCGTCGGCATGCGCGAGGCGCTCGCCGCGCTCAACACCAAGCTCGTCGCGCGCGGCGAGAAGCCGCTCGACACCGGCATCGGCATTCACACCGGCGAGCTCGTCGCGGGCAACATCGGCAGCGAGAAGCGGATGGAGTACACCGTCATCGGCGACAGCGTGAACCTCGCGTCGCGTCTCGAGAGCGCGACCAAGGAGCTCGGCGTCTCGGTCCTCATCAGCCAGGACACCTACGATCTCGTGAAGGACCACTTCGAGCTGCGCCAGGTGAAGGAGATCACCGTCAAGGGTCGCGAGCAGCCGGTGATGACGTACGAGGTCCTCGGCCTCAAGTAAGAACGCGGCGGGTTGGCAGCTATTCGAGCGCACCGTCGTCGAAGAAAGAGTAGGGCTGCTTCGCCGCGGCTGATCCCCGCAACGCTCGAAGGCACACGTGATGCACGCCTCGATCACGAGGGTCCACGAGCGAAGCGGTGTCACATGACAAAGTACTTTTCATCCAAGCGGCAAGCTGCGCAGAAGGCCAAGTCCGAGCAGGAGCCACGCGAACAACCTGGACAGGGTTCGGCGGAGGCGGCACAGACGCGGTCGGAGGAGTCCGTGGGGTCGGCGGAGGCGGCACGGACGCGGTCGGAGAAGTCCATGGGGTCGGCGGAGGCGGCACAGACGCGCTCGGAGGAGTCCGTGGGTCCGGCGGAGCCCGTGGGCGATTCGGCCGAACGGGAAGTGTCGCTCGATCTTCCACCGGTGAAGGTCGGGGAGCTCACGCTGGATGTCGACGACGTGCAAGCGCACGTCTCGCTGTCTGCGAGCGTCGGCAAGCTCGTCGCACGAGACGAAGGAGCGGAGGCGCTTCTTGGCAAAGTGAAGGGAGCGAGCAAAGACGAAGCGCAGGCGCTGCTCCAGGCTCCACTTCAGAAGGTGTACGCGATGCTGGAGCAGGACCTGGCGAACCGCGAGCGAGAGCCGGGACCGATCGGCGAAGAGGCTGGTGCGGCTGGCGAGCCTCCCGCGCAGCCCGCGCGGACGGTCGGCAGTACCTTGAAAGAGACGGTCGCTCCGGTGGGGAAAGCGGCCGAGGAGACCATGGCGCCGGTCGGGCAAGCGGTCGAGAAGACCGCGCGGACGGTCGGCAGTACCTTGAAAGAGACGATCGCTCCGGTGGGGAAAGCGGTCGAGAAGACCGTGGCGCCGGTGGGGAAAGCGGTCGAGAAGACCGTGGCGCCGGTGGGGAAAGCGGTCGAGAAGACCGTGGCGCCGGTCGGGCAAGCGGTCGGCAGCACGGTCGAGGAGGCCGCGGCTCCGGTCGGAGACGCCGTGAGCGCGACCGCGGAGAGGACCGTCGAGCCGTTCGGCAAGGCGGTAGGCCACGCCGCGCGTGAAGTCGTCGATGCCGCGAGGCCGCGCGCACAGCGTGTGTTCCGGCCGATCAAGGAGGTCGCTCGCAAGTGCGCGGCGCAAGTGCGGCGCACGGCCTGGACCGCGCGCCAGGTGATGCGCGAGCGGCGGGAAGCGAAGGCCGCCGGTGATGTGACGGAAGACGTCCGGTCTCCGGACGACAATTGATGTTCTCGTCGGTGCGTCGGAGGCGCCTTCGCCGGCCGGCCGCCGCCCGATATCGAGCCGTCAGTGCTCGTCGCGTCCGGAGCGTGCCGCGAGTGCCGCCAGGCGTCCCTCGAGGCGGTCGAGTCGTGCCTTGAGCTGCGACCCTTCGATCAGTCAGTGTTCGTCGCCGCTGGAGCGAGCCGCGAGTGCCGCCAGGTGTCCCTCGAGGCGGTCGAGTCGTGCCTTGAGCTGGCGGTTCTCTTCGACCAGCTCGTTGCGCCGCGCCTGTGACGACAGTGCCGGGTCGGTGCGCCACCAGTCGATGCCAATCTCCTGCGCCTTGTCGATCGATGCGATGAGCAACCGGATCTTGATGGTGATCAACTCGACTTCGCCGACGGAGATGCTGATGTCTCCGGCGATCACGATGCCTTTGTCCAGGACCCGCTCGAGGAGGTCCGCCAGGTTGGTCGTTTGATTCCGTGCCGAGAGGTGATCGCTTCGTCCGCGCGTCACCGTGCTCGGATGGCGGTCGTCATGCGTGCTGACCATGATCCTCTCCATCCGTCAAATCGCCGATCGAACCGATGCCCAGGTCGAGGTCTTCGTCTTCGAGGCCAAAGGCGACCTTGAGCTCGGCGAGCTTGTCGGCGAGCCGGAGAAACGTCTGCCCCATTCGCTCGATCTGCTCGTCCGTGAGCGAGCCGGCGTCCATTCTGCGGATCGCCTGTCGCTCCAGCAGTCGGCGCACGAGCTCGACCAGCGAAAGGACCAGCTTGGCGATGCCCTTACCAGCATTCTGCTCGTCGGTGTCGATGCGGTGCGGTGCCGCGCGGTCGATCTGGTCGAGGAGGGACGCGGCTTGCGCTAGCTCGTCGACGTCCCCGCTCGCGCGTCGAGCGAGATCGAGCTCCGGCACGTCATCTTGGACATCAGGGTGCATGACGTACTCCTTCAATCGGTTCAACGTGCATGCCAGGCGGGCCAGAGACGAAGCTGTACGGAGGCCAGGGCCCGCTCAGAACGATCGCAACGTCGGGACGCCGACCACGCAGATCGTCGATGGAGTCGCGAACCGCCGGCACGTCGGCCGGTACGACGAGGTACGCCGCGCGCAACACGAGACCGCCCTCGTTCACTGCCATGAGGCGGCGGTCCAACGCGTAGTCGTGTAGCGCCAGGTCGACCTCGTGCGCCAGCTGGCGAGCGGCTGACTTGTCGGCCTCCGCACGCGCATACGCGCGACGGCGTGCCTGGAGGTAGCGCGCTCCCTCGCTGCCCGACGGAGCATCACTCGATACATCGGCGTCCGGCGCTCGTACCTCCACACTCTCGCGCGGTGCACGCAACAGCGCGATGAGGCCGAGCTCCACCTTGCCGCCGATCCGCTCCATATCGGCGACGAGGGACTCGTAGCGTTCAGCGAGCGCCTCGGTGACCGCGCTCGCGTCAGAAAACACGGTGCCGAACCTGACGGGCAGCGCGCGGTGGTGCACGCCGAGCGCTTCGACAAGTGCTTCGTGGCACAGGATCGCGGCCGTGTCCGGGCGGGGCGGGACGGCAGTCGTGCTCACGACCGCTGCGAGCGAGCGATATCCCAGCGTCGATAGCTGGCTCCCCTCCAGCCCGCGCCACTCAGCAGGCGGATGGCACTCGCGATCGACAATGGCGTAGACATACAAGCTCATCGACGGGTCTCGAGCTCCGCCATCCGCTCGACGGACGCGACAACGACGTTGAGCGCCACGCGGATGAGGTCCACCTCGGCGACGGAGATCATGAGATCTCCGGTGAGCACCACACCGCGATCGACCAAGCGGTCGAGTAGCTCGAGCAGCGTGACCTCCCTCTCCGCGCCGATCTGATTCATTCGATCCCCGATGTAGGCGCCGCGAAGCTGTAGGGAGGCCAGGGGCCGGTCCACTCCTCACGTACACCGCGTGCAAGATCCTCGAGCTCGGCGACAAAGGCCGGCAACCGCGAACGCTGGACCAGATACGCAGCGTGCAGGATCTCGAGCTCGTCGTCCGGACTCGCCGCGGTCCGCCGTTCCGACGCCGCGACCTCGCTCGCAACGGCCTGAGCTGCCAGTCGCTCGTGCGCGCCCTCGGCCAGCTCTGTCAGCCCACGTTCGGTGGCCTGCGCACGCGCCTCCTCCAGCTTGCGCCGCAGGAAGTAGGCCCGTCCCGGCGATGCCGTGGCCATGTCGTGCTCGAGCCGATCGAGGTCCGCGTCGCGTGTGGTCATGCGCTCGAGGGCCTGACGCGAGGTCGCGTACAGATGCACGCCCCATTCATCGCAGTCGGTCAGCGCCGCCAGCCGATCGCGAAGCTCCTCGTGGCCGCGCTCGAGCGCAAGCCGCACGTCGTCGACGCTCGCGTAAACGGCGCCGAACTTGGCGGGAAGAATGATGCGCGCAGAATGGATGCGCGCGACGACATCGTGATGACGGCGAACCGCTGCCTCCAGCCAGGCCGGATCGTGCAGCTTCGGCCTCAGCGCCTCGGCGTCGTACTCGGCGAGCGGCACGGGTGCGGCGATCGCTGCCAGGTCGCCCTGGCGGATCAGCTGTGGCGCATCCGCACCCGAGATGCCGGTGTCGAGAATCTCCGAGCCGGGGTCGTGAACGACACCGTACAGGTACCAGCCGCAGCCTGCGGCAGGCGCCTGCTGGGTCTCACTCACAGCGCTCATCGAGCTCCTCACGGCGCTCGGCCTCGAGGCGGTCCAGTTGGTCGAGCAGGTCCGCTTCCTGCGCCTCGAACTCCTCCTCGGAGATCTCGTGGTTGTCGAGGCGCTCGTTGAGGTCATGCAGGCGATTGCGGAGCGCCTGCTCGCTGAAGACCTCGTGGTCGACCTGGTCCTTGATCCTTCGTGCCACCCACTCCACGCCGTGAAGCGGCCCGGTGATGGGGAACAACAGGATGTCGCTAAGCATGCACCGCCTCCGCTTCCTCCGCCTCCGCAGGAATGCGTAGATCGACGAAGCTGTAGGGCGGAAGCGGACCGACGTACCTGAACACGAGCCTCCCTGTCTCGCGTTCGCCCAGGGTGCGCACGCGTTCGTCGAACTCCTGCAGGCGCGACCGATCGACCAGGAATGCAGCATTCAAGACCATCATGTCCGAGGTGAGCTCGTTGGTGACCACCTCGACCGCCAGGGGCTCTAGCTCGGCCAGAATCATCTCCGAGGCGCGCTCGCGCTTGTTGTCGACCACCTGCGCGATGCTCTGACCGACCGAGACGCGGTCTTCGAACGATGCGGCGCGCTGACCCGCATTGACCAGATCTTCGCGCACCGCGCGGATCTCGTCGAACAGCCTGGCCTCGTCGAACGAGACCCGCAGCGCCAGCTCGACCCGATCGCGGACCCGATCGAGACGCTGAAGGAGCCCGTCGTACTGCTGCTCGAGAAGCAGCTTCCTCGCCTCCTCATCATCGGGCGCAACCTCACCGAAGCGCAGCGGCAGAACGTCCGAGCGCTCCATCACCTCGTCGATGACCTCCGAGTGCGCTCTCACGTTGGCGCGGCTCACCTGATACCGCTCCTCGGTCGCATCACCGACGACGGCCACGAGCTCTTGGTACGGGATGAGGCGTACACCGCCGCCACCGAGCCCGCGCGCCCGAATGGGTGGACCGTCGGCCAAAGAACGCTTACGCCCAATGCAGTAGATGATCGTTCCCGTCATGAGTGCCTCTCCCTCTGACTCACGCTGCCCTCCGCTTCGAGACGGCGGAGCCCATCAGCCACCGCTTCGCGCGACGCGTGAAAATGATCGGCCAGCTGGTCGAGGCTCAAGCCTTCTTCTCCCTGTTCATCCAGGTAGTGCTTGATGTCCTGCGGAGACGGCAACTGGCGCTGCTCGGGCTGCTCCTCCAGCTCGGGCTGTCGCTCTTCCACTTGCTTCGGCGGCGCCGACGCCAGCGGAATCTTGCTGATCGCGTCTGCGAATCGCAGGTAGGTATCGACCGACGCAACCACGACGCGCGCCTCGACCGTAATGATCTCGAGGCCGACGAGCGAAACGCGAATCCACGCGTCGATGACCAGACCCTTGTCGAGGATCCGGTCGATCACGTCCGCGAGACTCCCCGAGCTTCCGCTCCGGTCTACTGCCGGACTCTTTTGATAAGCCATTCAACCCTCCTTCCTTCCGACACTGCGTGCATCCGATATGCCGGATGCCAGAAGGCAAGAAGGGGGTCAGACACAACTTGTACAAGTTCGGGCCGTCTGTCCGGTCCTCGGACGCGTCGACCTGGCTAGGCGTCCGAGCCTGCCGAGGCTCGCGCCTGCAGCGCTTCGCTACACTCGCAGCGCGCCGCGGAACCCGCGAGCGGCGTAATACGACTCCGCACCGTTGTGATACAGGAACACCGTGTCGTAGCGGCGATCCATGAACACCGCGCCACCGAGCTTGCGGATCGGCGCCGGTGTCACGATCCAGCTCGAGGTCTTGGTATCGAACGCGCCGAGCTTCTGGAGCTCGCGATACTGCTCCTCGGTCAGCATCTCGATTCCCATCGCCTTCGCCATGTCCATCGCGTTGTTCTTCGGTGGCGCTTCCTTGCGACCCTCTTGCGCCGCCCGGTCGTAGCAGATGCTCCGGCGTCCCTTGGGGCTCTCGGCCGCGCAGTCGAAGAAGATGTACTCCTTCTTGTCGAAGCCGACGACGTCCGGTTCGCCGCCCGTCTCCTCCATCTGGTGCAGCGACCACAGCTTGTCGGGGCTCGACTCGAGCTTCGCCTGGACCTTCTTCCAGTCGATCCCCTCGTGACGCTTCGGGTGTTTCTCGAAGCGCTGCTTCAACACACCCAGGATCGTCTCGCGTTCCTTCGCAGCCAGCTTGTTCGACGGCATTCGCCGCGCATTATCCCATGCGCGGCTGCAGGACCGCGATGCTGGCGCCCTGCGGATCGCTCCAGCACGCGAACCGGCCGACGTTCGGAATATCCGTCGGTGCCACCATGACCTTGGCCCCGAGCTTCTCCGCTCGCGCGCTCACGCCATCGCAATCGTCGACGGCGACGTACGCGATCCAGAACGAGTACGGCACGCCAGGCGGTGACCGCATCGCCCCACCTGCGGACTGCGGGGCCCCGTTCGCGGTCATCACGCCGGGCCGATCGAGCAGCGTGTACGTCATGCCGCCACCCATGTCGACGGGGCGGCCCTTCCAGCCAAACACCTTCTCGTAGAACGCGACCGCGGCCTTCGGATCCGTCGTCACCAGCTCGTCCCAGCAGAACGTGAACGGCTTTGGCATCGCGGCCTTCTCCTCGTCCTCGCCGGGCCGCGCGCTCTTCCACGGCGCGAACACGGCGCCCGTTGGATCGGCCGTGACCGCGAACGTGCCGACGTTCTCCATCTTCGTCGTCGGCATGTGCACCTTGCCGCCGGCGCCGGTGATGCTCGCGACGGTCGCCTCGACGTTGTCGACCACGATGTAGCCCAGCCAGCTCGTCGGCTGATGCTCGTCGTTGCCCATCTGCCGCACGCCGCCGATCATCTCGTCACCGGCCGTGATGTGCGAGTACGGGCCGTTGTCGCTCGAATCGAACTTCCAGTTGAAGATCTCGCCGTAGAACCTCTTGCTGCCCTCGGCGTCCTTGGTCGACAGGTCATGCCAGACGAAGCGGTGCTTGTTCATGCGCGCAGGCTACACGGGAGTCCATCGGGGGACTGCGGTTTGCGTATCCAAGCTGCGTCAGCGTGAACGGCGAGGGCGGGGCAACTCCGCGTGGCGTGTGAACGGAGGCTCCGGCCCCTTGGTTGCACTACGCGGAAGCGGCCGTTCGGGGGAACGACTTCTATGAGCGCACGTAACTTGGTTGTGGCCTTGGTTGTCTGTGCGAGCGCTGGCGTGGCGCACGCACAGGCGGAGCACTACCAACCGGTTCGCGTCGACAGTGGCCTGTCCGGCACCTACACGAGCGCGAGCGGACGCGGCGGATTCGGCGCCGTCGTCGAGCCCAAGTTCCTGATCCACGATCATGTCGGCGTCGGTGCGCGCTTCGAAGGTGCCGTGCAGTTCGGCGGCAGCTTCGGCAGCGACGAGATCTCGATGAGCGTGGCTGCACTCGCCTCGACGCTGCTCAAGGGCGAGTTCTATCCGACGCTGGGTACCGCGCGACCGTGGGTCGGTTTCGGCGTCGGCATGTACGACATCATCAGCCAAGATGTGTCCACGGGCACGAGCATGGCGAGCGTCGATCAGAAGGCCGGCCGCTACTTCGGCATCGCGCCGCAGCTCGGCGTCGATCTCGGACGGCTTCGGCTCGCGGCGACCTACAACATGATCCTCGGTGCCGACATCGAGGTACGCCAGACCGTCGGCGGTGCACCGCAGTCGACGTCGTACTCGCAGAGCTACTTCACGTTCGAGATGACGTTTCGGTTCGGCGGCGGCCGCAAGTCGCGACCCGCGCCGATCGAGGCTCCGCCCGCGGCGCCTGCGCCGGCGCCGGCGAGCGCTCGAGGGGCGAGCACGATCTAGGCGCTCCTGGTCTTCCAGTCCCTCGCCATGGTCGCGGCGGTCAGTAGTATGTTTGCCGCGTGGACCATCGGGTGGGGCTGATCGATGCGGCTTATCGTCTCGAGCTTTCAGAAGTGCAGCAGCTCGATGCACTCACGAGTTTGCTGCGGCGCCGGTTCGAGCCTCGTCGCCGGCTGATCGCGTTCATTGCACAGGCGCGCGCTGGTGTGCCGCAGTGCCGGGCGGCCGGCGATGATGGCGGCGAGCTCAAGGCGCTGCTCGAGGTTCCAGTGCCGGCGCGAGATCTCGACCTCATGCACTTCACCGCTCCGGCACTTCACAGTCAGAGCACACTGCTGAGTCGTACGTATCGCGCCGTGCTCGAGAGTCACGGAGTGCGTGAGTTCGTCGGGCTCAATTGCCCCACAGGCAGTGGCAGCTCGCTCGTACTTGGCGCCGTGCACCGAGATGCGCACGAGGTCGAGTCGGCGGAACGTCGATACTGGGCACCGGTCGCGGAGCATCTCGCGATCGGCTTACGGCTTCGCGATCATGTTGCCCCGCACGTCGACGCCGTGTTTTGCATGGATCGCGGGATCGCGACACCGATCGAGCTTGCCGGCGATGCGCGCACGCAGACCGCGCGCAGTGCCCTGCGACGTGCCGTGCTCCAGCGCGAGCGCGCGAGGGGTGGCCGACGTTCTGGCGAGGGCGAGCTCTGGACCGCGCTCGTACTCGGTCGCTGGACCCTGATCGACCGGTTCGAGGAGAACGGTCGCAGATTCGTCCTCGCAGTGCGCACGCCACAGATGGCGGCCATTCGTGCACTCGACGCCCGCGAGCGCCGGATCATCGCTGCAGTGGCACGAGGCGAGTCGAACAAGGCAATCGCGATCGACAATTCGCTCTCGGAAGCCACGATCTCTCGGATCGTGCGACGGGCGCTCGCGTCTCTGGGCGTTGGACTCGCGGAGCTGCTCGCGTTCTCACGGCTGAGCGCGGCGGAGGTTCAGCTCTCTCGCACGCGGTTGGCGCTCGTTGCGATGCCATCAGAGCACCCGCGCCTGCGCGAGCTCACCTCCGCCGAGCGTGCGACCGTCGAGTGTGCGATGCGAGGGCTCGCAACCTCGGCGATCTCGCGCAACCGTGCGGTGTCGGCGCGCACGATCGCGAATCAGCTCGCGAGCGCCTATGCCAAGCTCGGCGTCCGGTCGCGGCGCGAGCTGATCCTGACCCTCGCCGGGCACGCCCCCTGCTGAACGTTCCGGGCGGAGCCGCACGCGGCACGCCGTCACATCGACTCAACGCCGCTCGGATGAGATTCGCTATGTGCTCCAACTAGTGACTATTGCGTGGGCCTCGATCGGTATGGCGCTTGCGAGCGTCGCCGGCCCGGAGGAACCATGGCTCGCGAGCTCATCGTTGGTGCTCTGTTGGAGTTGTTTGTGGTTGGCTGTGGCGTTGACTCGGTAGAGACGACCGACACCGCCGTGCAGTCGGTCGACAGCGCGCCGATCACCGTCTCGCCGCGCGCGTCCGCGATCAGCGAAGCCGGCGACAAGGCCTACTTCACCGTCGCGTTGCAAGGCTCGCCGCATGGCCCGGTCCGCATCGATATCTCGATCGATCCGCCGTCGGAAGCGCGAGCGGTTCCATCGACGCTCATCTTCATGCCGAACGATTCGAGTCCAAGATCGTTTCAGGTCGAAGCAGTCGATGACGACGTGTTCGACGGCGACATTCATGTTGCGGTCAGGCTCGACGTCAGGAGCGCGGACCCGCGATACCGATACCAGCCTCCGGCCCTCGACGTGCTCAGCGTCGACGATGACTACGTCGTCACGGGCTACCGGAAGGTCAGGTTGTTCGAGGATGCCGACGGCGCGAACCCGGTCCGCCTCAATAATCGCGGCCAGGTCGTCGCAGACGTTGCTCACTACTCGCAGTCGAATCTGCTGCACGCGGAGATCTGGGACAACGGCGTGATCACGGATCTCGGCTATCCAACACGCGCGACCGGCATGAACGACGCGGGCGTCGTGGTGGGTCACTACAACGACGATCGCTACTCGTTCCGCTACGAGGACGGTGAGCTCACGTCGATCCCGGGTGAGGTGCACGCGATCAACGATCGGGGCCATATCGTCGGGGATGCGCTCTATGTCGAAGGGACGCGCACCGAGCTAGCCGGCGGCCAGGCCGTGACCGGTCTTGCCATGAACGATGCCGATCACGTCACCGGGTGGTTTCCGGCACCGCCGTACTATCGATACGCCTTCTACTGGGACGGAGCGTTCGCGGACCTGGGCTCGATGGGCGGCCCGTGGAACGCCGGCCTTGCGATCAACGAGCACGATCAGCTCGTCGGCTACATGTGGGATCCGAACATCAACTACCACGCGATCTATTTCGACGGAGGCTCGATGGTCGACCTCGGTACGGCAACCGGCATGCCCGGGGCACTCGCGACCGGAATCAACAATCGCGGTGACATCGTCGGCAACGATCACGACGGCGGCCTCGCGACTCAAGGTTGGATCGGTCGTGTCGGTCAGCCGCTCAGGACGTTCCAGTCGCAGCTCGTCGACGGTAGCTGCTTCTTCATGATGGAGGTCCAGGACATCAACGATCGCGGCCAGGTCCTGGTACGCGGCTGGGAGTGCGGTATCGGTTCTCCGCACGCGTACTTGTTCGAGCCGATCAAGTCGGCGCGCTAGAGCACTACCGAGGCGGGGTCGCGAGCTCCGCGCGCTCGTCGGCTGTCGGCAGCAGCGGATCCGGTGGGTCCTGCTCGAGGAGAGGATGGCTGTCCTCGGTCACGTTCTTGCCGCGGCGCTTGGCGGTCGGTGTGAGCACGCCTGCGGCATCGAGGAGCTCCGCTGCCGGTAACAAGGCAGCCTGCGCCAGCAGCCGCGCCTGGCGCAGCGCTAGCTCGACGCTCCGGCCGGCGGCCGCGAGCTCGTCGCGGACACCCGTCGCCGCATCGTCCGCGAGCGGCGGCTCGATGAAGACGCTGCGCCACGTCGCGATCGCGCTTGCGACCGCGCTCAGGTTGGGCGCGACCGGGCTGTAGCGATCGGTCGCCAGCACGCGCCGCGCGTACGCCGACGCCAGCCGGCGCTCGAGCTCCGCGCTGAAGCGCTCGACCTCCGGCACGCCACACTTGCGCAGCGCAGGAACCTTCAGGTTCTGGAGCAGCATCTCCAGCAGCGGCGAGCGCGGACCACCGGCGAGCGTGATCGCCGCCTGCAGCCGCTCGAACTCGTCCGCGATCGCGGCCTGCAAGAGCTTGCCGCGTTCGCCCTTCAGACTCTCGAGCTCCGGCAGGCGCAGCGCGCGATCGAGCAGGTTGCCGTACGACGTCACGCGCGTGGTCGCGAGGCGCTCGCGAGCGGCGGCGAGCCACCCGCGTTCGGCTTCGAGCTCCGGCAGCTGCGTCAGTGCGTTCGCTGCGGCCTCCAGGCGCGGCGCGAGTTGCTCCGCTTCGACCAGGAGCTCGAACGATTCGACCAGCGTGCTCGGCATGGCTCCGACCCTTATCACGCGCCGTGCGCCATGCCATCGGTCTGCCGTCGAAACCGCCACCGACATGTGCCCCCCGGAGAGCTGCCAAATCCGTGGTCGCCGCGGCGATTGTCACGCACGATCCTGCCTGCGGCGGCAGTTAACGGGTGGACGTAGAGATGGAAGACGCGGGAATTCCAACCAGCGAGCAGCTGATGGCCGAGATGGCCTGGGTGCGCCAGCTCGCGCGCGCGCTGGTCAAGGACGACGCGCTCGCCGACGACGTCGCGCAGGACACCTGGATCGTCGCGGCCAGGCAGCAGCCGGATACCGATCGACCGCTGAGGCCCTGGCTCGGGCGCGTCGTGAGGAATCTGATCATGACGCGCCGTCGCAGCGAGGTGCGGCGGAACGAGCGCGCGGTCGCGTCCGACAGCGAGCGGCCGGTGCCCACGCCGGCCGACCTGATCGAACGCGTCGAGCTGCAGCGCGCGCTCGCCGACGAGCTGCTGGGGCTGGCCGAGCCGTACCGGTCCACCGTGCTGTTGCACTTTGTCGAGGGCTACAGCAGTGCAGAGATCGCGCGCCGGCTCGGGATTCCCGACGCCACGGTGCGTCGCCGGCTCAAGACCGCGCTCGATCAGCTGCGCGAGGCCCTCGGCAAGCGCACCGATCAGCCGAAGCGCGGTTGGCTCGCGGCGCTGATTCCACTCTCCAAGTTGCCGGTCGCGTCCCCGGCGTCGACTGCCCTGGGAGTGTTTGCGATGAAAAAGGTGATCGCGATCGTCGTCGTGCTTGTTCTACTCCTGCTGATCGGTGCGGGCGCACTTTGGCGCTATCGCGCAGGCAAGGACGAGTCCTCGAGCTCGAGCTCGAGCTCGGGTTCGCTGACGAAGGCGGGTGCACATGCATCCGGCGTCGCGGGCGATCCAGGCAGCACGTCGACCATCCCGGCGTGGCTCGCGAAAGCCGGTGCACCACCGCGGCGCATCGCAGGTCGCGTCGTGTTCCACGGTGCGCCGGTCGCCGGCGCGAAGGTCGTGCTCGGCTTCGAGGTCGCGGGGCAACCCGGCCCCTTCATTCTCACGCCGGACCCGATCCTGTTTGCGGTGCTGCAGCCGATCGCCGAGGTGACGTCTGCAGCCGATGGCACGTTCGACTTCGGCGTCCAGCCACCGCTGCCGTTCGTCGTCAGCGCGTCAGCGACGAAGTATGCGTCCGCGGCGGCGCACGTCGATAACGCGAGTCCTCTCTCGAAGTCGGACCAGGTCGTCGTGGCACTCGGCGACTGTGGGTCGCGACTCTACGGGACGATCGCCGATGCGTCGGGCGGCGGGATCGCGAAGGCGCACATCGCCGTTGCCGGCCTGAACGGGGCGGACTCGGACGCGACCGGCGCGTACAGCGTGT
>JABFXX010000179.1 GCA_013368795.1 Kofleriaceae bacterium
CGTCTCTTGGGCATGGCTCTCAAGACGAAGCTCCTCACGATGCTCCTCATCGGTTCCTCTTCTGTGGCGGTCGCTGGCCCGATGGTCGACCACCGCGTCTCGGCGAACGTGGGCTTCGGTGGCTCCGTGACGATTCGAGATCACCGCGATGGCGCGTTCGATTTCCAGGAGCCGGCTCGTTTCTACGGCCCGGAGCGTGCGCGCCCGCAGGCGCAGCTCCTCGCGAGCGGGCTGCACTACGAACGGACGCAGTATCGCAAGGACATCGTGCCGACCGCGGATCAGGGCAAGTTCCGGAGCCTCGTGCTCCAGGGCAACCGCGGCGACACGTTTCTGGTCAAGGTCGTCATCGAGTTCGTGGGCGGCGGCGTTCAGCGCATCGATCTGAACCGCACGCTCGGCGCGGGTCAGTCGGTCACGCTCGACCTCGACGGCAGGCGCCGCGCGGTGCAACGCATCCTCGTGTATCGCACGACCGACCAGGACGCCGCGACGATCAACCGCGCGCACCGCGGCGACTTCAACGTCCTCGCGTTCTGAGCGTCAGTGGGGTGGAGGCGGTACCGCGAGCTCGTGGTCGAGCGCATCCCACAGCAGCTTCTTCATCGCAGCGAGCTGCTCCGGCATTGCCTCTGCCCGATTCTCGCGATCCTGGGCGTCCGACGTTGCATACAAGCTCCAGGCGTTCGCTTCGCGATCCCAGATCACCTTCCAGTCGGCGGTGACGACCGCGACCGCGTTGCGGTTGTACCAGCTCTCGGCGACGAGCTCGAGGAACACCGGCCGGGCTGGGCCTCGATCGTGCCCGAGTACGGCGCCCGCGAGCGAACGGCCGTTCACCGGTGGCGCCGTGACACCTACGAGATCGAGGACCGTCGGCATCACGTCGACGATGCTGACGGGCTGCGTGATGACACCCGCGAACCCGCCCGGTGCGCGGATGAGGAGCGGTACGCGCGTGACCTGGTTGTAGAGGCTGCGCGCGTGAAACCGGATGCCGTGCTCGCCGAACTCCTCACCATGGTCGGAGGTCAGGACCACGAGCGTGTTGTCGGCCCGTGTTGCGATCGCCTGGAGAAGGCGGCCGACGCTCTCGTCCATGAACGCGATCTCGGCGTCGTACCGGTCGGCATCGGAGCTGCCGAAGGCGGAGGCACGTACGGGCGCGTGGTACGGGTGGTGCGCGTCGTAGAAGTGCACCCAGAGAAAGAGCGGTGCGGCGCCGGGGCGGCGAGCGTGTCGCTCGAGGTGCGCGATCGCAGCGTCGGCGACCGCATCTGCGTTCGACTGTCCTGGGCGCGCGAGGCGCACGGTCTCGGGACTCGTATCGATCTCGTCGAAGCCGCGTAGATCGCGCTTCGTCGCGATCGATTGGCAGCCAATCACCGCTGCTGTCTCGTAGCCCGCTGCTGCGAGCAGCTCGGCCAGGTTCGTCGCAGGCTGCGTGTGCTGGACCGTCGATGCGAAGCGTCCGGACAGCAACGACGGTAGCGCATAGCGCGTCGAAGGCGACGAGGTCAGCGCGATGTCGAAGCGAGTCGCATGCCGGGCGAGGTCGTCGATCGCCGGCGAGGTCGGGCGCTCGTAACCCCATGCCCCGAGGTGATCGGCGCGCACGGCATCGAGCGAGATCACGATGACGTCGAGCTTCTTGCCGTCTCGAGGAGCAGCGCTGGCCTCCGGCGCGGCCGCCGCATCCTGGCCGGTACAGTTCTCGTCGATGCCGTTCCCCACGATCTCGCGGCGCGAAGGGCTGCGATGCGGATCGTGGTCATCGCAATCTGCACCACCGATCCAGGCGGGTGCATAGCCGTCGTGGTCACGGTCGGCGAGCTTCCACATGACCTTGGCGACACCCTTCGATACGGCGCCGAACGTGACGACAGCAGCACGCGCGCGCTCAGCGCGGCCGATCAGGAGTGAGCCGGTCACCGCGATGACCGCGAGGATCGGGGCGAGGACCCGGAGCGTGCGACGGCGCGCTGCACCGACGAGACGTACCGTGGTCGCGCACATGATGATCGCGCTCACGATCGTCACGGGCTCGACGTTCGCCTCGGGAACCACGCGCTGGGCGAGGAGCGTCGGAACGACGATGCCGCCGGCGCATGCGAGCACCGCGACGCCCCAGCTCCGGTGCCCCGCGAGGATGCCGGGATACCGCGCGACCACGGGGGCGAGTCGTCGATCGAGCAGGACCACCGCCGCGACGACCGCGAGCCCGATGGGCGCGAGCACGCTCGCGACGAGGGCGCCCATGACGTTGCCCTCCTTGAACCGGAAGCCCACGTGAAGTTTCGACGTCACGAGGAACGCGGCCAGGCCGAACGCGATCAGCGCTCCGACGACGAGCAGGACCCGCCAGGTGATGATCACGCGGCGTTTCTCGTCGCAGGCGAAGTCTTCGATGGCAGCCGCGATGACCTGTACGCGTCGCGCCGCACTCACGGCGAGCTGCACGAACAGCGAGATCACCGTCGCACCCGCAATTCCCAGCGCGATGATCGTGAACCAGCCGCCGAGCCCCACGCCGCGGGCATCCTTGGCGATCCGCAGGGTCTCGACGAAACCACCGATTCCGCCGGCGATCAGCGCGTCCACGGCCGCGGACTGGAGCAACTCGAAGCGTCGTCGCGCGGATGTCACGGGGTCGCTCCTCGGGGGCCCTCGTTCAGGATCGCCTGCTTGACGAGGTTCTCGAGCGCGACGCGCCGTCGCGTCATCCCGACGTCTGTCGGTACGATCAGCCCGCTGCCGTCGAGGAGGCGAAGGCACGTCCGCGCATCGTCGATCGCGTGGAGCGCGAGGTGCGCATCGCAGAGCATGAACCATGCGGCTCGCCGTTCGTCGCCTCGACCGCGCCAGTTCGCGACGTCCTGGAGCGCAGCGACGACATCGTGCGGCTTCTGCTCCTGTTCGAGGACGCGTGCGAGTGCCAGCTGGCACTGGTTACCCGGAAGGATCCGGCAGCGTTCGCGCGCAGCATGCTCGGCAGCCGGCAGGTCCTTTTGCATCATCGCGAGCGAGTACAGCGTCTGCGCCGTCTCGTAGGTGGGATGCTCGTCGAGCGCGAGCCTGGTCCAGCGAATCGCGATGTCGAGCCGCCCGATGCCCTGAAGCGCGCGCACCACACGTTGGACATCCCGGTCCGGGGCGATCGCATGTGCCACCCGATCTGGAGGCATCGTGCTCGCCATTTCGGCGAGCAGGCCTCTCATGTCGACGCTGTACGCGAGCG
>JABFXX010000265.1 GCA_013368795.1 Kofleriaceae bacterium
AGGTCTCGAGCCGGCAGCTGCTCGCGCTGACGGGCCGCGACGATCGCGCGCGCCGTCACCTCGCCGCGCTCGCCCAGCTCGGCGATCGCCTGCGCGGCGAGTCTGCCGCGGGCCGCGATGCCGTCGCGCGTGCCGCCTGCGATGCCGCGCGTACCGCGCTCGAAGCGCATCGCGCGTTCGTGCTGTCCGCGGGCAAGCGCCCTGCCCCGGTCGCCGCCGCGATCGGCAGCGGCGAGAGCTCGCAGCTCCAGATCCCCGGCGAGCTCATCGACAAGGTCACGAACCAGCGCCAGGTGATCACCGCCCAGTCCGGCGGCCGCTCGCTGATCGCGGCGCCGGTGCACGGCGGTGCGGACGAGGTCGTCGCCGTCCTCTGGATCGATCGGCGCGGTGCCGATTGGGACGAGGCCGACAGCCTCGCCGCCGGCTGCCTCGCTCACCTCACCGGGGCCGCCTGGGTCGGCGCCGACACGCGCGATCAGCTCTCGCGCCGCGCCGACGCGCTCGAGGAGCGCCTCGCCGATGGTGACTTCGTCGGCCGCTCGACCGCCGCGCAGCGCGTGATCGACTTCGTCAACCGCGTCGGCCCTTCGGACGCGACGATCCTCCTCGGCGGGGAGTCCGGCTCCGGCAAGGAGATGGTCGCGCGCGCGATCCACCGCGCCTCGCGCCGCGCGAAGGGCCCGTGCGTCGCCGTCAACTGCGCCGCGCTGACCGAGACGCTGATCGAGAGCGAGCTGTTCGGCCACGAGAAGGGCGCGTTCACCGGCGCGACCGAGAAGAAGGCCGGCCGCTTCGAGATGGCCGATCGCGGCACGCTGTTCCTCGACGAGGTCGGCGAGCTGCCGCTCGGCCTGCAGACGAAGTTCCTCCGCGTGCTCGAGGAGCGCAGGTTCGAGCGCGTGGGCGGTCAGAAGGCGATCGAGGTCGACGTCCGCGTCGTCGCCGCGACCAACCGCGACCTCGCCGAGATGGTCAAGCGCGGTCAGTTTCGCGAGGACCTCTACTATCGGCTCAGCGTCATCCACATCGAGGTGCCGCCGCTGCGCGAGCGCCTCGATGACGTGCCGCTGCTCGCCGAGCACTTCCTCGTCCGCTTCCGCAGCCAGGCCGCGCGCCGCATCACCGGGTTCTCGCCCGACGCGATCGCGGCGATGACGCGTTACCACTGGCCGGGCAACGTGCGCGAGCTGCGCAACGCCGTCGAGCGCGCGATCGTCCTCGGTGATCGCGATCAGATCATGGCGCAAGACCTTCCGCCGCAGGTCCTCGCGCAGGCCGCGCCGCCGCGCACCCGCACCTCGTCACCGACGCCGCCGCTCGGCTCCGCGATCTCGAGCGCGCAGATGCCCGCGATGCCGCCGCCGTCGCCCGCCGCGTCGCAGCCGAACGTGTCGATCGATATCCCGCCCGCGCCTGCCCGCGCGAAGTCGCTGCGCGAGCTCGAGAAGGAAGGCATCCTCGCCGCGCTCGCCGCGACCGGCGGCAACAAGGCGCAGGCCGCCGCGATCCTCGAGATCGATCGCTCGACGCTCTACAAGAAGCTCAAGGATTACGACATCGAGAGCTGAGACCGTGTAGGTCTGGCGACGACGCGAGGAACGTCGCATCGAACGCATTGGCGTCGTGTAGAGTGCGCACGTGATCGTTGCGGCTCTCAGGTCCACGTTGCTCGTCGGCTCGCTGAGCCTGTTCGTGGCGTGCTCGCCGGAGCGCAGACCCGAGGTCGCCGATGCCGCCGCCGATGTGGAACCGGATGCAGCGCCCATCCCCGCCGGCGGCGAGCGGTGCGATTGGCTGTCCTCGTTCGAGTACACACCGGTCACGGTGACGGGCACCTCGCCCGCTGGCTCGCTCGATGACCTCCACTACGCGTTCGCAGCGTTCACGAGCTGCGGGCCCGCGTACTCGATCACCTTCGTGCCCACCGCGAGTGCTCCGCAGGGCCTCGAGCCGTCGCTGCGGCTGTCGATCATGTGGCCGTTCACGGCGACCGGTACGAATCGCGCGCAGGCATTCCACGAGTATCCCGTGGCGATGACGGACAAGGTGACGTTCGAGGCGATTCAGCTCGATGACCTCGACGCGGCGCCGCCGCACATCGTCGGCCACTTCGTGGCGAACGAGGACGGATGGTCGTTCGACATCGCGGTCGACCTGACGTCACAGTGCAGGTCGGGCTGTATCTGACCTATTTGCTGCGCAGCTTCGCCAGCATCTCGTTCGCGTGCTTCTTGAATTCGACGCGCTCGGCCGCCGAGAGCCTCGGATCGGCATCGAGGAGGGCGAGCACGCGCTCGTACTCGGCGATCGCGTCGGCGGTCTTGCCCGACGTGGCGAGCGCCTCGCCGTAGCTGTCGTGCACGTTCGCAGAGTCCGGGAACGCGACCACGTTGAGGCGCAGGATCTCGGTCGCCTTCGCCGCGTCGCTCGCGAGCATCCCGTAGCCGAACAGGTTGATGCCCTCTTCGCTCGCCCTCGCGTCCTTCGCCTGGCGAAGCGCGGCGACGGCCTCGTCGAAGTGGCCCGCCTCGAGCATGAACAGCGGATGCTCGGCGGTTGCGGGTGAAAACGAAACTGGCGGCCGGCCGCTGCCGGTGACGCGGAGCCCGTTCTCGACGAGATGGAGCTCCTCTGCGGTGCTGGTGTTGACGACGACGTCGGGCCCGGTCGGGACGAGCTCGAAACCGTCCATGAACGGCGCGCGGATGATCAGCTTGCCTCCGCGCTCGACGATCTCGAGGGGAGCGCGGCCGGTGTCGTAGCGGCCGACGAACTTCGCACGCTGCGCGGCATCGAGCGCGACGCGCGTGATCGGCGTCGGCGCACCGGGCCAGCCGTACGCGGCGAAGATCGTGCGCTCGACCTCCTCGGCAAGGCGGAGTCCGTTCTCGGAGTTCGCCATGTAGACGAGGCCGCAACCGCAAGCAGGGTCGAGGCTCGCGAGCGCGTCGGCTTGAAAGCCGATGTCTGCACCGTTGTGGCCGAAGTACTTCCCGCCGTTCCGGTCGAGGAGGAACACGCCGAGTCCGACGCCGTCGGGCCCCATGGAGATGACCTTGGTGGTCATGAGCTCGGCGAGCGCCTTGGGAATATGCTTCGACGTTCCGGCGCGCGCCTTCGCAATCTCGAGGAAGAACCGCGCGAGGTCGCTCGCCGTCGTCCAGAGACCGGCGGCCGCCATCTCGGGATACGCGAAGCGCTTGCCCTCGACGACCTTGCCGTCCCGACCGTAGCCGACCGCGGCGTGCGCGAGGCGCTCGGGGCTGAGCGTCTGCTCGAACGTGCTACTCGTCATGCCGAGCGGGCGAAGCACGCGCTCGTCGAGGACCTCGGCGTACGGCTTCTTCGCGCGATCGGCGAGCGCGAGCTGCGAGATCGTGATGCCGCCGCCCGAGTAGCGAAACGTCGTGCCGGGCGCGAGGTCGACGCGGATCGGCGCGCTGTTCGCGGGCGCCTGACCGTCGAGGATCTGCGGGACCGTCGGGACAGACTCGCCGGGTGCGTAGCCGCGGAAGCCGTGCACGGTGGTCCCGGCGGTGTGGCTCAGCAGCATGCGCAGCGTGACCGGCTTGGCGCGCGTGAGGTCGTTGTCGGGGAGCTTCCAGCTCACCAGCTGGTCGTTGATCGGCGCGTCGAGCGCGAGCAGACCGTCGGAGACCGCGGTGAGCTGGCCGAGCGCGTTGACGGACTTGCTGATCGAGCCGGCGAGGAACGTCGTGTGCTCGTCGGCTGGCGTCTGGCTCTCGACATCGGCGAGCCCGTACGCCTTGGCCCACACGATCTCGTAATGATCGAACACGGCGATCGAGATCGCCGGAATCTTGTACTCCCGCATCCGCTCTTCGATCGTGTGGCGCTCGATCGCGTCCTCCTCGCCGCGGACCAGGACGGCCGGAACGAGCGAGGTCTCGATCTGCTCGGCGGGCGCACGCTTGGGCTTCGGAGCCGCCGGCGTCGTCGGAGCCGAGGAGCTACATGCGGTGATCACGAGAAGGAGGACGAGCCTGCGCATGGCTTGCATCCTACGCCGGACACTTCGGCGCCGCTCCCGTTGCGCGCGAGCGCGAATTACGCAAAGCCACGTAGTTGCGATCGCGTGTAACGACCTGCGGAGTCGCGACACGCTAGGGACATGAGCACTCGAATCGACGAGATCGCAGACCGTATCTACCGCATCCACACACCCATCCAGCTGTCGACCGGCGGCTTCTCGTTCAACCAGTACCTGCTCGTCGATGACGAGCCGCTTCTGTTCCACACCGGCATGAAGGGCCTGTTCCCTGCCGTGAAAGCAGCCATCGAGACGGTCATTCCGTTCGAGCGCCTGCGCTGGTTCGGCTTCTCGCACCACGAGGCCGACGAGAACGGCGCGCTCGCCGAGATGCTCGATGCAGCCCCACACGCGACCGCCGTCGCCAGCCTCGTCGGCGCGACGATCTCGCTCGCCGACTCGGTGTCGCGCCCTGCCCGCCCGCTCGCCGACGGCGAGGTCCTCACGATCGGCACGCGGCAGCTCACCTGGCTCGATGCGCCGCACCTGCCGCACGCGTGGGAGTGCGGCTTCATGTTCGAGTCGACAACGCGCACGCTCCTGTGCGGCGACCTGTTCACGCAGCCGGGCGCGCAAGACGATCCCATCGTCGAGACCGACATCCTCGGCCCGAGCGAGGCGTTCCGCGCGCAGATGGATTACTTCTCGCACTCGCGCCACACGCGCGCGAACCTCGACAAGCTCGCCGCACTCGCGCCGCGTACGCTCGCCTGCATGCATGGCTCGGCGTGGACCGGCGATGGCGCCAATCTCCTGCGCGCGCTCGCCGATGCTTGGGATCGCTGACCACGGCCCCGCCCCGGGCCGTAGGCTGGAACGTCGTGGCAACACGCCCGCATCGCGACGTCGATGTCAGGACCGCTCGACCGTTCGCCGAGTTTTCGAGACCGCGGCTTCGCTTCTGTTCAATCCGGTTCACGGGTTACAGCAGTGGTCGGACCTGGCACCGCGCGTGCTTGCAACACGCCGCGATGCGCTTGTCCGTCATGCTCCTGTTGTTCGCGTCTGCATGCGCACCGTCGCACGAGGACGTCGTCGGTCCGTACACCGGAGAAGCGCGGCGCTACGTCATCGACGAGATTCGCGTGCCAATGTCGAACTCGGATGCGCGCACGTTCGCCGCGGACCTGAACGGCGATGGAGTCGCCGACAACGGACTCGGTGGGGCGATCGCGTTTCTGGCGTCCCAGGACAACGTCACGAGCCATGGCAACGACATGATCCGTGTCGGCGTGATCGCGTCGTCGGTGATCGTCACGGCCGACGACCTCACGACGGATGACGCGGTCTCGGTTCGCTACCTCGCGACCGACGACGACGACACCGCGATCGAGGTCGGCGGTCGCTTCGTCGATGGTGCATTCGAGCCGAACCGCACTGCCTGGACCCATGTACCCGGCGCCGCGACGGTGCGTGTCCCGGTGTTCGTCGATGCGGACCCGACGACGGTGCGCCTCGATGCCGTCGAGATCGAGCTCGAGCCCGACGACAGCGGATACTGGGCCACCGTTCGCGGCGTCGTCGCCGATCCCATCGCAGCCGCCTATCCCGGCCTGAAGCAGATGGTCGAAGAGAGACCCTACGACCATCCGTACATGCTCGAGATGCTCGACTTCAACCCACGAGACGGAGTCGTCACGCTCGACGAGGTCTCGAACAGCTCGATCGTCGCGTCCTTGCTCGCGCCCGACGGGACCTACCGCGGCACGAAAGGCGCTTCGTTCGCGTTCAAGGCGCACCTCACGGCATGTGCGGAGGGCTCGTGCCAGACGCCGCAGCCGAGCTGCTTCGACCGCGTCCTCGACGGTACCGAGACCCACCTCGATTGCGGAGGCAATTGCCGCGGCTGTACGGAGGGCGCGAGCTGTACCGTCGCCGGCGATTGCGAGTCGCGCGATTGTACGGATGGCGTATGCGGCCCGCCGAGCTGCGTCAACGGCCTGCGCGACGGCACCGAGACCGCCGTCGACTGCGGCGGCACGTGCGCCGCCAAGTGCGGCACCGGCATGGGATGCAGGCGCGACGGCGACTGCAGCAGCGGACAGTGCGGCGAACCGTGCGAAGGATTCCTCTGCGGCGGGGACGGGTGGAGCGAAGACACCTGCCGCTAGGGTTTGCGTCGACCTGGCAAGCCGCGGCAAGTGGCACCGGTGCGATGTCCGGACTACGACGGTCGTGTCAGGAATCGCTCGGACTTTTCGATCGATTCGGCAATCGCCCGACGCGTTCACGGCACTTGCTGAATGGTCCGACCTGGCACTCGAGATGCTTGAACGATCCGGGCCATGCGTTTCGTTCCGCTCCTCCTGCTCGCGGCCTGCGCCGATCCGCATGTCGATGTCGTCGGCCCCTATACCGGCGAGGCGCGAAGGTTCGTGGTCGACTCGATCGAGTTGCCGATGACGAATCTCGAGGCGTACGCACTCGGCGGCCTCATCGACGACAACGACGCCATCGACAACCAGGTCGGCTACCTGCTCGGCTTTCTGGCCGGATACGACGACGTGACGATGCACGGCGCCGACATGATCGCGGCAGGCGCGATCGCCTCGTCGGTCATCATCACGGCAGACGACTTCACGAACGACGGCACCGTGTCCGTTCTGTATCTCGGCAGCGACGATGCGACCGGGGTCGCCGTCGGTGGCTCTCTCGGCGACGGCGTGTTCGAGCCCAACCGATCGCGCTACACGAAGGTGCCCGGCTCCGCGACGCTCCACCTGCCGGTCTTCGTCGATGCCGACCCGAGCATCGTGCCGGTCGTCAGGCTCGAGATCGAGCTGACATCGGATGGGTCCGGCGGCTTCGATGCCGCGCTTCACGGCGCGGTACCGCACGACGCCCTGCTCGACGTGGCCTACGAGAGCATCGCGCAGATGATCGCGAGCAATCCGGCCGAGCATCCGGCGATCGTGCTGCTCCTCGACGCTCCTCCGCGCGACGGGCTGATCACGCGCGACGAGTTCCAGACCAACCCGCTGATCACATCGCTCATGGCACCCGATCTCGTCATCGGCGGTCAGGGCGCGCTCAGCTTCGGGTTCCGCGCTCATCTCTCGCCGTGCGCGGAGGGTCGTTGCAACGAGCCCGTCGCGAGTTGCTACGACCGCGTCCTCGATGGCGACGAGGCGCACGTCGACTGCGGCGGTAGCTGCTGGGGCTGCCTCGCGGGCGCGACGTGTACGACGGCGACCGACTGCGAATCGCGCGACTGCACCGGCGGCGTGTGTGGTCCACCGCGCTGTGACAACGGCGTGCGCGACGGCTTCGAGACGGATGTGGATTGCGGCAAGGCCTGCGGCGTTGGCTGCGCTACCGGGCAACGCTGCTACGACGCCGGCGATTGCGCGCATGGGACGTGCGGCCCGTGCAATCCGAGAGTGAGCTCCTGCGACGACTTCAAATTCGACACCTGTAGGTGACCATGCGCTCTACCCTCTTCCTCCTCCTCGGCTTCGCCGCGTGCGCCGAACCGACCAATCCCGACGATGTCGTCGGGCCGTTCACCGGCGAGCCCCGGCGCTTCGTCGTCGAGAAGATCCAGCTTCCGATGACGAACACGTTCGCGCGCGAGTGGGCAGAGGACCTGAACGGCGACCATACCGGAGACAATCAGCTCGGCATGGTCATCGGCACGCTCGCGACACAGGGCGACGTGACCGAGTACGGCGACCAGATGGTCGAAGCGGGCGCGATCGCGTCGTCGGTGATCATCACGGCCGACGACTTCACGAACGACCCGACCGTGTCGGTGCTGTACCTCGGCGCGGACGGCGACACCGGCATCGAGGTCGGCGGCTCGCTCGAAAATGGCGTGTTCACGCCGAACCGCACGCGCGAGACGAGCGTGCCCGGCGCGGCGTCGCTGCACCTGCCGGTGTTCGTCAGCGCCGACCCGAGCATCATCCCGGCGATCGGCCTCGAGATCGAGTTGACCGCCGACGGCGCGGGCGGCTTCGACGCCGAGCTCCATGGCCTCGTGCCGCACGACCAGGTGGTCACGGCCGCGTATGCGGGGATCAGCCAGATGCTCGCGGAGGAACCGCGCGAGCACGTCGGGATGCTGTCGATCCTCGACAGCAGTCCGCGCGACGGCGTCGTGATGCGCGAGGAGTTCGCGCAAACGGATCTGATCAAGGCGCTGCTCGCGCCCGACGTGACGTATCGCGGGCAGGAGACGCTGTCGCTCGGATTTCGCGTCCACCTGCGCGCGTGCGCCGAGGGAACGTGCACGCCGGCGCCACGGGCGAGCTGCTTCGATCGCGTGCGCGACGGCAGCGAGACCGGCGTCGACTGCGGCGGCACGTGCCGCACGTGTGCTGCGGGTCAGACGTGCAGCGCGCCGACCGATTGCGAGTCGGGCGTGTGCGAGAGCGGCGTGTGCGGAGCGCCGAGCTGCAGCAATGGCGTGCGCGACGGCGTCGAGACCGACGTCGACTGCGGCTTCAGCTGCGGCGACTGCGCAGTCGGCAAGACGTGCCTGCGAAATGCAGACTGCGCGAGCGGCCAGTGCGGTCCGCCGTGTGAGCCAGGATCGCTGTTCTGCGATTCCGGCATTTCGTTCGAGACGTGTCGTTAAGCGAACAAAGAGAGACGTAACGCGGTCACAGTGCCGGGCCACCAACAACCCCCATGCAGCCCGACACTGTGACGATCAGCGGGGATGCTTGCGCGGGCGGCCGCGGCGGCGCGGCTGGTCGCTCTGACCGAACTCGAGGTCGTCTGCGAACCGCTCCTCGACCATGTCGTCGACGGATGTGCGAAGGGAATCCAGCCGGCGAAGCTCCTCGCGCTCGAACTCGGCAAACGAAGTATAAATACGCGGAATTCCAGACGACATTGGTGCTCCTTCGAGGACATGCCCACATGTCCTACATCTGAGTACAAGGTACGCGATGACGATCTCGGGGGCCAAATTTTTAGATCGTCATAGCTGCGTGTTACCGACCCATGCATGTCCCGCATCGTCGCGGTCGCGAACCAAAAAGGGGGCGTCGGCAAGACGACGACGTCGATCAACCTCGCCGCGTCGATCGCCTCGCGTAACTATCGCGTGCTGCTGGTCGACTTCGATCCGCAGGGCAACGCCTCGAGCGGCGTCGGCTATCCGCGCGACAAGGTCGAGCTGACGGTCTACGACGCGCTCGTCGGCGAATGCCCGCTCGAGGAGGTCATCCGCCCGACGGACATCCCGACGATGTTCCTCGCGCCGGCGACGACCGACCTCGTCGGTGCCGAGATCGAGCTCATCGGCGCCGAGCGTCGCGAGCGATTCCTCGCCGACGCGCTCGCGTCCGTCGAGAGCCAGTACGACTACATCGTCATCGATTGCCCGCCGTCGCTCGGCCTGCTCACGCTGAACGCGCTCGTCGCCGCCGACGGCGTGATCGTGCCGATGCAGGCGGAGTACTTCGCGCTGGAGGGTCTGTCGGCGCTGACCGATACGATCGAAAAGGTGAAGGCGGCGTACAACCCGGACCTCACGATCGACGGCGTCATCTTCACGATGTTCGACGGCCGCATGAACCTGGCGAATCAGGTCCGCGCTGAGGTCGCCAAACATTTCGGAGACAAGGTCCTCGACACGACGGTGCCGCGCAACGTCCGGCTCTCGGAGGCGCCGAGCCACGGCAAGCCCGTGATGCTGTACGACGCGCGCTGCCCGGGTACGAAGACCTATCTCGCCGTCGCCGACGAGTTCATCGAGCGCACGCTTTCCCAAGCCGCGCCGAAAGGGCAACCTGCCGCATGATGAGTGGAGACCTCAAGAAGCGCGGGCTCGGACGCGGACTGTCGGCCCTCTTGCCGACGCCGGGCGCGCCGCTACCGCAGCGCACTGAAGCGCCGGTCAGCAGGCGCACCTACTTCAGCGCGCAGATCGAAGAGGTCTATCCGGGTCCCGAGCAGCCGCGACACAACTTCGTCGAGGCCGAGCTCGCCGAGCTCGCCGAGTCGATCAAGGTCCACGGCGTCATCGTCCCGCTCGTCGTCCGGCCGCGCCCCGAGGGTGGCTACTACCTGATCGCCGGCGAGCGCCGCTGGCGCGCGTCGCAGCGCGCGGGCCTGCACGAGGTGCCGGTCGTCGTCCAGGAAGTCGATTCGCAGGTCGCGTTCGAGCGCGCGCTCGTCGAGAACGTCCAGCGCTCGGACCTCGGCCCGCTCGAGGAGGCGACCGCATTCCAGCGCCTCGTCGACGAGTTCGGCCTGACGCAGGATCAGGTCGCCGAGCGCATCGGCAAAGATCGCAGCACGGTCTCGAACGCGATTCGTCTCCTCAAGCTGCCGCCCGTGGTGCGCCAGATGGTCGAGGACGAGCGGCTGTCGATGGGTCACGCGCGCGCGCTGCTCGGGCTCGACGAGGCCCCTGCGATCGAGCGTGCAGCGCGCACGGTCGTCGACAAGGGCCTGTCGGTCCGCGCGACCGAGGCGCTCGTGAAGAAGGATCGCGCGCCCGAGAAGGCGAAGCCGCGCACGCCGCCGCCGCAGAAATCAGCGTCGGTGCGCGACCTCGAGGAGCGCCTGACGAAGGCGCTCGGTGGCCCGGTGAACATCACCGAGGACGAGCCCGGCAAGTCGGGCAAGATCGAGATCAAGTACCTGAGCCTCGACCATCTCGATCGCATGCTCGATCGACTGCTGTAGCGCTCGCTTTCATCTCGTTCTCATCTTCTTCGGCGCGCAACAGCGAAGAGCGCAGCGTTTTGCTGCACCGGCGCGTATCGACGGTGTTCTAGCTTGCACTTGTAGGACGAGCGCTGACGCACACCGCATCACGTTCACCACCACGACGAGATCTGACGCGCGCACGACCATGCGCTCGCACGGTCGTGAGATACTGAGTTCCTCATCGTGTCCGAGCGCGAGCATCCACGCATGCCGTACGCCGTGCAGGTGGAGTTCCGGACGGCGTCGTCCTTTCTCGTCGCCTATTCGGTGAACCTGTCGCGCGGCGGTCTGTTTCTCGAGACGGATGTCGACGTGCCTGCGGGCTCGCCGATGACGCTCGACTTCACCGTGCCCAACGCAGGTACGACGTCGCTCAACGGCATCGTCGCCTGGCGTCGCGGTCCGGGTGACGCCGAAGGCGGTCCCCCGGGCATCGGCGTCGAGTTCCAGGACGTCGCGCCTCAGCTCGGCACGCTGATCGATCGGCTCGTCTCCGGCTTCCGTGGCGTGCAGGTGCTGCTGCTCTCCGGCGATCGCCAGGACCGCACGTCGCTCGCGCGTAGCATCAAGTCGATCATCGCGACCGCGGAGATCACGCAAGCCGCCGACTCGAACGTCGCGTCGACGGTGCTCACCCACGAGATCGACGTCGCGATCGTCGATGTCGATTTCGATCTCGAAGGCGGCCTCGCGATCCTTCGCGCGGCGAAGGAGCAGAGCCCGCGCGTGCCGACGATCGCACTGACGTCGAACACGACGTATCGCGAGCAGGCGATCGCCGCGGGCGCCGACGAGATCCTGCCGAACCCGCCGCCGTTTGCCGACCTCCAGGTCGTGCTCGTTCGCGCGCTCGGCAAACCGGTCGCGATCCGCGCCGCGCAGCCGGGCTGATCGAGCTTTGGCCTAACCGCGCCCCGCGAGCTTGCGAGCAGATCCGGACAGGCGAGCGCCCCGCGAGCCGATCGATGAGGAGGCAGCAGGCGCAGAGCGGAGCTCTGCGTCCTATTGCCTCCTTCGCGTCGCCGCTTCGACCGTGTTCTCGAGCAGGCACGCGATCGTCATCGGGCCGACGCCACCGGGCACCGGCGTGATCGCGCGCGCACGCTGGGCGGCCGCGGTGAACTCGACATCGCCGACGAGCTTGCCCTCGGCGGTGCGGTTCATCCCGACGTCGATCACGACCGCGCCCTCGCGAATCCAGTCGCCGCGTACCATCTCGGCCTTGCCGATCGCGGCGACGACGATCTCGGCGCGACGGACTTCGTCGGCGAGGTCGCGCGTCCGCGAGTGACACATCGTGACCGTCGCGTTCGCGTTCTGGAGCAAGAGGGCCATCGGCTTGCCGACGAGGAGGCTGCGGCCGATCACGACCGCGCGAAGGCCCGCGGGGTCGACCGGAACCTCGCGGAGCAGCCGCATGCAGCCCTTCGGCGTGCACGCGACGAACGTCGGCTTGCCCTGCGCGAGGTTGCCGATGCTGGTCACGCTGAGACCGTCGACGTCCTTCGCCGGATCGAGCGCGCGGATCACCGCGTCGCTGTCGAGGTGCGGAGGCAGTGGCAGCTGGACGAGGATGCCGTCGACCTCGCGATCGGCGTTGAGCTGGGCGACGAGCGCCATCAGCTCGGCCTGCGTCGTCGTCGCCGGAAGCTTGAAGTCGCGCGGCTCGACGCCGGCCTCGCGGGCCGCCTTCGTCTTGCTGCGCACGTAGACGGCCGATGCCGGATCGTCGCCGACGAGCACGACCGCGAGCGTCGGCGTGATGCCGCGTCCGCGCAGTGCGTTCGCGGTGACCGCGACCTCGCCGCGCAGCTTCGCCGCGATTGCCTTGCCGTCGATGAGCTGACCGATCACGAGGCTCCTGCCGCGGCCTTCGAGCTGCTCGTCCCGCCGCCGCTCGTCGAACCACCACCGCTCGTCGAACCACCGCTGGTCGAACCCGCGCTCGAACCGCTGCCCGTCGAGCTCGACGAGCTGCTGCTGTCGCTCGACGAGGACGAGGGCGAGGACGCGGACGAGGCGCTCGAACCGCTCGAGCTACTGTCGCTCGACTTCGACTCGGGCTTCGTCGACGAATAGAGGTCCTTGTACCAACCGCCGCCCTTCAGCGCGAACGCGGTACGCGAAATGATCCGCTCGAGAGCTTCCTTCCCGCACGCCTCGCACAACGTCTTGTCGGGGTCGGCCATCCGCTGCTGGTACTCGAACTCACGGCCACACGCTTTGCACTGATACTCGTAGATAGGCATCGAACATGTACTCCTAGGGGTCGAGGCTCACGATGCGCACGGCTAGCTCGCCGTCAACATCCACCAGCTCCCCTTTCCCGACGATGCGGCCTGCCGCCCGGACCTCGAACGGTCCGGATAACGGGCGGCCGAGCGGCACGACCTGACCGACCGCGAGCTCGAACACCTGGCGCAGCGACAGCTGCGTCGTGCCGAGCGCGACGGTGAGCTCTACGTGAGCATCATCGGGCAAGGTCATATCGCGCGGAACATAGCCGGTCGCGACCTCGGCAACCACAGCGCCAGACGCCGCCCTCACGCCGATCACCCCTCCGAGGAGGTCGAGCTCGAGGGTCGCCTGCCCGAGCGGGCGGTCGAGGGTGACGAGATTTCGGAGGGCGAGCCGGTCCGCGGCGGCCCGGGGAATCGCGCACCGCCCGAGCACGATCGGAACATCGACGAGGGCCGCATCCGCCCAGCGAGGGATTCCGCGCTCCGGCGGATGCCGTAGCGGGAGGTCCGCAGGCGCAGCGATCTGGACGGGGATGGTCAGATCGTCGACGGCGATCGCGAGCTCGATCGACGGCAGCGCGGGCGGTGTTGCGGCGCTCGTCGCGCGCGGCCAGACCTCGCCCGGCACGCCGAGATCCTCGAGCGCGGTCGCGACGACGAGTGACCAGAGCGACTCCTCGACGAGCGAGAGCGGTCGCGGCGCCGCGAGCTCGTCGACGCCGGCGACGAGGCGCTGCGCGATCCGCCGCACCGCGAGGCTGCCGCCCCGCACCTCGAA
>JABFXX010000298.1 GCA_013368795.1 Kofleriaceae bacterium
GATCGGCGAAGCGCAGACACGGGCCCGACTCGAACGGCAGCGGCGCGCGGTCGACGTCGTCGCAGCGAAGCCCGGCGCGGCGCGCCGCATCGCGCTCCTTCTCGTTGAACCGCTTGTTGCCGCCGAACAGGTAACCGTCGACGCGGCGGAAGTCGCAGTCGATCCCGAACGTGCGCACGGTGCGCTCGATCTCGTCGATCGCCTCCTTGTGACTCTCGCCGCACAGCTTCGCGCCCTTGCGGCCGAATCGCCGCTCGAGCACGTGAAAGTAATCGTCGAGCGCCGACGACAGGTGCGCGCTCGAGCGAGCCGTCTGGCCGCCGCCGATCGGTCCCTGATCGAGCACGAGCACGTCGAAGCCGTCCTGGACGAGCGCGAGCGCAACGCTGAGCCCTGCGATCCCAGCGCCGATGACGCAGACATCCGGGCGGGCGTCGTCGGGGATCTCCGTAGCGAAGTCCTCGACCTTCTCGGCCATCCAGATCGAGCGAGTCGATCCGGAGTCATTGGCGATGATTCGACCGCTGCCGCCTTGTCGGTTCATAGGACCAGACGCAGCAAGCGTCGGGCCACGGCGCATCCGCAAACGGCTTACATCTTCTGCAAGCGCTGCGTCCGTCGAGGAAGCCGCCGGTCACTCATGCGAGCTCGGGCCTGCGAGACATGACCTCCACGTAGCCGGAGCCGAACCACGTCTCGACCTCCTTCGCGCGCTGCATCGCGAACGGATGCGTGCGGCGGATCGTCAGCAGGATCTTGTACGCGCGCTCGAGCGTCGTGCGATCTATCTCCTCGTACTCGCGGACCTGGCGCAGGAACTCGTCGCGATCCATCTCGCCCGCGAGCCGCGTCGTGCCGCCGGCGAGCTTCATGAACGTCGATCGCGCGGGCTCGAGGTCCTGCACGCACAGGAGGGCGGCGCGATCGCTCGTCAGCTCGGCGCAGCGGTACCACTCGAGCAGTGCGATCACGAGGCCCTGACCGAGCAGCGAGCCGATGCCGAACGTCGCCTGACCGAGCCACGCGACGATCTCGGCGATGTTGCGCGCCATCGTGCCGTACAGCACGTGACCACCCTTGATGTGACCGACCTCGTGAGCGATGACGAAGAACAGCTCCTCGTCGCTGAGCATGTCGATGAGCCCGCTCGTCAGCGTGATGAACGGCTTCGTGTGGCCGTACGTCCATGCGTTCGGCACCGGATCGACGGTGACGTACATCTCGGGCTCGGGGACGTCGAGGATCTTCGTCGCCCACACGAGGCTCCGGTGCAGGCGGCCGAACATCTGCGGCGTCACGCGCAGGTTCGACGCGACGTTCTCGACGTAGAAGATTCGTTCGAGTCCGACCTCGAGGATCTTGGCGAGCAGCTTGTCGAGACCCGGCACGCGCTTCAGCGCATCGGTCGCGCGTTGGTCCGATGGATGGCGAAACTCGTCGGTGGACAGTCCTGGCAACAGGCGAAGCTTTCGCTTCTTCTTGGTCTCTTCACTCACGTGATCGAGTGTACGAGTTTCTCGTCGTGGCACGCGTGATGCTGCAAGTACCGGCGGAGGATTGACTATGAAGAGAACCCGCCTATCCGCTTGTGTGTTCGCCGTGGCGTCATCGCTCGCCGCGTGTCACAGCACGGGCGACGTCCAGTATTCCGGTGAGGTCGCGGTGACCTCGCCGGCACTCGTTCAAGTCACGCCCGGCGTGCAGGTCGTCGAAGATGCCGACGAGCCGCTGTTCTTCGCGGACGGCTCCTACTGGCTCTATCGCGACAACGTCTGGCTGCGTTCGGATAACTATCGCGGCGGGTTCGCGAGAGTCGACCTCGTGACCGTGCCGCAGGACATCCGCGTGATCGAGCGGCCACAGATCTACGCGCACTATCGCCAGAACTCGAAGCGCTATAGCGAGGCGTATGCGCGCGATCGCGAGCGCAGTACGCGCGGAACTGCGCCGGCTCCGATGGCGAACCCGCCTCCCGTGAGCGCGCCCGAGCAGCCGCACCCGCAGCAGCAGGCGAACCCGATCCCGCCGTCGAGCCTGCCGCCGGCCGCGAACCCCGAGGAGCCGCTGCGGACGCCGAACGATGTCCGCCGCGAGCCCGAGTCGCAGCGCAACGTCCCGGTGGAGCAGCGCCCCGACTACAAGGTCCCGGCGCCGGGCGAGAAGTCGGCACCGCCGCCTGCTGCGCAGACCCCGCCGGAAGACGAGGCGAACCCGACGCCGCCGGTCAAGGCTGGCGAGAACCCGAACCTCAAGGCGCAGGGTCGCCACGACGACCTGAACAACAGCGGCAATCCCGACGCGCCGAGCAAGACCGCGCCGGTGAGCCCGTCGAACAGTCCGACGACGCCGTCGCAGAGCGCGACGAACATGCCGGACCGCGATCAGCACCAGCACGGCAACCAGGCCAAGCAGGATCGCGAGGACCAGGCGACCCCGCCGAGTGACACGCCGAAGAGCGCGTCGGCCGCAAAGGACAAGCGCGACGCGAAGAAGAAGAACGAGAAGTACTAGCCGGTTGGCTGCGGCGGCGCGCTGGGGGTGATTCGCGCGATCCGCCGCGCCAGCTCGGCGTCCTGCTCGTCGTGCGACAGCAGGCACACCTGCATGAGCCAATCTGTCGCACAGACGTGAGGCAGCGTACTGCTCGGCTGTTGCTCGAGACGCCAGCGCAGCAGTACCGCGAGCGACCCTCGCTCGACGATGCGCACGAGGTTATTCACGTAACCCTCGCTGCGGCCGAGCGCGCGGGCGACCTGCAGGCCGGTCCAGCCGCGGTCGCGAAGCAGCTTGCACCACAGCGCGAATTCGAACGTCCCGTTGAGCTCGATCGACAGCCTCTCCACGACGACGAAACGACGCGCGAGGCAGTCGAGTTCTTCCATTGCCCTACATCTCGAGATTCGCCTTGCCACCGTCGACGAGATCCGAAACACTTGGATCGATGTATCGCGACTCGGCGAACGCCCTCGACGAACGAGACCGAGCGGTCGGCGCGATCCTCATCAGCGAGGCGCTCGTCGACCAGTGCGCCCACGCGGCGACGATCATCCGGGGCGAAGGCCTGTCGCATCACGATCGGTGGCGCACGATCACGGACGTCCACGACACGTATCCGCAGATCTGGACGCATCTCGATCGCGCGCGCACGCTCCTCGCGAATCGCGGCGCGAACACCGCGGCGTACGACGAGCTTCGCCCGAACGCGCGCCGTGCGCCGACGAACGCCGAGGCGACCGACATCGATGCGAGCGCGCTCGACGATGCGCGCCGCGCGATCGAGGACCTCAAGCTCGCGGTCCCCGGCGCCGACTGGAAGGGCATCGCAACTCGCACCGCCGGCCTCGCGCGCTCGAAGCTGTCGCGGCCGAAAGGCCAGCGCGCGCTCGTGTTCGGCGTGCTCACGATCTTCGCGTGTGCAGTGATCGGCTGGACCGTGTCGATCATCCCCGAGCGCAAGGAGCGCAAGAGCGTCGTGCTGCGCCGCGAGCTCGGCGAGATCGCCGCGCAGCGCAAGCTCCGCATCGAGCTTGGCCGCGTCGAGCTCGGCCAGCGCTGCGACCTCGACCGCGCCCGCGAGCTCGCGAAGAACCTCGCGATGGACGGCCGCACGCTCGAGGCCCGCGAGTTCGGCGCCGAGTACATCACCCGCTGCGGCGACGACCCCGTCGTCGACAACTGGGCGCACGCGCCGCGCCCGCCCAAGCCCTGAGGAGTCATCGGATAGCGCGCGCGATCCGCCGGGCGTAGATTCGGCGGCGATGTTGCGCCCCGCCCTGCTCTCGCTCGCCCTCGCCTCTGTCCTCGGCTGCCGGCACGGTGAGGCGCCCAGGCCGACGGGCCCATTGACGACGGTCGCCGAGCGCTCGGACTTCGTGCGCACTGGCCGCTACGCCGAGACGGTGACGCTTTGCCACGACTTCGCGCGCGCGTACGCGGGCGTGTCGTGCGACGAGATCGGCCGCACGCTCGAGGACCGGCCGATCGTCGCGCTCCACGTGTCGCGCGGCAAAGGCCACCCGACGATCTACTTCCAGGGCGGCATCCACGCCGGCGAGATCGACGGCAAGGACGCCGGGTTCTGGTTCCTCCGCGATCTGCTCGACGGCAAGGTTGCACCGGGCGCGCTCGACGCGGTCGACCTCGTGTTCGTGCCGGTGATCAATCCCGACGGTCACGAGCGATTCGGGCGCAACAACCGACCGAACCAGCGCGGCCCCGAGGAGATGGGCTTCCGCACCGACGCGGTGCGCCTGAACGTCAACCGCGACTTCGCGAAGGCCGACACGAACGAGATCCGCGCGGTGCTCGGCGTCGTGACCAAGTACGACCCGGCCGTGTTCGTCGACCTCCACGTCACCGACGGCGCGAAGTTCGAGCACGACGTCGCGATCCTTGTCTCGCCGGTGATCGCGCGCGACGACAAGCTCGACGAGACCGCGCACGCGCTGTCCGATCAGATCCAGACGCGGATGACCGCGCTCGGCCACCTGCCGCTGCCGTTCTATCCGTCGTTCGAGAAGGACGACGAGCCAACGTCGGGCTTCGCCGTCGGCGAGGCGCCGCCGCGGTTCTCGCAGGCCTACATGGGCGTGCGCTCGCGGCTCGGCATCCTCGTCGAGACGCACAGCTGGCGCCCGTACAAGCATCGCGTCGAGACGACCTATCACTTCCTCCAGACGCTGTTCGAACGCGCGGTCACCGACGCACGCACGTGGCGCGATGTCGAGCACGATGCCGATGTCGCCGACCGCGCGCTCCGCGGCAAGGAGCTCGCCCTCGTCCACGGCAACGGCAAGCACGTGACGCAGATCGACTTCCGCGGCTACGCGTACGAGCAGAAGACGTCGGACATCTCGGGCGGCACGTGGATCGCGTACGACGAGACGGCGCCGCAGATCTGGAAGGTGCCGCTCCTCGACGAGGTCGTCCCGACCGTGACCGTTCGCGTGCCGCACACCGGCTACATCATCGACGGCGGCTGGGCCGCGGTGCTCGCCCCGGTGCTCGCCGCGCACGGCATCGCGACAAAGCCGATGCCCGAGGGCCTCTACGCGAAGGTCGAGGTGTTTCACGCGAGCAAGGTCACGTTCGACCCGCCGTTCGAGGGCCGCACGCGCGCGACGATCGAGGGCGCGTGGACGACCGAGACGCGCAGCCTCGATCGCGGCGCGGTGCTCGTCGATCTCGATCAGAAGGCCGCGCGGCTGATCGTCCAGCTGCTCGATCCGGCGGGCCCGGACTCGTTCGCGCAGTGGGGCTTCATGAACGCGGTGTTCGAGCGCAAGGAGTACATGGAGGCGTACGTCGCCGAGGAGGAAGCGCGCCGGATGATGACGATCGATCCGACGCTGCGCAGGAAGTTCGAGGCGGCGCTCGCCGATCCCGAATTCGCGAAGAGCCCGCAGAAGCGGCTCGAGTGGTTCTACAAGCGCCACCCCGCGTGGGACGACCGCCTGAACCTCGTCCCGATCTATCGCTTCGACGGTGAGCGCTAACCGTTCCCAAAGATCGTGCTCGTGCTCGTGCTCGTTCTTGTGCTCGGAATGGCCGCGAGCTCACGACGTGGTGGAGCTCGGAACCTGCGAAGGCATGGCAGGAGGGGCCGTGCCTCGGATGTCGAGCGCCCACTTGTTGGCGAGCCAGGGTCGGAATCGTGCCCACTCGAGCACGAGTACGAGCACGATGTTCAGCGACGGCTTATGGGAACGACAGCATCGCGACGAAGCTCTCCCAGCGCGTCTTGAACGCGGCCATGTCGCTCTCGCCGAGGACCTTCTGGAGCGTCGCGTAGCCGGTCGGATCCTTGTCGCGGTTCGCGCGCATCTGCTTGTAGAAGTCGCGTAGCACGCCCTTCTCCTGCAGGTAGTACAGCAAGTAGCGCGACGCTGCGTAGTTGACGCCGCGTTCGTCGCCGTAGAACGCCGCCGCGTCGTAGTGCGTGAGCGTCTCGAACGACGGGATGGTGTCGGCCTCGTCCGCGTCCTTGAGCCCGGCGAGCCGCCAGTTCGTGAGGCCGACGATGTGGCCACCCTTCTCGGCGCTCTGCTCGAACAGCGAGCCGAGCCCCTCGTTGAGCCACGGTGGGGCACCGGGGAAGTCGGCCGCGACGTACGGATGCACGATCTCGTGGACGAGCGTGCCGCCGCCGGTCGCGATGTTCATGAACAGCGCGCCATGGCTCGGCGAGTAGAACCCGAACGGCGTATCCGGCGCATCGCCGGTCAGCGTCGTCACGCCGCGCTCGTAGCTCTTCGCGTCGCCGAACAGATAGACATCGAGGATCTTCGACGGCCTCGTCGCGAAGAAGTCCTGCTCGAGCATCGTCACCGCCCACCGAACGGTGCTCGCGTCGCGTTCGAGCGCCTTCGTGCCGCGGTTACCGATGACGACGAACGGCTTCTCGACGGTGAACGAGAGGTTCTTGAACCCCTTCGCCTCGAGCTGCTTCTTCAGCGCGGCGACGTGGTCCGCGTACGGATCCGCCGGTGCCGAGTCTGCGAACGAGAGGAATGCGAGGTAAGCGGCAGCGGTGACCACGGCGGCGATGGCGAACGCGAACCTCATGGAGTGAGGACACGCGGCCGCCCGGCGAGTTGCGTCAGCGGCCGCGCATGTGGATGTGGCGGCGGCGAGCCATGTCGGGGCGCGCGGCGCGGGCGATCTTGCGATCGCTGACGAACACGACGAGCCTGCGATCCTCGCCATCGACGTCGACGACCGCGTAGGTGCGCTGCTCGTGCTCGCGCCACCCGATCAACCTGCCCGCGGTGGTCGCCGGCAGGAAGCGCCACGTCAGCGGCGCGGCCGGAGACTGGCGTGCGACCTCGACGAGCGCGTCCTCGCAAACCAGCACCTGATCCCCGACACACGCCAGCGAGCCATCGACCTCGAAGTTGGGTTGCCCGTTCATGCGCCGGACGATAACGACCGGGCCTGACAATGCTCGACGCGCGCGGCCGAGTGCGGTTCGCGCTCAGCGCGTCAGTGCTTCGAGCTCTTGCTCGAGACGGCGCAGCGAGACCGGCTTCGTCAGGTGCGCGGAGAAACCGGCTTCGCGGCCGCGCTGAACTTCCTGCGCGCCGCTCGATCCGGTGATCGCGATGCCCTTGATCGTCGACGTCTCGCGCAGCTTGCGCATGAGATCGTAGCCGCTCGCGTCGGGCAAGCCGACATCACTGACGACCACGTCGATCACTTCGCGCTGCGCGACCTCGAGCGCACCCGAGACCGTCGTCGCGACGTGAACCGTGTGCCCATGCCTCTGCAACATCTCTGCGAGAAGCTCTGCCGAATCGAGATGATCCTCGACGAGCAGGAGACGAAGCGTCCGCATACGAGTGCAGTGAACCACGCGGGGAGCGATCCATCAACCACTGAAGCTGCCCGCTCCCGTATTACAGAGGCCTTACGTCATCTCACGTAGACGCGAGTCATCGTGTTCCCGGAGGAACCGATGAAGACGCTGATTCTGATGACGACGATTCTCGCAGCCTGCAGCCACAGCCCGACCGTGACGAGCACGAAGCACGTCGCAAACGCTTCCGTCACCCAACCCGCGGCCATTCCCGCACCGACCGCGGAGCTTGCCGGTCGGCGCGCGCAGCTGATCGGCTGGTTGCACGACTACCAGGTAGCCGGCGTGTATCCGTCCGATGCGCTCGGCATGCCGCGCAGCGTGTTCGTCGATGAGAAGGGCGTGCGCTGCCCGATGGCCGAGCTGATCTGGCGATCGGGTCACACCGATCTCGTCGAGGCGGTCGCGAAGGAGAACAACGAGGTCCGGCTCGCCGATGTGAAGGACGGACCGCTGTGGGACTGGATGGTCGGCTCGGGCCTGACGGTCGACGAGATCGCGATGGTCCAGGGCGCGATGGAATGGAGCATGAACTGGCAGGAGCGCGAGACCGAGATGATCCTCGCCGAGTCGCGCGGTCAGGTTCGCGGCCGGCTCGAGGTCGCCGAGCGCGCGCTGCGCGACGGCACCGCGCGGTCGCTCGAGGTCGCAGCGACGAGGCTGCCGAACGGTCGCATCCCGGTCGCGAAGGTGACCGGCGCCGTGCTTCCCGTGGCAGCGCTGAAGTCGAAGGCGCCCGTCGCTGCGACGCCGGTCGCGCGCATCTACCCGCGCGTCCGGTTCTCCGGCGCGAACTGAAAACGCGCCATACTGGCGTTCTTGATCGGCCTCGGCTGCATGCGGCTCTCGACGGACCCGGCGCGGGACGACGCGCGGTCGCTCGAGGTGCTCGCCGCCGCGATCGACGGTGGCGTCGCGCTGCTCGATACCGCCGATGTCTACGCGCTCGACGATTCCGAGATCGGTCACAACGAGTCGCTGATCGCGAAGCTGGGCAAGCGCGTAGAGATCGTGACGAAGGGTGGGCTCGCGCGCGACGGCGAGGCCTGGATTCCGAGCGGGCGGGCGAAGCACCTCGGCGGTGCTGCGCGGGCGAGCCGCGACCGGCTCGGCGTCGATGTGATCGATCTGTACCTCCTGCACGCGGTCGATCCGCGCGTCCCGCTCGCGACCAGCGTGCGCGCGCTCGCGAAGCTGCGCGATGCCGGCATCGTGCGCGCGGTCGGGCTGTCGAATGTCGGCGTGCACCAGCTCGAGCAGGCGCTCGAGGTGTGTCCGATCGCCGCTGTCGAGGTCGAGCTGTCGCCATACAAGCTCGACGCGATCCGCGGCGGGCTCCTGCGCGCGTGCAGCGAGCGAGGCATCCGCGTGCTCGCGCATCGTCCACTCGGCGGCCCCGCAGGCGTGAAGCGGCTCGGTCGCGACAAGCGCGTGCGCGAGCTCGCCGAGACCCTGGACGTCACGCCGGCGGAGCTCGTGCTCGGCTGGCTGCAGGCGCTCGGCACGATCCCGCTGCCCGGTGCGACGCGTGTCGAGACCGCACGCAGCGTCGCGCGCGCCGGCTCGCTCGTGCTGCCCGACGAGATCGTGCGCGCGCTCGACGAGCACTTCGTCTCGATCGGCGGCGCGGCCGTGACGGCGTCCGGCGAAGCGCGCGAGGTCGTCGTGATCGCGGGGATGCCTGCCGCCGGCAAGTCGACGCTCGCTGCCGACTACGAGGCGCGCGGCTACGTGCGACTCAACCGCGACGATCGTGGCGGCACGCTGCTCGAGCTCGCGAAGGCGCTCGATCGCGAGCTGTCGGCAGGCGCCGCGAAGGTCGTGCTCGACAACACGTACGGCACGCGCGCGTCGCGCCAGCCGGTGATCGCGATCGCGAATCGCCACGGCGTGCCCGTGAAGTGCGTCGCCTGCGCGACCTCGTTCGACGACGCGCAGGCGAATGCGATCTCGCGCATGCTCGATCTCCACGGCCGCGTGCTGATGCCCGAGGAGCTGCGGCAGGCCAGGATGATCGCGCCGAACGCGCAGTTCAAGTATCGCCGGCTCTACGAGCCACCGCGCACCGACGAGGGATTCACCTCGGTCGACGAGGTCCCGTTCGCGCGCAAGCCATCGTCGGGAACGCAGCGTGCGCTCGTCGTTCACCTCGACACGAACGTGTGGAGGACGCGTTCCGGTGCGCCCGCGGACCAGCGGCTCGTCGACGGCGCGCGCGAGCGACTCGCCGCGTTCCATGCCGCGGGCTACGTGCTCGCGGGCACGACCTGGATGACATCGCCTTCGCTCGACAGCTGGCTCGTCGACGCGCTCGCGCTGCCGCTGACGATCCTGCGCTGCTCGCATCCCGGCGGGCCGCCGATCTGCTGGTGCCGCAAGCCGATGCCCGGCCTGCTGCTCGAGCTCGCGCGCGCGCAGTCGATCGATCTCTCGCGCAGCATCTACGCCGGCGCGCTGCCGATCGATCGCACCTATGCGAAGCGCGCGGGCATGCAGTTCGCTGATCTCACCGCCGGCTGGCCCGAGCCTTGACGTTCGCGAACTCGGCGAGCGCGACGAACCACGGCAGCTTCGCCTCGAACGTCGGGTACGTCGCGTTGAGCCCGCTCGGGTTCGGCACGACGAACACGCGCGCGCCCTCGAGCAGCTCCGGCTTCGGCCCCGGCCCGGGCGTCGACGTCCTGCCGAACACGATCGGATAGAGCGTCACGCCGACGAGCGCGACGACCTCCGGCTTCATCGCCTTCACCTTGCGGGCGAGCTGCTCGCGTCCTCGCACCAGCTCCTCGCGCGTCAGCTCCGCTGCCGTCCGCGTCGTGCGGCCGACGATGTTGACGAGCGCATAGTTCCACTCGACGAGGCGCTGATCGTCGGCGGCGACGAGCTGCTCGGAGGTGAGCCCGCTCGCGAACAGCAGGCGGTAGAACGGATTGCCCGGCCCGGCGAAGTGGTGGCCGACCTTGCCCGATGTCGCGCCCGGGTTGATCCCGACGAACAGGATCGTCGGGCGCTCGGTCACGACATCGCGCGGGCGAGGCACTCGCGCGACTATAGCCAGCTCAATGCAGGTCGCGTAGCTCGACGTTGCGATGATGCGCGCGAGTCCGGCCCTGCTCGAGCAGCGCCTTCATGCGGATGAGATCGTCGTCCATGCGCGACTTCGGATCCCAGCCGAGGATGTGCGCGACCGCGTGACCGACGACGCCGACGGGCGGCTTGTACGTCATCGTCACGGACACGCGCGTGCTGCCCTCGCCGAACTGCTCGAACGTGATGCGTCCGCTGTGCTCGATCGGCTGCTCTTCGAGCGTCCGCCACGCGATCACGCGATCGGGCGCCATCTCGGTCGTCTCGGCCTCGAACTCGGTCTTCGAGCCCGCGGGACCGTCGACGATCCACCGCGAGCGATTGCCGCCGAGCTGGACGTTGACTTCTTGGACGTGCTCCATGAACAGCGGGAAGTTGTCGAGCCTCGACCACAGGTCGTACACGACGTGGATCGGCTGGTTGACGACGATCGACTTCTGGATCGTGATGCCGCCACGCTTGCCGACGATCGCGCCGAACGGCCGGTTCAGCGCACCGCGCAGCGCGAGCGCGCCACCGGCCGCACCGATCGCGGTGCCGATCAGGCCGCGCCGCAAGATGATGCCGTACGTCATCAGCAACGTGCCGGCGCCCATCGCGCCCGCCTGGAGCGTCGGGTTCCACGCGCCGCGTTCGTTGCGACGGCGGCCGCCTTGCAGCGCCGGCACGCCGAGCGGGCTGTCGTGGCGCTCGAGCTTGTCGACGACCTCGCGAATGCCCGGCGTGAACCGAGCCGTCTTGACGATGTCGTCGGCCTCGTCGCTGAGCACGGGGCCGCGCAAGATCACACGACGCTCGATGACCGAGATCTCGATCGCGCCTGGGTGCATCGAGACGTGGCCGATGCGCGCGCGAACGCGTTGCTCGATCACGTCATCAGGAGCATGCGCAGCCGGGGCATGCCGTACGCGCTCGACGAACCCGTGCACGCGGTTCTGCGCATCAGACGCTGCCTTCGTGAGGAGTCTGCGCTCGACGCGCTCGGCATGGCGCACGGCTTCCTCGATCCGGCGGCGCCGCCGCTTCCCTCGTACCGGATCGAGCAGGTACATGAGCCCGGCGCCGAGAAGGATTCCGCCGGGGAAATTCACTAGTTTGGACATGTCCGCCTCCACGTCGAGGCGTTGCGACATCCAAGCCAGCTGCGCGCGTCGGACGCTTTCCTACTGACAGCCGTCGTCGTGCGAGTACGCGAAACCGACGTCGCGGTGCGCCAGCTTCTCGATCAAGTAGAAGCCCCATGGCTCGACCTCGTAGGGCGTGCACTGGGTGCGACCGACGAAGCGAGTGCACGTGGCGGCGGGGAACCCGCAGTCGACGCGCTTGGGCAACATGAACGCGATGATCACGCCGATGAGGAACGCCACCCGGCGTCCACCAGACGTCATGCGCGGATGATTCACGCGGCCAGTGTAGCGTTAGTTGATGGTCCAGCGACGGTCATCGCCGAGCGATGCCCACGCTTCTTCACAGCCGCGAACGACCGCCGACACCTCGACCGGGCACAACAGCTTGCCCTCGCGGGGCAGCGCGAACCTCTTCTCGACGATGCTCGCGCCGCGCGTGATCGCCGCCTCGGCGATGCGAGGTCCGCTCGACCGATCCGCGATGCCGACGACCGAGCCGTGCGCGCGCAACGCATCGAGGCCTTCGAGGTCGACATCGATCACCGACTGCACGAGCGCGATGCCGCCGTTGCCGTTCGCGTGAACGGTCGCGACGATCTCGGCGAGCTCGACCTCGGATGCGGTCCCCACCTGCATCACGAGTGGCTTGCCGGTCCGCGCCGCGCTCGCGACGAGATCGAGATCCGACCAGTCGAACACGAGATAGAACGCGTGCGCACCGAGCCAGTCGAGCCGCGTCACCGCATCCTCGTCGAGCGCGGGCGCGAGTAGCGTCAGGCCGCGAGCCTCCGCCCGCGCGATCAGCTTCGCCGTCCACGCCCACGGCATGCGCGCGAGCTTGATCGCATCGACGAGGCTATCCGCCGCTGCATCCACCGCCTCGAGTGCCCTGTCGAGAGTCACCAGCTCTCGACAGTCCATCGCTGCGATGATGAATGGCGGATGAGCGACCCCCACCGGCCGTCCGAGATCCATCGGCATCATTTGTCCCCCAGTTCGACCAAGCTTGGCCGAAAAACAGCCCGGTGTCGGTGAAACAGTTCTCTCCGTCGGGACGCTCGGAGAAATTCTGAATTCCGGATACCGCTGTCAGAGGACGCTGGTCGTCAGAAGCAGCATGAATCGCGATAACCGCATGCAGTGCAGCGGTAATGCGCGTGCTCTGGCTGCATCTGCGAGTTGCAGTTCGGGCACGTCGTCGACAGGTCGCACTGCTTCACGACGTCGTCCTCGATCGCGACCGCGGTCGCCTGCGCGCCGTCTGCCTCGACATGGCCCGGCGTGGCAACCTCGGGCGGCTTCGAAACCGCGGTCGGTGCGACGGTAGCGATCGCTCTGAAGCTGGCCGGAGGGATCGAGCCGCGTGGGAATCTCTCCATCGGTCCCCCATATCACACGGGTCTGACGCTCCCGATCCGCGGGAGCTACCCTGAGACAGCGGCATGCGTGGCGATCTGCACTACACGCTCACCCCGGCCGGCCGATTCAACATCGTTCCGGGCCAGGACGCCCCGGTCTGCCTTCACCGGCAAGAATCCCGTGAAATCACCCACTTGCGCTGGGGCCTGCTCCCTCGCTGGAAGGGTCACGGCGGCAAGCGCGGGCCGATGATCCACACCGCGCCGGTCGAGGCCGTGCCCGGCACGCCGCAGCTCCGCGACGCGTTCAAGAAGCAGCGCTGCCTGGTCCTCGCGGACGGCTGCTACGCCTGGCGCGAGCTCAAGCAGCCCGTGTGGTTTCACCCCGAGCCTCGCTGTGTCGTCGCGTTCGCCGGCGTGTGGTCGCTCAACGAGGACGATGGCGTCGCGAGCTTCGCGATCCTCACCGGCCCTCCGCTCGTCACGCGCGTGAACGATGCGATGCCGATCGTGATGCCGCCGCGCGCGTTCGATGCGTGGCTCGATCCGAAGGTCACGGCCGAGCGCGCGCTCGCGCTGCTCGCGATCGGCGAGCCGCCGCCGGGCTGGCGTGCCGACAACGTGTCGACGCGAATGAGCTCGTCGCAGCACGACGACGCGAGCTGCATCGCCCCGCTCGGCAACCCGAACCAGGGCGAGCTGTTCTGATCCCGTTGGCGTGATCGTGGCCGTGATCGTGGACGCACCCGTGATCGTGGCCGTGCACGTGAACGGGACCGCAAACGTGGGCGTG
>JABFXX010000429.1 GCA_013368795.1 Kofleriaceae bacterium
GCTCCACCTCGTCGAGGCCCGGCTGCTTCATGGCGCCGGACGCGATGAGTGCTTCAGCGCGCGCGCGGTTGATCTTCGACCAAGGGCTCTTCGCAGCGCGCGGCGAGAAGCGCTGGAGCCAGGCCGACGCGTCGAGCGCGCGCTTCTGGCTGTCGATCCAGCCCCACGAGAGTGCTGCATCGAGCGCACGCGCGTACGTGAGGTCGCTCCCCTTTCGCTTCGGGATGCGCAGCAGCACCGCGCTCGACCGATCGTGGTGCTTTGCTAACCAAGCATCCCACTCGGCGACATTGGCGAACGTGAGGGTGGCTTCCGCCTTCACTGTCATCAGTAGCTCTTGCCGTCGAAGGCTTGGACCTCCAGCGCGCCGAGCTCGACGCCGTCGAGACAGCGGACGTTGACAATGACCTTCTCGGTGCCGTCGCTCTCGAATCTGCCGAATGCGTGGACGCCGCAGGTCGAGCAGAAGAGGTGGTGCATGGTCTTGCGGCCGAACTGATAATTCGTTTGCGCGTCGTCCCCGGCGAGGAGGCGGAAACGCGCCGGTTCCACCGAGATCATCGTCCAGCCGACCCGGTGGCAGATGGAGCAGTTGCAAGTGCTCGCGCGGGCGAGCTCGGTGTCGACCTCGAAGCGAACGCGTCCACAGTGACAGGAGCCGGAGTAGGTTTGCTGCAGTGACATGAGCTCGGCGTAACACCACGTCGCACGCCGGCCTTGTAAAAGTGCGCCACGCGTGCCAAGCCGTGAGACATGGGCCTGCGAGGTACACGCGGGATTCTCGATCCCATGCGCGGCTTCGAGCATTTCTCGCTCTCGCGCGAGCCCGCGCCGGCCGATCTCGGGAACGTGATCGAGGGATTTTGGCTCGTGCGTTGGGACCTCGGCGGCAGGCCATCGTTCGAGCAAGAGGTCCTGCCGTACCCCTGCGTCAACGTCGCCTTCGAGGACGGTCGCTTCATGGTGCACGGCCCCTGCACGAGCCGTTTCGTCGCCCGGCTCAGCGGAGCTGGCTGGGTACTCGGTGCCAAATTCACCCCCGCCGGCTTTGCGCGTCTCGCACGCGTGCAGATGCGCGCGCTGGTCGACCGCGTGCTGCCCCTCGAGGAAGCAGCCGGTCGTGCGCCGAGACCCGCCGATGATCCAGCATCCGCGCGCGCCGCGATGCTCGATTATCTGGCTCCGCTCGCCGGAGGCGACGCGGACGTCGCACGGGTCAACGCCCTCGTCGACCGCGCGCAGGACGATCGCTCGATCTCTCGCGCCGACGATCTGGCCCGCATCGCTCGCGTCTCCGTTCGCTCGCTGCACCGTCTGTTCGAGCAATTCGTCGGCGTCAGCCCGAAATGGATCGTCCGCCGTGCCCGCGTACAGGAAGCTGCGGACCGTATCGTCTGCGGCGCGCGCGTCGATTGGGCCGCCATCGCCCAGGACCTCGGCTACCACGACCAGGCTCACCTCATCCGCGATTTCCGCGCACAGATCGGGTCGACCCCCGCGGCCTACGCGCGCCGCTGCGCCTCGCGGTGACACCGGCAGGTAGCCCGAGGCGACCCGCTCGCGATATTTCGACTCCCACCGCCTCCACCCATTTTTTCGTTCGCCGTCGCCGGTGATACTCGCGGCGTGAGCCCACGATCGATTCGTGCGATGGCGATCGCGACGCAGATCTTGCTCGTCGCGGGCTGCGGACCACGCGCAGCTCGCCCAAACGCGGCGGACGAGCGCAATGCGCCGGTGGCCGAGGATCGCGCAACTGGATCCGCCGACGCCGCAGCGACGACGACGGTGAGCCCTCCATCCGACGCAGAACCACCTCCGCCGCGCGAGAGCTTGCCGTGGGTCAATCCAAGTCGTTGCCTCAAGACGTGCACGTACGATCCAGGGGCAAGTCTCGTCCGCGTGGACAAGCAAGGTGCTCTGGATCCAGCGGGAAGCCATCTCGTCGAGCGCACGATTCAAGAACCACTTCGTGCGCTCGTCACGGCCGCGCACGCGGCGGGACACAAGATCCGGATCGAATCGGCCTATCGCTCGTATGACGACCAGATGCGGGTGTTTCGCCAGACCAAGCAGATCGGGCGCGCCGCGCGGCCGGGACACAGCGAGCACCAGCTCGGTACCGCCATCGACTTCCGCATGCCGACGACCGCGGCGATCGACTGGCTCGCCGAGCACGCGCCCGAGTACGGCTTCGTCCTCAGTTATCCCGATGGCAAGCAAAGGATCACGGGATACCGACCCGAGCCCTGGCACGTGCGCTTCGTTGGCCAGCAGCTGGCGAATGAGCTGCGAGGTAGCGGCATGATCCTGGAGGAGCTGTTTCGAACGCGAGCGGATCTCGGTGAGTCCGGCAGTTGCGACGATTGCCCGCAGCCCGCGTCGCGGTCAGCGTGCGGCAAGATCGACGCAGCGGGGACGTGCGATGGAAACGTCCTGCAGTGGTGCTACGACGACGCTCTCGCCAGCGTCGATTGCGGCGCATTCAAGCAGCGCTGTGGCCGCGCGCGGGGGGCAGATGTATACGACTGCCTCGTGAAATGAGTGCGAGCGGACGAATCGATCACGACGACGATGTCGCATAGCGGTGATTCCGCGCCTGCGCGCGAGCGACGAAGATCAACGTCGCGATCGCGACCATCGTCGCCGAGATGTAGAACGTCACGACGCCCGCCCTCACGAACAGCACGCCACCGGTGATCGTGCCGATGATGCTGGCGAGGCTGCCGGTGCTGCTGCCGACGCCTTGCACCGCGCCTTGTGCCTCGCGCGATCCGCTGTGCGACAGCATCGTCAGGTACGAGGGCCACATCAGCCCGTTCCCGACACCGTAGAGGACGCCGCCGGCGAGCAATGCCGTCGTATCGCTCGTGCCCATCAGAAGGTACGCGACGACGAGCAACGCGCTGCCGCCCGCGGCAATCATCGACGCAGAAAGCCTGCGCGCGAGCGGCGGTAGCACGAGTAGCTCCGTGCCACCGAGTGCAAGCGCGAGCGTCGTGTAGAAGAGGCCCAGCTCCGCGGTCGACCACTGGATGTCGACGACGGCGTGGATCGGCATCGATGCCGCGAACATGCTGAACGCGAGGTAGATCAGGAAGTACAGCCCGATCAGCGGACGCACCTCGGGAATCGAGAGGATCGCGCGCACGCGCCAGCGCGGTTGGCGCACGGCCTCGGAGCAGCCGCCGCCGAGCGGCTTGTGTGCGCGCACGCCGCCCTGACGAGCCACCTCGAGCGCAGCGCCCGGCCGCGGCGACAGAGCGGGAAGTCGAAACCGGATCAGCAGCGCCGCGATCGCCGCGAGCACGAACGCGAGCACCACCACCGCGCCGACGTCGAGGCCGCCCCGGGCGCTGAAGCCCGCCAGCATCGGTCCGACGACAAAACCGAGGCTCGACGCCGCACCGAGGCGCCCGTAGTACAGCTTGCGCTTGTCACCGTCGCTGAAATCGGCGACGTAGGCGCTGGCGACCGAGATGCTGCCGTTGAACAGGCCGTCGGTGAAGCGCGCGAGCGCGATCAACACGAGCGGCAGTGTGATCACGAAAGTGCCGAGACCCGCACGGTCGACGTGCAACAGCTCGATGCGCGGCGCGTCAAGCGCACACAGGAACACGAGCCACGCCGCCATCGCACCGAGCTGACTGCGGAACAGCACCCGCTTGCGGCCGATCCGATCGGACAGCGTGCCGAGCCATGTCGAACCGACGAGCTGCGCGCTCCAGAACAGCGCCCCGATCGCACCGACGACGAAGGCGTTCCCACCGAGCCGCAGGACGAGCGGCACCATGAACGGCAGCACGATGCTGAAGCCGAGGCTCGACAGAAACGCGACAACGTAGAGCGCGGTCACTCGCAACTGTGGTCCGAAACCGTGCCCCGCGAACCTCGGACGCCGTACCGTGTTTGCGCGACGGCAAATACCGTCGGCGAGCGCCGATGCCGCACGGGTCCACGCGGGCACCGCGGTCGTGAAGTCGAACGACAAGAACGTGAAGTAGGTGTCAGCGGACCTGATTCCGTTCGAGATCGGCTGCGGTGCGGCCGACCGTGGCGAGCGGCGTATTGTCGACGACGACGTAGTTGCACCGATCGTCACATCGCCGGCGCGCGCAGCGCGGTGGGCTTCCAGCGCTTGCCGTCGAAGCGGGCGATGCTGTCGCTCGTGTGCTTCCAGAGCGCTGCGCCGTCGGACGCGAGGCCGCGCGCCATCGACTCAGTCGCGGCGATCACATCCCCGAGGACGGCACCAGCCCGCCCATCGTGACCCGCGCCACGCAACCCTCGCCGTGCAGCGGGACGATCAGCCCGGCGAACACGCGCTCGAGCAGCGGGAAGTCCGCGTAGCGGAGCATGCCGCGGTTGGTGCGGACCTCCACCGGCGGCAGCTCGATGCGAAAGACGTGCACGCCGGCGGGCTCGACGGTCGCGGCCGGTGCGATGTGGCGCAGCGCCGCCGCGAGCTTGGCCTGGTCCATCGCGCCGGTCGCGTGCAGATCGAACAGCGGCCGGTCTGCGACGAGCCAGCTCTCCAGCCCGGTGACCTCGAACGGCTGTGCCGCGGGCCAGGTCTGGGCGACCGCGAGCCGCGCGGCGCGGCGGGCCGCCATTGCGCGGTGGCGGCGCCACGCGTACGCCAGGAACGCGACCGCGAACAGCACGGAGCACACGCCCAACGCGATCATCATGCCGCGCATCCCGGTCCCGTCGGTCCGGATCTCCTTCGCCAGCCGCGTCAGCGGAAACACGCTCCACACCGCGCAGCCGATCGCGAACGGCAGCAGCAGGCCCGGCCCGGGCGCACCGAGCGCGAGGCGGAGCCGGAGCGTGCGCGTGGCCGGGTGCAGGCGCCCGGTCTCGTCGGGCGTCTGCGTCGGCGCGCTCGCCAGCCGATCCAGGAGTGCCTGACCCACGACCGCTGGTTCACGCAGCATCGTCATATCTCGTCCACTGCATCTGAGCAGTAATGTAGCGCGGAGGAGTGTGCTGCCGGGGCCGACCGTGGCGTCGAGCCGCTCGATCGCGCTGCACTGTGCTCGAGCGGCGGACGGGACCAGCGCCCGTGCGGCGCAACAACTCTCCGAGCTCGGCGACACACGCTGCTACTTCCTACCGAGGCTACGCCGCGGCGTGCCCGCTGCGGCATGCTCGATCATCTCGGGATCGATCGCGACGTTGCGCTCGAGAGAGGCGAAGGGATCTCGGGCAGGAACACGGGGCGCTTCGCGCGCAGCAGCTTGCGAACACCGTCGGGATCGAGCTCGTTGTCGTCGAGCGCGGCAGGCACGAACAGGCTCGGTGCGTCCTCCGCGCCATACGCCGGCGAGGGCACCTCGTCGTCGGTGCCGATCACGAGCGCGTCGAGCGTGCCCTTGATCTGGATCATCGAGCCAGGTGTCTGCACGATCGCCTGGGCGGTAAGCCCGCCGCGCACGTCGAGCCAGCCGTCGTCGTCACCGCCCGTGGCGACCAGCAACTCGGACAGCCGCGCGCCCTTGGCGACGTGCACGTGCACCGTGCCGAACAGCCATGCGTAGCGTGCGCGCAGCTCGCCCGTTACGATCAGGAACAGCGGTTTGTCGTCGGACGCGAGCTCGATACCGTCGACGTCGAGGTCGCCGCGCACGACGATCGACGTTGGCCCGGCGCTCGTCGACGGCGCCTCGAGGCGCTCGGTGCGGAGGTGGCCGTCGAACAGCAGCACGCGTTGCTTCGGGTCGAATGCGGCAAGCTTCGTGATCAGGGTCTTGCCGAGGGCGAGGCGCTGGAACGCGTCGGAGATCGACAGTTCCTCGCGCTCCTTCCACGCGAGTGCGGCGGCGTCGCGGCGTGGTGACACCAACGGCGCGGGCGAGCGCACCATGCGCGTCGGCGCGACGGCAGGAGCGGTCGCAGCGGCGGCTGCGCGCGCCGGCAGCCACGCGAGTGTCCCCTCATAGCCCGGCAGGTGTTCCGCACCGATCCAGGTGCCCGCCGGCGTCGCGGTCAGCGAGCGCACGATCACCTTGCCAGGCAGTGTCGCGAGCTTGCTCGCCTCCGCGCCATCGGCGGTGAGCCACACGGTGTTTCCGCTCGCGACAACGACGACGCCGTCGTGCGCGGCGACCGCCTCGATCCACGCGTCCTTCGCGATCGGAGCGCGCGAGCGCGTGAACGGCCGCAGCTCACCCTCGGCGATCGGCGTGCGATACAGGTAGCCGTCTTCGCCGCCGGCGACGAGTACACCGTCGGCGGTCGCGGCGAGGCCGTTCAACGGCTCTTTGCCAGCAGCCGCAGTGACGAGCTTGTCGCCGATCACCGTCGCGATGACACCCTTGCCGAGGAAATACACGCGCCCGCCCGCCGTCGCGACCCGCCCGCCCTTCCCGCCCGCGCGCCCGAGCTTGGTCCACCGCGTGCCGTCGTCGGACCACACGATCGTCCCGTCGTCGTGCAGCGCCCACGCGCGCCCCGCGGCATCGACGCCGACACCGCGCACGTTGCTCGTGGCATCCGAGACGACGCGCTCCCAACCCTTCCCGGCGTCCGTCGAGCGAAACACGCCCGAGAACCCGGCGACGTACCACGTGGGGCCGTGCGCTGCCGCGCCGCTGACCTGACGCAACTCGGGCAGCTTGCCGGCGAGCGCGACCTTCTCGCCGGTCGCGCGAGCAACGCCTTCACCCGACTTCAGGTTTCCGACGAGGAATGCACCGTCGGCAGTCGCCGCGCCGGCCAGGACGCCGCGTAGCTTGAGAGGATTGGCCTCGCGGAGAACGATCTGAAGCGCCATCCGCCGACAGTCGCACGACCGGCACGTTGCCCTGCGTCGGTCGACGCGCTAATTGCCGTGCACGCGGTCTCGAACATGGCCGCATGAGGGCATGGTTTCAACGGGTGAGCGTGTCGCCGATCCCGGCGAGCGCGATGAGGACATGAGCGAGCGCACGTCGAGCGAAGGACTCGCCAAGGCCACGTGGCGCTTCTGAAGCAGTTGATCGAGGCCGGTGGCGCGCTCGAGGTGAGCGGTCACGCCCGGACCAGCGTGAACACGCCGATGGGTCGCGGCCGCGGCGTGACGGCGACGGTCCACTTGTCCATCGTGATCCGCCAGCCGTCCGCCTGCATTGCCTCGAGCAGGCGCACGCTCGTGTCGCGAAACGGATCGGCCAGGAGCACGGTACCGCTCGTCGCGAGGTTCGCGTCGAAGATGTGCCGCATGTGCGGATGGAGCGATTCGGCGTAGAGGATGTCTGCCCCGAGGATGACGTCGTAACGTGCCGCGTCCTCCCAGGCGGTCCAGTCAGCCATGCGGTGCTCGATCGTCGTGACGCCGTTGCGGGCGGCGTTCCGCGTGCACAGGTCCAGCACGAGCTGCTGATGATCGGTCTGCACCACGCGCGCGCCGCGCGCCGCGGCGACGATGCCGGGCAACCCGGTCCCGGCGCCGAGCTCGAGGATCCGCTTCGCGGCGAGGTCGCGCGTCGCGAGATCGTGTGCGAGCGCGATCGCCGCGGGCCACAGCACGATGCCGTACGGCCGTGGCGCCGTCTTCTGCGCGCGTAAGAACGCCACCTCCTGCTCGCGACTGACGACCAGGCCAGTCTGAAGAATCGACCAGGTCCGGCCATCGAGGCTCAGCTGGATTTCCTCGAGCGGCCGGTCTCCGGCCGTGGTGTACACGATGTCACGCTCGGTCGCCGTGCTCATCCCGAGGCCTAGCGCTGAGCGGCGGCGCAGACGCGCTGTTACGGAACCGCGCCGACCGCGACGCGTCGCTCGTAGACTGCAGCGCAACGTCGAGCGCGCTCTACGCGGACGCAGCGCAGCGCACCGCGCGGATCATCTCGATCGTCGGCGAGATCACGTCCGTGCTCGCCCGTACGACATCGCCGTCGTCATCAGCCGACCGATCAGCGGTCATCAGGATCGTGGAGTGGCCCAGCAGCTCCTCCATGGAGCGTTCGCGCCTGCTCAGTACGTCTGCCACTTCTTGCCGTCGAACGACGCGACGTCCCCGAGACCGACAGACCAGAGAACTCCTTCGGAAGTCGAGAGGCTGTAGCAGGTGGCGGGCTTCTCCTTACCGAACTTCACCGGCACGAGCTTCTTTCCGTCGAGCACGAAGAGGCCAGTCATGGTGGCGACGTAAAGCCGGTCCTGGAACCAGCACAGATCCCACAGGTCGGCCGTGGTCGTGGTGGGGATGGATTGCCAGGTGTCGTTGCGGCCGCGGAGCAACGTGCCGTGAACGCCGGCGACATAGACCTCGTCGTCGCCAGCGCAGCACACCGCGGTGAGTGTGTGCTCGACGCCGCTCGTGCGGCTCGTCCACCGCTTGCCATCGTATTGCCAGATCTCGCCACCCCAGCCCGCCGCGTAGATTTCCTTGTCGGAGAAGCCATGAATGGCCTCGAAGCCGAACTTCTCGGTGGCGCCGGCGGCGGGCGCGTTGATCGCCACCCACTTCTTCTCGCCGCTGCGTTTGTACACCTGGCGCTTCATGCCGCACGCGTAGACGTGGCCGCCGATCTCGCGGGCGTTCCGGATCATGACCGGCGCGGGCTTGAGCTTCTCGGTCGTGGACTCGCCGCCGACGTACGTCATGACATCACCGTCTTCGCCGATGAGGATCATCTTCTCCTCGGGTAGCCGCGCCACCGCGATCGCGGTCGAGCTCCAGGTCGTCGGGTCCCCGGCGTCGCTCCAGTCCCCCTGGTCGACGGCGATGACGCTCGAGTGCGCGATGTCCTGGGCGATCAGCGCCTTGGCTCTGCAGACGACGTAGACGAGGTCGGCGAAACGAGCCGCGCCTCGGATGAGCTCACGCTCCGCGACGAGAGGGTTCTTGGCCATCGGGGTATCCTATCGATTCGATGTTCAGGCAGCGAGTACGGCCCGCCCACCAGCGACGACTCCGCCGACGAAGCCGATAACGATGGCGACTGTTGCGCGTGACCACCACGCCACCATCGATTCAACGCGCACGCTGTGAACGTACTCGTAGCACGCCTCCAGGGCCGCGGCGGTGTCTGCTTGGGAAACGCGAGATCGAACGGCGCATCGCCTCGAAGCGTCCGCTCGGCCATCTCTCGAGGCCCGTCGATCCACGGTTTCGTCGGAGCCTCTGCTGGACTCGACGTTGGCGATGACCAACACCCGACCTCGACGAACAAGAGCGCCAGTGCGGCGCTACTTGACGCTACGTATCGGGTCGATCGCCTCATCAAATGACCTCTCGAGGTACGGATTCTTGACCAGGATCTGCTCGACGAGACCGATCAGCTTCTTGATGCGCGGCTCGAGTCGACCCTCAACCCGGGGATGACTCTCGAGCAGCGAGGGCGAGGTCTATTCGACCGACCCTTTGAACACGCGCAAGTACATCTCGATGCGCGACGCGAGCACGTCTGCCGTTTGCGCGGCCGCGCGCCCGAGGTCGCCTTGCGCCGCCGACATCTCGGCGAGCTTCAGTGTGCTGCCGGTGTCGTCGATGACATGCTTGCCTTCGCGCTTCATGCGATAGGCGGTTCCGAGCTCGTCGACGCCCTTGCGCGCGGCTTCGTAGGCCGCCGCCGGCTCGCTCGTGAGCGCGTGCTCGAGCGACAACCATGCGCGGCCCGCTGCGACGCCGACGAGCGGCGAGTTCTGCGCGGCATCGAGCGCGACGTCATGCAGCGTCGCGATGCCGGTCGCTTCCTTGCCGCCGTGCCGGCGCACGACACTCACCTCGATCGCGTTGTTCTCGTGCGTGCGAAACGTCGTGTCGCCCGCGACGACGACCTGGCCCGGCGTCACCACGGGTTTACTTGTGCCGCTGCACGCTGCTAGCGCGAAAGCCAAGACGAGGCTCTTCATCGCGGCTTCTTGGTCTTGCGCGTTAGGTCCGAGCCCTGCCCGGCGTCGTACGCGAGATGAAAGCTCTCGGCGACGGCCATCACGCCTGCCTCGCACTTCTCGGAGAACATGCCGCTGGTCGCGTCGAACGCTTCGTCATAGACCGCGGTCATATGCGACGGGCAAGGTGCCCTGACGCAGCTGCTTGATCCGCTTCCCGAGCACCCTCATGGCGATGATGCCGCCGATCACCAGGGCGCCTCCGGCGTAGATGGCAATGCGCAGCAGAGACTCGTAGTGGGCCGCGTCGTCCTGCAACAGCGTCTCGCAGCCACCGCCGCGGCATCCGTGGCTTGCGAGCCCGTTGACCGCCAGCTGAAACAGCGCATACCCACCAAGGATGATTCCGCCGACGAGGCCGATCGCGATCGCGACCGCTGCGCGTGACCGCCACGCCACCATCGATTCCAGGCGCATGCTGTGAACGTACTCGTAACACGCGTTCCGGGTGCGCGCGACGACAGCTCGGCCGCGGCAACGTTCGGCATTCGAGAGCCGGGTCCGAAGAGCCGCTGCCTCCTGAGGGAATCGAGAGTTGCTAGTACTCGATGTGTCCGGTCGCCATCGGCACGCTGTGTTCGGTGCAGACGTAGATGAAGAGCTTGCCGTAGTCGCCGAAGTAGGCGTTCTCGAGGATGCCTTCCCAGCTCGACTCGAGCTGAAAGACGAGTTGGCCCTTGTCACACCTCGGGTGGAGACAGCGCGGCTGGCCGCTTTGGGGATAGTGACCGTAACCGCCGCACTTATCGCCATCGGCCGGGGCATCGAAGAAGTCCTCGCATGCGTCATCGCTGATCTCTGCCGGCCAATCTGCGTGTCCAGGTTCGTCGATGATCTCTTCCCAGCCGACGATCGATTTGGCCGCGCGACGCGGACCGGCATCGTTGCCGCGCGGTTTTACTTCCGCCGTTTCGAGACGGACCACGAATCCGCCATGGTCGGTGAAACAAGCGCCTGGGTCCTCGCCGGCGCACAAGAACACCTGCAGCGTGCCATCGATGCCGAGCTGGAGAGGCAACGATACAAGGCTCAGCTGGAGAGCCTGCGACGTCGGCCCTTTGCAGGTGGGGCACTTCGGCATCCGCTTGCGCGCAGGGAGCCATGGGATTCCGCCGAACTTGTCGATCGTTTCTGGCTGCTCGCCATCGACGACCTTCGGACGCCACGCCGGCTTGCGAAGCGACGCCAGGTCGATGCTCACGTCCTGCTTCGCCGCTTGTTCGAGCTTGGCAAACAGCGACTCGGAAGTTGCCGGCTCCGGGGCCGGCGCGGTCTGTCGCAGCCGTCCTTCGCGGAAGACTTCCAGCGCCGTCGGCGGCGCCGATGCATCCAGCCCCACCTCTGCGAGTCGCTGCTGGGTTTTGGGGTCGACCCAGCATACGAGGTCCGAGCCGACGTCCGCCGCATCCGCCATCGGACGGATCGTCACGAACGAGCCGTACGTCAAGGCAGCGTTCGCCATCGCCAGCACGTCGCGAACAGCGAGGGTGTCGTCGTCGAGTACAGGGGCTGCGCTCAGCGTCGCGTCGTTGGCGCGGAACACGATGCGCGCGAGCTTGTGACCGCCGAACAGCCATCGTCTGACCCAGATCTCATCCACCGCTTCCACATCGAGGTGGCCCCGGCTGATGGCCGACAGCTTGTCAAACCACGTCCGCACGAGCTCGCTCCCACGAGCTGGGGCGAACTGCTTGCGACCGACTCGCCAACACCGCGACGCATCGAGCGACAGAATGCGAAGGACCGCCTCCCGCTCCACTGGTTCGATCGAGGTCGAGTCGTCGCGCTGCCAGAGCTCCCAGAGCTCGGTGTTGCCAGGGGCGTCGGCATCGGAGAAGAACCCGAGCGATTCCACGGTCAGGGCTGCCTCGGAGAACCAGGAGGGCGGTTGGGAAGCCACGATCGGGGGTCATCCAAGATCCTGGTTGGAAATACAAGGACAGATCGATGCGGGTCGGGCCGGTTCACGTGGGCTGATAGAGTACTCGTGCATGAGAGGCCTCCTGCTCGCGTCGTTGTTGGGGTGTGGCACTGCTTCGCCGACTCCTGCGAGCGTGCCGAATCAGGCGGCGCCGGCACCGCTCACACCCGCACCGGCTGCCATTGCATGTCCGGACGACGCGACCGTCCGTGGCGCCTTGATACGCGACGCTTATCCGCGGATCGAGAAGATCCACCGATGTGTGCCGGGGAAGTTTCCGCAGCCAGCACTCGCTGTGGTCGGCAGCTCTGGCATATCTGGGCTTGGCGGCCCCTCCGTACTGGCCCTCGTCAGCGAGGACGCACGCAACGTGATCGCGTCGTTACCGTCGGATTGTCCCTCCTTCGATGACCGCGGCGACGAGCAATGCACGGTAGAGGTTGTCTCGGTGCTGGACCTCGATGGTGATGGCAGCGACGAGCTGCTCGTCGAGACACACAACGATCCCCGCTACTACTCGCGCACGCTGTGGATCTACTCGGTCGCCGGCACCACCCTGAGGTCGGTCGGAACATTCGAGCTGGCTTCCAGCTTCATGCCGTATGACGCCTGTCGGTACCGATACTCGATCGGTGATCCCGATATGCGTGGCAGGCGCTCGCTCACGTTCTCTCCATTGTCCAATTCGCGGTGCAAGACCTGCACGGTTGATCTGAGCAACTCGAATGTCGAGGCGCACGAGGCCTGCCCCCGCACTCGACGCACCGATTGATGTCGCGCGCGATGGTCGATCACCTCGCGCGAGACCGCGCGTAGTCGGAGGAGCGTCCTCCGCTCGACGAAGAGCGCCGTGCATGGAAGGGTTGCGCGATGCGCCTGTACGCACTTCTCGTCATGCTCTGCACTGCCTGCGCCCCGTCGCCGACGCGCGCGACGACTCCCACGCCAGCGGCGCAAGTCCCGCCCGGCGCGCTCGATCCACGGCTCACGACGCTCGCGTACGCGTACCCGGTGCGCACCGTCGAGGTGGCGAGCCAGCAGCAGCGGCTCGAGATGGCGTACATCGACGCGCCCGCGACGGGGGCAGCCAATGGCAAGACCGTGCTGCTGCTGCACGGGAAGAACTTCTCGGCCGGCTACTGGGCGCGCACGATCGTGGCGCTGACCGCGGCTGGGTTTCGTGTCATCGCACCCGATCAAATCGGATTCGGGAAGTCCGCCAAGCCCGCGTGCTACCAGTTCTCGTTCGAGGCGCTCGCCGACAACACGCGCCAGCTGCTCGAGCACGCTGGGGTTGGCTCGGTGATCGTCGTCGGTCACTCGATGGGCGGCATGCTCGCGATACGGTTCGCGCTCATGTACGGGACGCGTGTCGAGAAGCTCGCGCTCGTCAACCCGATCGGCCTCGAGGACTGGCGCGCCAAGGGCGTGCCTCCGGCGACCGTCGACGAGTTGCTCGCGACCGAGCTGGCCGCGACGCCGGAATCGATCCGCGCGTACATGCAGCAGGCGTACTTCGCGGGCCAGTGGAAGCCCGCCTACGACGAGCTCGTCACGATCCTCGCCGGGTGGACGAAGCACCCGCGCTACCGCGAGGTTGCATGGAACGCGGCGCTCACGTCGGACATGGTGTTCACGCAGCCGGTCGTGCACGAGCTGTCGCGGCTCGCGGTCCCTACCCTGCTCGTGATCGGCGAGCGCGATCGGACCGCGATCGGAAAGCAGCGCGCCTCCGCCGCGGTCGCCGCCACGCTCGGCGACTACGCAGCGCTAGGCCGGGCCGCAGCGCAGGCGATCCCGAACGCGAAGCTGGTCGCTCTTCCCGGCGTGGGCCACCTGCCGCAGGTGGAGGCGTGGGAGGCATACATAGACGCGCTGCTCGCCTTCGTGCGCCCATCGTGACGCG